>CAMVPS010000022.1:0-28111 GCA_947169405.1 uncultured Bacteroidales bacterium
ATGAAGGCCTACGCCAAGTTCCGGCAGAGCGGACAGGAGTAGATTTGGGCGGTCCGCAGTTTTTCCCTATCTTTGCAGTATGGACCGCAACCAGCATACGCTCTCCAAGACCTACCGGTTCGAGGGAAAAGGCCTTCACACAGGCACTTATTCCCATATGACCGTTTCGCCGGCCCCCGCGGGCCACGGCATCAAGTTCCGCCGCACGGACCTTCCCGGCGGCCCGGTCTTCGACGCCCTCGCCGAAAACGTTTCCAACACCGCCCGCAGCACCACCATCTCCTGCGGTGAGGCCGAGGCGGTCACCATCGAACACATCATGTCGGCCCTCTCCGGCCTCGGCGTGGACAACGCCCTCGTCGAGCTGGACAACCGCGAGGTCCCCATCCTGGACGGCAGCGCGGGCCCGTACGTGAAAGCGTTCCTGGCCGACGGCCTCGTGGACCAGGGTGTCCCCCGCGTCTACATCGACATTCCCCAGACGCTGGAAATCCGGGACGGAAAGACCGGCTCCTGGATCCGGATCGAACCGGCCGACGCCCCCTCCGCGGACATCACCGTGGACTTCGGCTCCCGCATCCTCGGCGTCCAGTCCGCCCATTGGGACGAGACCGTGGACTATGCCCATGAGATCGGCGTCTGCCGCACTTTCTGCTTCTTCCACGAAATCGAGTACCTGTTCAAGAACAATCTCATCAAGGGCGGGGACGTGGACAACGCCATCGTCATCGTGGAGCATCCCGTGAGCGCGGAACAGCTGTCCTCCATCGCCACCCTGCTCGATATGCCGGACCTGACGGTCACGGACCAGGGCTACCTGAACAACCTGCAACTTCATTTTCCGGACGAGTGCGGCCGGCACAAGCTGCTGGACCTCCTCGGAGACTTCCGCCTCGCCGGCGGCCGGCTGAACGCCCGCATCACGGCGTTCAAGCCCGGCCACCACCTCAATACCCAGGCCGCGAAAGCCCTTCGCGCCATCCTGAAATAAATCATTGTCCATGAATAAGATCCATCCGCTCGCCACTGTCAGCCCCAACGCCAAGCTCGGCGACAACATCGAAATCGGCCCCTATGTCTTTGTCGACGACTACGTCGAAATCGGCGACGGCTGCAAGCTCCTCCCGCACGCCGTCATCTTCTCCTATGTGAAAATGGGCAGCGACTGCACCGTCTTCCCGGGCGCGGTCGTGGGCGCCATCCCGCAGGACCTCAAATACGAAGGCGAGGTGACCAGGGTGGAGATCGGCGACCGGGTGACCATCCGCGAGTGCGCCACCATCAACCGCGGCACGAAGGCCAGCGGCAAGTTCGTGACCAAGGTGGGCAGCGACACGCTCGTCATGTCCTATGTCCATATCGCCCATGACTGCGAGATTGGCAACCACTGCATCCTCGTGAGCCATGTCGCCCTCGCCGGCGAGACGGAGGTCGCGGACTGGGCCATCCTGGGCGGCGCTACCCTGGCGCACCAGTTCTCCCACATCGGCACGCACGCGATGGTGGGCGCCGGATTCAAGATCGTCAAGGACGTCCCGCCGTACGTGCTGGCCGGCCGCGAACCGGTGTGCTTCGAGGGCGTGAACCGCGTGGGACTGTCCCGCCGCGGCTTCTCCGAGGAGCAGATCAACCAGATCAAGGACATCTACGACGCCCTGTACTTCCAGGGAATGAACGTCAGCGACGCCGTGGCCTACATCGAGGCGAACTTCCCGAAGACGGAAGAGCGGGACACCATCCTCTCTTTCATCCGCTCCTCCAAGCGGGGCATCATCTCCCGCCCCCGCGCCCCTCGCAAGTAGTGCTCCTGTCCACCGCATACTTCCCGCCGGTGGCCTGGTTCGCCCTCCTCGCGCGTGATATGACCCTGTCCCCGGACAGGGTTTCTCCTTCCACGGTGTTCGTGGAAGCGTGCGAGAACTACCAGAAACAATCCTATCGCAACCGCTGCTACATCCTCGCCGGCGACGGCGTGCAGATGCTCCAGGTTCCCGTGGTCCACGCGGAATCGATGCGCATCACGGAAGTCCGGGTGGACTATTCCACGCCCTGGCTCGTACGGACGCAGCGGTCGCTGGACGCGGCATATTATACGTCGGCCTATTACGAATATTACAGGGATGACTTGTTCGACCTGATGGATGAGAAGCCGGCCCTTCTCTGGGACTGGAATCTGTCGCTGGCGAAGTTCCTGCTGGAGAAGACGGGCGTCGCGTCCCATCTGCTTCCCACCGCTTACTTCGTCTCCCCGGCAACGGCCGGACCGGACGACTACCGCGCCGACATCCATCCCAAGCACCCGGACGGCATCCTGTCCGCCCTAGGCTTGGAACGCCCTTATTTTCAAGTGTTTGCCGACCGCTTCGGCTTCACGCCGAACCTCTCCGTCCTGGACCTCCTCTTCAATGAAGGCCCGGACTCCATTCTCTGGCTGAAGAAGCTGTAGATACCCCTACCGGATGGCGTCCTCGCGGGGGAGGACGGGCTTGCCTTCGAAATCGACGGGGTAGGTGGCGTTGTCGCGCCGGAGGCGGTCGATCATCTCCCGCAGGAGGCGGCGGGCGACGCGGGGGTGCTTCCGGAGGACGTCATCCGTCTCGGAAGGGTCTTCTTCCAGATTGAAAAGGGTGCATTGGGGATAGTCCGGATGGTCCGGATTGTAGTAGTAGATCAGTTTCCACGGGCCGTGGCGCCAGGCGGTGAAGTAGCTGCCACGATGCTGGTGCGGGAAATGGTCCAGGAAAGTGTCCTCGTGCCAGGGGTCCTTGTCTCCGCGCAGGATGCCCCAGAGGAGGTATCCATCCTCCGTATGGGCGGGAGGAAGGGGTACCTGGGCGCCGGAGAGCAGGGTCAATGTCGGGAAAATGTCCATGATGGTCCCGATTTCCGGGGAGATGACGCCCTGCCGGACGGGGTATTTCCGCTGCCAGGCGTTCCGGCTGTCCGGCCGGGCCCAGGCGATGATGCACGGGACGCGCGTTCCGCCTTCGAACTCGGAGCCCTTCTTGCCCCGGAGCGGGGCCGACGAGCCGATGTCGTGGCTGCCGCCGAGCGGCGCGTCGGACCCGTTGTCGCCGAGGAAGACGATCAAGGTGTTCTCCGCGATGCCGAGCTCCTCCAGATGGTCCAGCACGTCCCCCAGGGACTTGTCCATGCCCTCGATGAGCGTGGCGTATCCGCGGGCGGAGGTTCCGTCGCTTTGCTCGGAATGACAAGGGGGTGTATCTTGATAATGAGCGATAAAGCGCTTGTCAACCTCGAAGGGATTGTGGACGGCGTAGTGCGACAGGTACAGGAAGAAAGGCTCCTTCACGGTGACGGCGGAATCGACCTGCGCGAGGGCTTCCAAGGTCAATGCTTCCGTGAGGAAGGTGTTGGTGCCGTGGTACTTTTCCAGCCCGGGCACGGCGCGGGAGCGCGTGCCGCGGAGGAGTCCGTAGCCGTTCTCGCCGAGGTAGCTGCCGGGCTCGCCGATGGAAGAGCCGGCGATGTTGACGTCGAATCCGAGGTCCAGCGGGTTTTCGCCCGAATGGCCGAAGGGAGCGAAATGGCCCTTGCCCACGTGGATGGTCCGGTAGCCGGCTTCCTGCAGGAGGCGGGGGAGGGTGACGTCGTCGGCTCCCAGGCCTTCCCAGTTCCAGTCGTAGGGGCCGTAATCGTCGCGGTTGTTCCCTTCGCTGCGGATCCAGTTCGTGACCCGGTGGCGGGCGGCGTCCTGGCCGGTCATCAGGGAAGTGCGGGACGGGGAACTCACCCCCTGCGCATAAAACTGCGAGAATCGGACGCCCTGGTTGGCAAGACGTTCCATGTTGGGCGTGCGGTACCAGTCGTTCAGCGGGTAGCGCACCGGATTGCCCTTGCCGTCGGTCAGGAAAGGCACGGAAGTGTCCATCACGCCCATGTCGTCCACCAGGAACAGGACGATGTTCGGACGCTCCTGCGCCTGCACGGCGGTCCCGGCGAGGGCCAGGCCCAGGGTGAGCAGTTTCTTATCCATGGAGGGTGATCTTGAAGATCCGACGGGTATCGGGGGTGATCTTGTAGGCTTCGTCGATGGTCTGGCTGGCGACCGCGACCACGTGGTGCAGGTCGGTCAGGCCGCTGTCGCGGACGACGACCGCCCGCTTCTTGTCCACGAGGGAATAATGCCGGTCCTTGAACCAGTCCTGGAGCTTCTTCCGGCCGCGCATCCCCAGCGGGCGGATCCAGTCGCCCGCCACCCAGCGGTCCGCGACGAGGTCCCCGTGGACCTTGTCCGCATCCACGGCCAGGACGCCTTCCGGCATCACGGGGGAACGGCCGGGCTCCCAGGGCTCTTCCGAGACCTGGATCTCCGGCGCGCCCACGGCCTCTTCCCGGACCAGCCGCCCGGCGGCGCTGACGAACGTGCCCGCCCGCCGGCCGCTCTGGCCGCTCCGGACGATGTCCGTCGCCTGGGCGATGAGCGCCGGCTCCATCCCTTCGCTCTCCAGGATCCGGTACAGGATGTACTCCCAGCCGGGGATGGTCTTCAGGAGCGTCGTGTCCACGCGCCGCCCGTCCCAGACCAGGCCCACATGTTCCCGGTAGTAGCTGTCGGCGATCTTTTCCACCAGGCGGAGGCGGTCCATGTCGGCCGCGAGGGTTTCCTCGAAGGAGGGGTTGATTTCCCGCAGGACCGGGAAGACCTGATTCCGTAACTTATTGCGTTTCACGGTGTTCTCCGCGTTGGTGCGGTCCTCCCGCCAGGGAAGGTTCCAGGCGGTGGCCAGGGCGTCGATTTCCGCCCGGGTGGTGTGGAGGAGCGGCCGGCGGAGGGGAATGCCGGCATAGTCCGGATCCGGCAGGAAGCCGTCCTCCGCCATCCCGCAGAGGCCTTTGATGCCGCTTCCGCGGAGGAGGTTGAGGAAGAACGTTTCCGCGTTGTCGCCCGCGTGGTGGGCCGTCAGGACGGCCTCGTAGCCGTGCTCCCGGCACAGCTGGCCGAACCAGCGGTAGCGGAGCTTCCGCGCGGCCATCTCGATGCTGATGCCTTCCGCATCGGCACAGGCTTCCGTGTCGAACGCCTGTACATGGCAGGGCACGCCGTACCGGGCCGCCCAGGCGCGGACGAGCGCCTCGTCGGCGTCGCTGTCGGCGCCCCGGAGGCGGAAGTTGCAATGGGCAATGGCAAAAGGTCCGCCTTCCCGGCGAACCTTTTCTGCCAAGACCATCGAGTCCCGGCCACCGCTGACGGCGACGAGGACCATGGACTTATTTCTTGTTGGTGAAGGTGTAGGTGAAGCCGAACTCCAGGAATTCCTTGAACTGGACGGCCGCGACCTTCACGTCCGGAGCGACCTGCTTGACCTTCACGTTCTCATCGTAGATGAGGTTCGTCGAGAGGGTGAGGGCGAAGAACTTGGTCATCTTCCAGAACATCTTGTTGTCCCAGTTCACCCGCAGGTTCAGGGGCTTGTGGAGGTAGTCGGAGAAGAGGACCAGCTGCGTGGTGTAGTTGAACACGTCGTTGATGACCCACTTGCAGTCCACCTTCAGCTGGGCGCCGAGACCGAACCGGACGGGCTTGTAGTCAGTGCCGACGGTCTTGTCTCCACCTTCCCGGAGCTCCATGCCGTAGGTGTTCCGCAGGGCGGGATTCCGCACGATCACGAGGTCCGCGGTGAGCGGGGAGAAGTTGAGGGAGAACCAGGGCTTCGGGGTCCACAGGAGACCGAGACCGAAGTTGGTGTAGGCCGGGGACAGGAAGCCGGACATCAGCGTCCGGGCATCCAGCCAGTCCTGGATGGACGGGTCGTGGCCTTCCTCGTTCTTGGGCGTGCCGTACTTGAAGTTGTCGTTGAACTGCGTCTTGAAGTCGAAGTTCGCGGAGTAGGCCAGATGGCGGACCGTGGTCTCATAGCCCCACTTGGACTCGAAGTAGATGCGGTCCTTGGTCTTCTGGAGGATGGGCTTGTCGGCGGAATAGAGGAAACCGTAGTCCAGCTGGAGCCGGTTGTTCCAGATCATCTTGTCCTTCTTGTAGTTCGCGTTCGCGTCGATGGCGGCGGCGAGCGTGTAGTTGTTGTAGCCGCCGGCGGCCCAGTTCCACAGGGACGTCTGGCCGAAGTTGATCTGGTTCAGGAGGGAGTTGGTCCAGTAGGTGGTCTTGGGCGCCACCTCGGGCTTGTCGGTCGCCGCGGTAAGGGCGGCGGCGGCTTCGGCCGCGGCCTTCTGGGTGTCCTGCGCGGAGAGCGCGGCGCTGCCGGCCACGAGGGCCAGGGCGAGGATGATAACCTTCTTCATATCGCTGACATGTTGATTAATAGGATCTTGCAAAAATCACGCGCTGGTGCGAAGGCTTGCCGCTGTACACGCACTTGCCTTCCTCCTCGACGACGAAGCTGTCCACGGGGATGCAGCGGATGGTCGCCTTGGTCTCTTCCTGGATGCGGGCTTCCGTCTCGGCGGTGCCGTCCCAGTGGCAGAGCAGAAAGCCGCCCTTCTCGATCTCCTCCTTGAACTCGTCCCAGGTGTCCACCTTGCGGACGTTCGCGGCGCGGTAGTCGAAGGCGCGCTGGTAGATGCTCTTCTGGATGTCGTCCAGCAGGCCGATGATCCGCTCGTCCAGGCCTTCCAGCGGCTCGGTGATCTTCTCGAGGGTGTCGCGGCGGGCGACCTCGACGGTGCCGTTCTGGAGGTCGCGCGGGCCCATCGCGAGGCGCACGGGCACGCCCTTGAGCTCCCATTCGGCGAACTTGAAGCCCGGGCGCAGGTTGTCGCGGTCGTCGACCTCGACGCTGTGGCCCTTGGCCTCCAGGGCCTTCTTGACCTCGTACATCTTGTCCAGCACGAGGTTGCGCTCCTCGTCGCTCTTGTAGATCGGGACCATCACCACCTGGATCGGGGCGAGGGCCGGCGGGAGGACGAGGCCGTTGTCGTCGCCGTGGGCCATGATCAGGGCGCCCATCAGGCGGGTGGATACGCCCCAGGAGGTGGCCCAGACGTATTCCTGCTGGCCTTCCTTGTTCGTGAACTGGACGTCGAAGGACTTCGCGAAGTTCTGGCCCAGGAAGTGGGACGTACCGGCCTGCAGGGCCTTGCCGTCCTGCATCATCGCCTCGATGGTCATCGTGTCGATGGCGCCGGCGAAGCGCTCGCCCGGGCTCTTGTGGCCCACCACCACGGGCAGGGCCATGATCTCGCGGGCGAAACGGGCGTACACGTCCACCATCCGCTGCTTCTCGGCCTCGGCCTCGGCGGCGGTGGCGTGGGCGGTGTGGCCCTCCTGCCAGAGGAACTCCGCGGTGCGGAGGAACAGCCGGGTGCGCATCTCCCAGCGCACGACATTGCACCACTGGTTGCACAGGATGGGGAGGTCGCGCCAGGAATGGATCCAGTTCTTATAGGTGTTCCAGATGATGGTTTCGGAAGTGGGGCGGACGATGAGCTCTTCCTCGAGCTTCGCCTCGGGGTCCACGACGACGCCCTTGCCGCCGGGATCGTTCATCAGGCGGTGGTGCGTCACCACGGCGCACTCCTTCGCGAATCCGGCCACGTGCTCGGCCTCGCGGCTGAAGAAGGACTTGGGGATGAAGAGCGGGAAGTAGGCGTTCTTGTGCCCGGTCTCCTTGAACATGCCGTCAAGGATGTGCTGCATCTTCTCCCAGATGGCGTATCCGTAGGGCTTGATGACCATGCAGCCGCGGACGGCGGACTGCTCGGCCAGGTCGGCCTTCACCACGAGGTCGTTGTACCACTGGGAGTAGTTCTCGGACCGTTTCGTTACCTCTTTTGCCATAATTCTATTGCTTTTTCGATTGCTTTTTTGAAAAATTGTCAGTAACATTGCCCGTGCAAGGGGGAATTGGCACATTTGTTGCGATTTTCCTTGCAATCCGGGTTTTTTCCGGCACAAAGATACTTATTTTATTGGATAAAAAGGAGGTTCTGACATGAAAAAGCATCTGGCTCCCTACCTGCTGGGTCTGCTCGCCGCGGTTTCCTGCGGCACGTCCGCCCAGTTCGCTGCGGGCTCGCAGCAGTTCGAAGACGGCATCTATGCGGATCCCCGTTCGGAGGCTCCCGTAGCCGCCGTTTCCCAGGAGGAGATGGACGCCTTGGTCAAGGAGTCCGTCGAATCCGAAGTATACGTCCTGAGCGCTCAGGGCGACACGGTCGTCGTTCCCGAAGGAAAGACAGCAAGGCTCCACTTCGACAGTGGCATCACGGATATCACGGTCGTGAACAACTACGGCTGGGACTATTCCTGGGCCTATCGTCCGTGGTACCTGCGCGGTTACTACGATCCTTGGTACTATTCTTCCTGGACTTACTGGGATCCTTGGTACTGGGACCCGTGGTATTACCGTCCCTGGCGCCACTACGGCTACTACCGTACGTGGGGCTGGTATGATCCCTGGGATCCTTGGTACTACTCTTCCTGGTATTACGATCCCTGGTATTGGGGTCCGTCATACTACGGATACTATGGCTACGGCTATTATCCGGGCTGGTATGGCTACCATGGCTACTATGGCCACTACTATGGCGGCTACTACGGCGTAGGCGGCTGGTCCGGCCACTGGATGCAGCGGAACAGCCATGCCCGCCAAGTCGGCCATCGCGACGCTTCCCGCAGCACCCGGAGCTATGTCTCCCGGGGCGGCGCGTCCGGACGCAGCAGCGGCCTGACCCGCGCCGGCGGCTCCGCGGCTTCCGGCTCCACCGTCTCCCGCGGCACGTCCCGCCGTTCCAACACCGGCCTGACGAGCGTCTCCCGCTCCGCGGTTCCCGGCACGACCCGTTCGGCCTCGACCGTGACCCGTTCCGCCGGAACGACCACCTCCGCGCGCAGCGGCGCCGCCACTTCCCGCGGCACGTCCGGGACCTACAATTCCGGTTCTGCCGCCCGCAGCAGCGGTTCCGTCTCCCGCAGCGGCGGCAGCACGGTTTCCCGTAGCAGCGGCAGCTCCGTCTCCCGTAGCAGCGGCAGCTCCGTCTCCCGCAGCAGCGGCAGCTCCGTCTCCCGCAGCAGCGGCAGCTCGGTCTCCCGTAGCAGCAGTTCCGCGAAC
The DNA here is from genome assembly GCA_947169405.1 of uncultured Bacteroidales bacterium. Classification (GTDB taxonomy): domain Bacteria; phylum Bacteroidota; class Bacteroidia; order Bacteroidales; family UBA932; genus Cryptobacteroides. Next base: position 9,033 of record CAMVPS010000022.1, read on the forward strand.
TATCGGACCTCGCCTCGCAGCAGCTCCTCTTCCGGCGGTTCCTACCGCAGTTCCGGCGGCAGCTACTCCGGCTCTTCTTCCTCCCGCAGCAGCGGCGGCAGCTACTCCGGCAGCTCCTCTTCCCGCAGCAGCGGCGGCTATTCCGGCGGCTCCTCTTCCCGCAGCAGCAGCGGTGGCGGCTACTCCGGTGGTTCCTCCTCCCGTAGCGGCGGCGGCGGCGGATATTCCGGCGGCGGTTCTTCCTCCCGCGGTGGCGGCGGCGGCCGTCGATAAATGGACGTTAAACTTTCAATCGTGATCATGACTATGAAAAGGATATTGGCAGCAGTCTTCCTCTCCGCATTGGCGCTCCAGGCCGGGGCGCAGGGATGGACGGACGCACTCAACTTCTCCGAGAACGATTACCTGGGCACGGCCCGTTCCGTGGGCATGGGCAACGCGATGACCGCCGTCGGCGGCGACCTCGGCTCCCTGACCTTTAATCCGGCCGGTTCCGCCGTGGCCTCCTACTCGCAGTTCACCATCACCCCGGGGCTCAGCATCTCCACGGTGACCGCGCAGGGTACCATGCCTGAACTTGGTTTTGAAGATTCTTATCGTACACGTATGAACCGGATGGGCATGCCCAACTTCGGTGCGATGATGGTCTATGACACCCGCAATAAGCGTGGCCTCAGGCGCATTTCCTTCGGCATCGTGGGCAATGTCACTCGCGATTATACGAACTGGCTTCGGGCGACAGGTACCAATGATCGAACTTCACTTGCCGTTTCACTCGCATCTGAAGCCAACACACATCCTGAATCTGATTTTAAGCTGGGGTATCGTAACAATGATATTCCTTGGGAGGCGATGGTCGGCTATCAGGCTAAGATCTTTTATCCGACGCTTGACGGCGAGGGAACCTATTTTGGCCTTACCGAACGTCTTTACGACGATGGTACTATTCTTTTTGCAGACAAAGTCGGGCAATATTACGGATTGAAACGGACCGGTAGCAAATATGATTTGCTGATGAACTTCGGCCTGGACTTCAACGACAAGTTCTATTTGGGTGCGAATCTTGGGATTACCACCTTGAACTATCGCCACAATGAGACTCGTTCTGAAGAGGCCCTCAAAGGAATCGACTACCCTAATGGGTTTCAGTCGCTCCGTATGAACTATGCCTATCAAGACAATGGCTCTGGCTTATATCTGAAAGTGGGATTTATCGCTCGCCCGGTTGCTGGACTGCGCATTGGTGCTGCGATTCAAACACCTACACTGGTGACTATCCACGAGAGTTATCAGTTTGAGGGCTCATCCCTGGCTGAAGGCGTTCCGGCAAGCAGCAATTCCCCGATGGACGAGTGGTTTTATAATGTGATTTCGCCTTGGCACGCCAACGTCGGTGTCGCCTACACCATTGGCCAGTTCGGCCTCCTGAGCGCCGACTATGAGTACACCGACTATCGTGGCATGCGCCTCCGTGCTGCGTACGACGACGATTACTACTACGATTTCAGCAATGCGAACCTGGACATCAAGGACTTCACCGGTCCTGTCCATGCCCTCCGCCTCGGTGCTGAGATCAAGCCCGCGCCCGCGCTAGCGCTCCGGGTGGGTTACAACCTTACCACCGGAGCTCAATACAATACGTTGTCGGATAGTGGCCAGGTGATTTCCCTTTCTTCCGAAGAACGCAAGAACCAACTCCGTACGGCCGTTTCTTTCGGTATTGGCTATAGTTCCCCGCGCTCTTTCTTCGCAGACTTTGCCGTCAGGTTCCAGTATCTCTCGAATGAATACTTTACACCTTACTGGTATTATTTCGATGAGCAGACCATGAGGCGTTATGAGGAGAATGGAGATATCGTTCCCGAAGTCGGCGCCCAGTCCGCCCTCTGCAACGCCCTCGTGACCCTGGGCTGGCGGTTCTAGTGAAACGCATCACATTCATTGTGAATCCCGTCTCTGGCGGCAAGGACAAACGAAAGGTCCTTGCCGCCATTGACCGTTATTTGGACCGGTCGGCATTCTCGTACGAGGTGCGGGAGACCGGGAAGGCCGGCGACGCGACCGCCTGGGCCCGGTCGTGCGATGCCGACATCGTGGTTGCCGTGGGCGGCGACGGGACCGTGAGCGAGGTCGCGACGGGCTTGCTGGGCACCGGGAAGGCGCTGGGCATCATTCCCTGCGGAAGCGGGGACGGCCTGGCCTTGCACCTGGGGATCAGCCGGAATCCGGCGAAGGCCGTCCGGGCGCTCAATGCGGGGCGCATCGCCCGCATCGACGCGGCCCGGCTGGACGGCCGGCCGTTCTTCTGCACGGCCGGCGTGGGCCTGGACGCGGACGTGGCCTGGGATTTCGCCCGCTCGCCCAAGCGGGGTCTGGGCACCTACATTTCCACGGCCTGGGGTCTCTGGAAGCACGGCGACCGGGCCCATCAGTACCGGGTAACGACGGATGCCGGGACCTGGTCCGGACCGGCCGTGATCATCACCGTGGGCAATGCGAACCAGTGGGGGAACGAGGCGCGGATCGTTCCGAAGGCTTCCCTGCGGGACGGCCTGCTGGACGTGACGGTCGTCGAGCCGTTCTCGACCTGGGAGATCCCGATTCTCGCCGCGCAGCTGATGACGGGCAAGGCCGATGCAAGCCGCCGCGTGCGGTCCTTCCGGAGCGCGCGGGTACAAATAAGCCGGGACCATCCGGGCCCGGCGCATTGTGACGGCGACCCCTTCGAGGCCGGCGTCGATTTGGTGCTGGAGATAGTTCCGGGGGCGCTGGACGTGGTCGTCCCGCCGTCCCGGCTGGAGAAGATCTAGTCGCCGCCGTACGGGTCGGCCGCGTTCCAATCGGAAAGCAGATAGCCGTGACGGTCCACGCAATGGTCGTGGATTTTTTGTTTGTCCGCATCCGGCAGGGCGTTCCACCAGCACGTGCAGGCGGGATAGCGCACCTGTGCCTCATCCACCTTCCCGTCCGGGGAAGCCTTGGTCTGGCCCTTGCGGGCGATTCTTTCTTTCTGGGCGATGGTCAGGGACGACCACCATATTTCAAGATTGTCGTTACGCATGTTCTCGGAAATTGGTTGGGAAGGCAAAGATAATGAATTTCCAGGAAATGCGCGCTATTTGTCGGCGGCGAGGTACCAACGGACGGTCCAATCCAGCTTCTCGCCCGGCTTGAGCTCCGTGTAGGGGCCCTGCGCCTCGATCTCGACGAAGGACTTGCGGGCGTCGATGTACACCTGGATCTCCGCTTCGCCGGGGGCGGCGTCCTCCTGCGCGATGTCGGGGAAGCGCTGGGTGAGGACGAGACCGTGGTCGCGGAAATTGAGCCAGCCCTTGCCGTCCACGTTGATCTTGCGGTTCTGTTCGGCGACGTCCACCTCCAGGGTGGCCCGGTCCTCGCCGAAGGTGACCTTCATCAGGTCCGCGGGGGTCACGCCTTCCGGTTTCGCGTCGAACTCGAGGAAACCGCCGTTCGGGACGCGGGAAATCTGCCAGGGGGCGATTTGGCGCGTCTCGCCGGATTCATTGACGATGGAATAGGTGACGACGAAGGCGAGGTCCGACGGGTCCACGGTGAAGGTCTTGCAGACGCGGTAGCCGTACTTGGACACCTGACCCTGGAGGAAGAGGGCGGGGATGGTGACATCCGCGACCTTCACAGGACCGTCCTTGACTTCGGCGGTGTAGGGGAGGCTGTCATATTCCGGCACCGGAGGCCAGTTCCATTCTTTCTGCGGGCTGGTCCAGAAGGTGCTGCCGTAGGAGTTCGGGTTGAACCAGCGTCTCCGCGGGGGCTGGCCTTCCGCCTGCTCCGGCTGGGGCGCGGCGGCGGGATTCTGGGCCAGGATCTCCTGCTCGCCGAGCTTGAAGGAAAGGATCTTGCCGCCGCGCGCGGCGTCCACGGTCATCGAGAGGTCCTGGACGGACAGGGCGTATTTCTCGTCGTCCAACTTCTGGACGGTCTGGGCGGAAAGGGCGGTCGCGCCCGTGAGGGCGGCGACGGCGAGGAGGAAATGCAGTTTCATTTCGTTCTATTTTTGGTAAAGATAGGCATTCCCAAAAACAATGCCTACCACAAATGCGTCGGATTCGTTCAAATTTGGATTACAGCGCTGCGCTGTCGATTTCGATGACCGTGTCGATCGCGGAAGCGTCGGGCGCGGGAATCGAGATGGTCAGGAAACCTTCCTTGTCGGCCTTCCATTTGAGTGGCGTGCCGGCGGGGAAGGTCTTGACGGCCGAAGGCTTTCCCTGGAAGGGGATGACGAGGACGCCCTTGTCGCGGGAAACGGGAACGGCGGCGGGCTCCAGGATGTGCAGGAAGACGGTTCCGGGCCGCCAGGTGCTCACGCCCCAGCTCTGCGGCGGGACGGGCGAGACGCCGCAGCCGTCCACGGTGGAGGCGTAGGCGCGCATCCATTCGCCCAGGCCGCGGAGGCGGTCCAGGGCGGGTTCCGGCAGGGCGCCGTTCGCCTGCGGACCGATGTTCAGCAGCAGGTTCGACCCTTTCGAGGCGCCCCGGACCAGCAGGTGGACCAGGGTGCGGACGCTCTTGTAGTTGAGGTCGGCGACGTGGTAGCCCCAGTTGTTGTTCATCGTCTCGCAGGCTTCCAGCGGGAGGCTCTCCGAGACGGTGGCGCCGCCGCTGAATCCCGCCTTGTTCTCGCCGGGAAGGTCTTTCTCGAAGAGCTGGAAGTCTTCGCCGCCCACGGCCGCGGAATGGTGGTTGTTGCCGATCATGCAGTCCGGGTCGATGCCGTGGATGAAGTCGTAGAGCTCGCGCATCCGCCAGTCGAATGGCCGGCCGCCCTGGTCCCATTGGCCGTCGAACCACAGGGCCTGCGGGTGGTATTGCTCGAGAAGTTCGCGGATCTGCCGCTTCTCGAACTCGAAATAGGCGTCATAATCGGCCTTCGCGGGGTCCTTCGCTACGCCGGAATTGCCCTTGGGGTAGTCCGGGCGGATCCAGTCGATGAGGGAATAGTAGTAATGCATCCGCATTCCCTGGTCCTTCACCGCTTTCGTGAGTTCTCCCAGGACGTCCCGGCCGAAGGGCGTGGCGTCCACGATGTTGAACGGGGTTTGCGCCGTCTTGAACATCGAGAAGCCGTCGTGGTGGCGGGAGGTCAGCGTGACGTAGCCGGCGCCGGCCTCCTTGAAGGCCCGGGCCCACTCGGCGGCGTCGAAGCGGGCGGGATAGAATCCCGCCGCCGCCTCGCTGTAGGTCTCCGGATCCAGATGGCCGGTGGAAAGATACCATTCACCCTGGGCGTAGGTGCTGTAGATGCCCCAATGCAGGAAAATGCCCAGCCGGTGCTGGGAGAACTCCTTCCGGGACTGCAGGTTTCCCTCGGAATGGACATACGGAGCCTGGGCGCGAGCGCTCCCCGCAAGGAGCGTCAGCGTCGCAGCCAAGGCAATGAAAGTGAGACGGTTATGCATAGGTCAATGATTCGTTAACGGCGTTCTCCGTCCAGCGGAAGGTTGGAGAAAACGGGGGTGGCGACGGCCGGCGGATCGTAGCCGTCCGGGTAGCCGAACACGGTGAAGTCGATGATGCCCAGCGGGCTGTTCTTGGGCCAGTCCGTGACGGTGAGCCGGACGAAGCGGCAGTTCACCGGCGCGAATTCGTCATAGACGGTATCCTTGGGCAGGGTGTTCCCGGTCTTGTCCACCACGGTCCGGAACGCCTCTCCGTCCTGCGAGACTTCGAGCTTGTACCGATAGACGGGAAGCTCGCGTTGCGGGCCGAACCGGCGTCCGCCGCCGCTGAACAGGACCCGCATGGCGTCCACGGTGAAGTGCTGGACGACATCGAACCGCGTGGCAGGGGAAAGCTCGACGGTGAGGGACGGCTGAGGGTCGTCCGCAGCGGGTCTCCACACCGTCCCGCTGTAGTTGTCCACGGCGAACGCCGCCGGATAGCCGTCCTGCTGGGACGAGCATTTGGACAGGGCGTTCATCGCGCTCATCTTGTTGATGGTGACGGGGATGGAGGCGGGCACGGCGGCCGGAAGGGCCGCGCCGGGCGCCGCCTGCGGCGTGTCCGTGACCGTGCAGGCCATCAGCCCGTCCGCATCGAACGTGACCTTGTCCATGCCGATGCGCCGCCCGCCCGGCGGGTTGGACAGCACGATCGTGTAGAACTGCCACCATTCGTCCTGGTCCTTGACTTTGACGATGGAGCCGTGGGCCGTGCCGGTCACGAGCCCTTCCGTCTTGCGGAGAAGGGGATTGTTGGGCGCGTAGGTGTAGGGCCCGAGCGGGGAAGTGGCGGTATAATAGCCCTCGGCGTAGGTTTTCCACTGCGTGCCGGAGGCGGAGTATTCAAGATAGTAGATGCCGTTCCGCTTGATCACCCAGGGACCCTCGATCCAGGCGACGCCCGGATACTCGTTCATCTCGCCGTAGCGCTCCCAGGCGTGCATCGGATTGAAGCCGAACAGATGGACCGGGGCGCCGGCGAAGGTGGTCAGGTCATTCGGGTCCAGTCGGACGCCATAGATGCCGCTGATGCCGCGGCCGGGCCAGAACAGGTACGGCTGGCCGTCGTCATCGACATAGATCTTGGTGTCGAAGCCTCCGTTCCAGCCCTGCTCGACCGGACCGGTGTTCTTGAAGAGGCCGAGGTCCGTGTAGGGGCCGAGCGGATGGTCCGCCACGTACACGTGGTCCGTGTTGCCGGTCAGGTAGAACCGTCCCTTGTACTTGACGAGGTCCGGCGCCACGGGGATGTGCTCCACGGCGTGGAACTCCCAGTCCAGCAGGTTGTCGGACACCCACATGCCGCCGCCGGTGCAGCACATGTAGTACTTGCCGCCTTCCTCGAGGACGGTGACATCGCCGGAGGCGTTGCCTCCCTGCCCAATGGGCATCGGGAGGGGATTGCAGTAGCGCTGCGCGTTCGCGGCCAGGCAGATGGCCAGCGCCAGCAGAGGAGTGATCAGGGCAGTGAGTCTCATATTGGAATCAGGATTGTTCTCGGTCGATTTTCGCCAGCGTGTCGTCCAGGATCTCTTTCCGCAGGTCGGTGAGCCAGGCGGAGAAGGCGACGGTGTCGAAGGCGTACACCTTGTTCAGGGCGTATTCGTTCTCGGACCAGGTGTCCAGCGGGGATTCGTTGTGCTGGATGAGGGCTTCGAGCTTGTCCAGGGACTTGTAGATCTTCGCTTCCACGGTTTCCTGCGCGTCCATTTCCTGGAAGAGAGCCGTCAGTTCCCCGGATACTTCCGGCGGGAGCGAACGGACCCATCGGCCCAGCAGGGAATCCTCGACGTCGCGGTCGGCATCCGTCTTGACGAAGGTGGGGATGTCGCCGGTGAAGCACTCGCCGAGGTCGTGGATCAGGCACATCCGCACGACCTTGTCCATATCGGCCTCCGGGAACTCGCCCTTGAGCAGCAGGGCCATGAGCGAGATGCGCCAGCTGTGCTCGGCGACGCTCTCGGTGCGTCTTTTCGTGGTGGTGCAGTGCCGGGGCGTGTCTTTCAGCCGCTCGGCGACGTGGAGGATGTCCAGAAACTCTCTCGGGGTCATAGTCAGTGCGTTTCTTTCCCAAAGATACGGAAATACTTTGAATCCTCGGCGAATTCTGCGTAACTTCGCATCCATGAAGAAGATACTTGCCATCCTGGCCGCTCTTTGCGCCATCGCCTGCTCCGGCGGCAAGACCACCATCTACGATTTCACCGCCGAATCCAACAGCGGGGAACAAGTGAATTTCAAGGACTACAAGGGCAAAGTCCTGCTCCTCGTGAACACCGCCTCCAAATGCGGCTTCACGCCCCAGTACGACGGCCTGGAGGACGAGATCGAAGACCTTCTTTAGCGGATATCCAGATTTGGCGCTCCCGGCGTGGGAGCGGTTGTCTGACGGAAGTCGGTGCAAAGCGCATCGGCGTCGGTTCCGTCGGGCCAGCGGATGATGCATACCGGCGGCGGAACGGTGCCCTTGGGCATCCGGGCAAGCTGGAAGGGCGACATGGCCCGGGGCACGACCGCAATGCAGCCGCCCCCTTGCTGGTCACCTTCCAAAACCGCCAGTTCGGGACTGGCGATCGTTCCGTTGGCGCTGGAGTTGCTCTGCTGCGAACCGTACACGACGGCGTCCAGGATGACGCCGGTGGCGGGATCGACCAGGGCCACGGACCCGGCGGCGGGGGAGAGCGCATAGCGGTAGGTTAAGCCGATATCGGGCTTTCCGGTGGCATACAGGCCCTCCGGCTCAGCGGTGAAAGGCTGCAGCGCGTCGCCGCTTTCGTGGGCGTAGCGGGTGGCAGGGGTGAAGCGGACGCCTGTTCCCGGACTCGATATATCCACGCTTTCCGCGTGATCCTTCTGCAACGGTTCGGCCAGCTCCACCTGCCCCGGCTCCGGCGGGGCAGGCGGCGTCGGTTCGCCGAACCGGCGGATGCGTTTCCGCGCCGATACCAGCACGTTCTTGACGACGGCGATTTCCTTGCGGTCGCCGGTGTCGATGGTAATCTCCTGACCTGCAACCAGATCCGCAGTCGTGTCGAGGAAGAGGACATTGTCGCCGGCCTGGGCGGGCCTGGCCAGATTGGTTTGCGTGGCGGGCGTTCCCACCTCGGTGACCGTGACGAGTTCATAGGCGCCGCCCAGGCCGATGCCGAGCTTCTGCCCGGCCGCGATGCCGTCGACGGAAGTCGCCGGGAGAACGTTCGTACCGGCCGGGAAGGTGAGGATCGGGCCGGTGGAGACGGGAATGAAGAGGGTCGTCGGGGCCGGCACGGCTTCCGGGGCCTGCTTCAGCAGCAGGAAGCCGCCGGCGGCGAGGCGGGTGCCTTCCGGCAGCGCCAGCGCCCGGACGGACGCCTGGCCGCTCCGGCGCACGACGAGTTCGAGGCCGGAAAGATCGGCCTCCGCGGCGCCTGCGTTGTACAGCTCGAGGAACGGCTCCAAACCCTCGCCGGCCAGGGCGAGTTCATTGACCTTGACGGCCTCGGCGCTGCGGATGTGGCTGCCGATGGCGAGTTCGCCGCCCTGCCACGCCGCCGAGAAACCGGCCCATCCGGAGGAACGTCCGTCCGGCGCAGTGAGGGTAAACATGGCCGTAACGCGCTCGCCGGGCGCTATCGACGCGGGAATGGCTTCTCCTTCCGTGACGGCCCAGCCCTCCGGGAGGGAAGCCTGGATGGACAGTCCCTTGACGGGCTTGTCCAGCGTATTCTCGAAGAAAACGCCGACCTGGGCGCTGCCGCCCGGGGTGAAGGTGGTGATCCGGGAGAGGCTCAGCGGATAGGCGCGGTATCCGGCCCGGGCGATGTTCTTCTGCACGGCGGCGATGGCCTCGTCGGTGGGATATCCGACGGTCATCACGCCCTCGAAGAAGGTGCCCGCGGAGCCGTTTCCGTTGTCACCGCCGTTGCCCATCAGCATCCCGCCTTTCTTGTGCATCGGATAATAGGTGTCTTTCCCTTCCTTGCTGTGGGGACGCGGACCGCTGTAGAAGACAGTCAGGGTGTCGCAGGAGGCATCGGCGCCGCGGAGGTCCCATCGGTTTCCGCCGCCACCGTTCACGAAGACGGATACGAAGCGCCAGTCGGTGATGGACGGGACGTCGTTCTGCTTGGGGTCATAGCCCGAGAACAGGCCGGCTTCCATGTCGGACATGATCCAGGGACCTTCGCCGTTGCCGCGGCCCCAGGCGGTGGAAGTGCCGTAATAGGTGGTCTCCATCGTGCCGGTGCCCACGGCGCGTCCGTTGGTCGAGGAATTGCCGTAATCGAAGCAGCAGCCGCTGTCGTAATGGTTCCCGTCGATGACATAGTACATCCCCTCCGGCTCGTCGTCGACGGCCAGGCCGCGGGCGTCGTTGCAGCGATAGCCCATGCCCGGCATGACATAGGCGCCATAGACCTTCTGCCCGCCGAGGAGGGCGGGGGCCATGTCGGCGATGGAACGGGTGTTGAAACCGCCCTTGTCCGGCCCCTGGAAGGTGCCCGGAGGCGCCGGCAGCAGGTCGTTGCCCATCCCGGACTGGTCGTAGATCGCTGAAATGTAGCACACGGTCCCTTTGCAGAAGGCATCCTGCGCAGCGGCGTCGGCGATGCCGTCCTTCCGGGCATAGATGTCCAGCGACGCGCCGTCGCTTTCGCGGACCACCTGGTACAGCGGGCCCCGGTACTTGGAATAGAGCAGGCGGGTGGTGCTATGGGCAGTCACGCAGGGGGTGCCGCCTTTCATGTAGATGTCACAGGGGCCTTCACGGAACCCGGTCAGGCCTTTGCAGGCGATGGCCGCCCCGAGGAGCACGAGGCAGACGGCCGTCAGGAAGAGGATCTTTTTCATCATGAGCTGTTTCATCGGGCGGTGTGAAGATAGCCAAATTCCGGCAAATACAAAAGAAGGCGCCCGCAAAACCTTGCGGGCGCCAACACCAACCAATCAAAAAATCAAGTTCGCCTTTCGCGGCGCGCTTTTATTTCACTAGTACGGGAGATCTCCGTCGACGAAGAGGTAGTTGTCCTGGTCTTCGAAGCCCTTGTTCTGCGTGAGCATGCCCTCCTGGAGGCCGATCTGCTCCTGCGGGATCATCCAGAAACCGCGGGTGAGCGCATACCGCTGGGCGAAGGACCGTCCAGGAAGCTCCTGATAAGTCGAAGGCGTGCCCTTGAACTCGATGTAGCCGCCATCCTGGTTCCGCTGGATGATTTCACCGGCCGTTTCGGGATACCAGCGGCGAAGGTCGTTGAAACGCATGCCTTCCGTAGCGAACTCGTAACGGCGCTCCTTCTGGAGACGTTCGAGGGTGTAGCCGCTGTACGGGGCCAGGCCGGCGCGGGCGCGGAGGCGGTTCATACCGGTGGTGGTCTCCTTCAGCTCATCCAGCATCAGCAGCACGTCGGCGAAGCGGATGTAGATGGCATCGCACTTGTTGCCGCTCTTGGCGTTGTTCGAGATGGCGCCGTTGACTTTGTTGAAGAAGTTCCTGAGCAGATTCGACTTTGTGCCGTCGTCATAGGCCGCCATGGCCTGATACTTCTTGGTATAGAAGAGGGTTCGCTCGATCTCCTTGGAGTCGTGGCCCTTGAAGTTGGGGAGCTCCACATAGCTGTCCCCATACCAGGGATAAACCTTCCGGATCTTCGCTTCGTTGGTGGTCAGGATGGTACCGTAGAAACGCTTGTCGGTCGGGCCGTAATCCGGGTCCTCATACCATTCCTTGACAAAGTTGGGATTCACGGAAGCGTTACCGTTGCCGCCGGCGGAGTAAGGATAGCTGTCCTTGTTCGGGGTCTGGGAGGAATTACGGAAGCCAAGCCATTCCGGGAGGCGGTTGTAGCCGTTGCCGGTGTACGAGAAATGGACGCCCCAGACGGTCTCCTTGCTGTGGTTGCCCACCCAGTGCAGCTTCTCGTGGCTGGCCCAGGTATCGAAGTCGGTATCATACTTGAAGCCGCTGGACCATTCGTTGGAGTACATCCAGATTTCACGCTGGTCGTTCTCCAGGTCGAATTTGGAGACGCTGGTGTTCGCGCAGTCCTCCAGCCAGGCGATTACCTGGGACTTGGTGATACCCACCATGTCGGATTTCTTGTAGAAGCCCGTGTAGAACAGCCACACACGGCCCATCAGCGCCTCGGCGGCATACTTGGTGGCACGGCCGGCCAGGTTGTTGTCCCGGGAGTAGCCGTATTTGGCGGGAATCATGTTGATGGCCGCGACGAGGTCGTCGCCGATCGCCTTGTAGATCTCGTCCACCGTAGCCTTGGGCATGTTCTCCACTTCGGTCGACAGCGTCAGCGGGAAGCATTCATACCGCTCGGCCATTTCCCAGAGCCAGAAAGCGCGCATGAAGTGCGCCTGGCCCAGGTACCAGTTCTTGTTGTCACCCGTGAAAAGGTCGTCGTCCATGGCGGAAATGGCCTCCAGCGCGAAGTTGCAACGGAAAATACCATTGTAGTAGCTCTTCCACGGGGAGTTGTCCTCGTCCATGGACGGGGCCAGCAGGCGGTCCGCCGCGGTCGTTTCCTTGGAGCTCGTGGAGCCGCCGCCGTACAGGTCGTCACTGGCGATCATGCGGCGGAACAGGTTGATCCGGAAGATACTGCCGCCGTACAGGGAATGCATCGTGGAGTAGGCCGAGTTGACCAGCTGCTCCGCGTCCTTCTCCGTCTGGGGGAAGGAGGAGGTATCGGCTTTCTGATAGTTCTTCGTGTCCAGCAGGCTGTCGATCTTGTCGCAGCTGGCAACCGCGAAGATACAGGCAATCAGGATGTATACAATCTTTTTCATATGCTTTCGGGATTAGAATTTGATGCTGACGCCGGCCATATAGACCTTAGGAGAAGGATAGAAACCGGTGTCGATGCCGGAAGACCAGCTGTAACCGGGGGCGCCGGTACCGACTTCCGGATCCATGCCGTCATAGCCGGTGATCGTGAAGAGGTTCTGTCCCGTCACGAAAACGCGGAGCATCTGGAACGGAAGGCGCTTGAACACCTGCTTGAAGTCATAGCCCAGGGTGATGTTGCGGATCTTGACGTAATCGGCATTCTGGATGAAGATGTCGCTGTTGTAGCTGTTGCACTTGAAGTTGTTGTGCGAACCGGAGGAGAAGCGCGGGAACTTGTTGGTGGAACCCTCGCCGGTCCAGTAGCGGGCGACCAGGTTGTTGGTGAAGTTCTGGAGGTCCTGGAGGGCAAACTGGCGGTAGCTCTGCATCACCTGCTGGCCGAAGGCGCCGGAACCGTTGATGCTGAAGTCAGCCCCCTTCCACTGCAGGCTGATGCTGAAGCCCATCGTGAAGTCCGGATGCGGGTTGCCGATCTCGACGCAGTCCTTCTCGTCGTACTTTTCGTCGCCGTTCTGGTTGATCCAGATGACGTCACCCGGCTGGGCGTTCTCGTAACCGTTCATGAAGAGATAACCCTTGGCGTTGTACTCGTCGATCTGGGCCTGGTTCTGGAAGATGCCCTCGCTGGCCATACCCAGGAAGTAGCCGATCGGCTTGCCGGGCTCGGCGCGGAAGCCGTCTTCCTTCGCCACGTTCTCGGAGATAATCTTCTTCTCACCGTGGATCATGCCATCGGCGTTGTTGATGTACAGGACCCGGTTCTTGTTGTAGGAACCGTTCAGGCCCACGCTGTAGCGGAGGTCGCCCACCTTGTCGTTCCAGGTGAAGCTGAGCTCCACGCCGGAGTTGCGCACGGCGCCGCCGTTGATGGAAGCGGCGTTCGCGCCGAGGATGCCCATGGACGGAGGCGTGACCAGCCAGTCCTTGGTATCTTTCTGGTACCAGTCGAAGATGACGCCCAGGCGGCTGCGGAAATAGCGGGAGTCGAAGCCGACGGCCAGCTGCTGGGAGGTCTCCCAGGAGAGCTTGGCGTTCGGAATCTTGTCGGGATAGGCGGCCGAGACCGGGTTCGTCTGCTCGTAGGAGAAGTCGTACTGGCCGCTCAGCGAGATCGTACCGGTGTACTGGAAGTTGTCGATGCGGCAGTTACCGTTCTGGCCCCAGCTGCCGCGGATCTTGAAGAAGCTGAGCCAATCCTTGGCGAACGCCATCCAGGGCTCGGAGGAGATCACCCAACCCGCGGAGACGGACGGGAAGACACCCCAGCGGTGGCCCTTGGCAAAGTTGCTGGAACCGTCGGTACGGACGATGGCCGTCAGCAGATACTTGTCCTTGTAGCTGTAGTTGACACGGCCGAAGAAGGAGACGAGGTCGTGGTAGGGAATCGTGTTTCCACCGCCCATGCTGGCGTGTTCGTCACTGGTCAATGCGCCCTCGACCGAACCGAGGTTGGCGGATTCCCAGGTGCCGAACTTGGTGGAGGAACGGGTACCGTTGAGGTTCATGCCCCAGCCCGTCGATTCGATGGAGGTACCGGCGAGGGCCTCGATGGTATGGGCCTGGGCGAAGGTCTTGCGATAGTTCGCGGTCAGTTCCCAGGTCCAGTTGGTGGACACGCGGGCGCTCTGGCTCACGCTGTCGTAGTCCTTGAAATCGGAGCCCGTCACCTGATAGATCGGCGTATATTCGCGGGAGAAATTGGTATTGGCCCGGAAACCGAACGCGGTGCGGAACCGGAGTTCACGGATGGGGCTCACTTCCAGATAGACATTGCCCTGGACGCGCACGCCCTTGCCCTCGCTTTCCTTCAGGTCGTTCTGCTGCAGCAGATTGGCCTCATTGTCGCGGGCATCCCAGTGGTCGCGCACCTGCTTGTCGTAGGTATAGATGGAACCGTCCAGGTCGTAGGCCGGGAGGAGCGGAGTCTTGGTCAGGAGGTTGGAAACGTCGCTGCCACGGCCGGCGGTGCTCATGCCGCGGGAATCCGTGATGGAAACAGTCACGTTCTCACCGAGCTTGATGACATCGCGGTTGTTCTTCTTCAGGACGGTGAAGTCCGTGTTCGCGCGTACGGTCGTTCTATCATAATAAGTAACCTTGGGCACGCCCAGGGTACCTTCCTGATAGGACTTGGAGAAGCTGAAGGAGTAGCGGACGGAGTCGCCGCCGCCGGTCACGCCCACCACCATGTTGTTGTTGGGAGCGTTCTTGTTGATGGACTCGGTGAACCAGTCGGTACCGTTCCACTTGCCATCGCGGATCCACTGCATCTGAACAGGCATTAACTGTTCGATGTTGTCGAACTCATGCAAGCCGGCCCTGCTGACCAGGTCCAGGTACTCCGAAGCGGTAACCCCGTGCACGCCGTTGGTGTTCGGCTGCTGGAAGCCCGTGTAGGCGTCGAAGGTGACGGTCGCCTTCTTCTCGCCGATCTTGCCCTGGCGGGTGGTCACGAGGACGACGCCGTTCGCCGCACGGGCGCCGTAGATGGCCGCGGAGGCGGCATCCTTCAGGATGTCGATGGACTCGATGTCAGCGGGGTTCAGGTCCTCCAGGTGACCGCCGGCCACGCCGTCGATAACGACGAGCGGGCTCGCGGAACCGGTGGTGCCGATACCACGGACCGTGATGTTGTACCCGGCGCCCGGACCACCACTGGACTGGACGATGTTCACACCCGGGACGGAGCTGTACAGGGCGCCGAGCGCATTGGTCGTGCTCTGCTTCTGGATCTCGTCACCGGTGATGTTGATCGTCGCGCCCGTGAGGAGACGCTTCTTCTGGGTGCCGTAACCGATGACGACGGTCTCATCGAGGAACTCGGTGTCTTCCTGGAGCACGACGTTGATCACGTTGCGGCCGTTCAGTCGCTCTTCCTGGGTCGCAAAACCGACGCAGGAGAACGAAAGCGTAGAGTTGGCCGGAACGGTGATGGAGTAGTTACCGTTCGCGTCCGTGAGGCTTCCAACAGTGTTGTTGCCGTTGAGCATGACAGTGACACCGATGATCGGTTCACCGTTCGAGTCTGACACTTTTCCCTTCACGGTGACATTCTGGGCGAAAGAATTCGCGCCGAAAAGCATCACCATTCCTGAAAGGAAAAGGCAGCGGAAAGCGTTGGTTAGTTTCATATATCAGTGTTTAGTTGGTTGTTTGTTTTGGTCGTTTTGACAAAAATACATATCTTTGCCCGTAGTCATAGTGGAAAAAATATATAAAATGGTGGAAAATTTTTCAAGGCGGGTGGATTTTATTCTGGCGGTGTGTATGGCACTGCTCCTGCCTTGCGGGCTCGGCGCCCAGTCGGAGGCCGAGGATTACATGGTTGTGAACCGCCTCACCCGTGAAGACGGGCTCCCGGACCAGGATATCAACGGTATCTACTTCGACAACCAGGGTTACGCGTGGATCGGCACCTTCGGCGGAGGCCTTGTCCGCTATGATGGCGACTCCGTCCTCCCATTCTCGAGCAAGACCGGCGCCTCCACCATCGGCGACATCGTCCGCCAATGCCGCGAGGACCACTATGGCCGGCTCTGGATTCCTGGCGCGAGCCTCGAAGCAATGGACTTGAAAACGCTCACCCCGCTGGGCGACCTGCCCGGGATGTCCAAGGCCTGGCGCCGTGCGCATTCTCCGCAGGCGATGCGTAGTGATGACAAGGGATGCATCTGGTTCACCTCTGGCGACTATCTTTTCCGCATTGGTTTCGCCGACAACGGCAGCCGCATCCTGGTGGATTCCCTGCAGTGCAATGTAGCCAACGACAACCTGATGCCCAAGGCCAGCGACGTGGAGCATGACGGCTCCGTGTGGATCACCTTGGGCGGCCGTTTTTATAAGATAAGGCCCATCGAGGGCAAAGGGCTTACTAAATCTGAGATTCTCCCCGACCTGTTCATCGGCGAAAATAACCGCGCCACCGCCTTCCAGCGCTCCGGCAACGAAGTGTGGATCGGAACCATGAACGGCCTGTACCGCGTGGACCTGAACTCCGGCGGGAAAACCTGCTTCCAGCATTCCGACGCGGATCCGCACTCCCTCCCCAACAACGAGATCACCGGCCTGTGCCTGACGGAGGACAACGAGATCGTCATCGGCACCCTGGGCGGCGTGAGCATCTACAATCCCGCCCGGCATTCTTTCGACACCTACAGTTCCCGGGCCAATGACTACGGGAACCAGATCCTCCCGGGCGAGATCGTGCGGAGCATCGCCACCCGCGGAAGGCAGATCTGGGTGGGCCTGGAAGCGGAAGGGCTCGCCATCCTGCAGAAAAAGAGCCTGAAGCTCACGAACATCTCCCGCATCGAGACTACCTCTTCTCCTATCCCTACTACGCCTATACGCGCGCTATTTATCGACAGCCAAGACCACTTGTGGCTGGCGGCGACGGGATTCGGCGTGTGCCGGCAGGTGGGCGACCTGAAGTTCCGGAACTACAACACGGAGAACTCCGCGCTCGCGGGCAATTCCATCACGGCCTTCTGCGAGGACGGCCAGGGAAGGCTCTGGATGGGCACCGTGGACGGACACCTTAACTATATAAACTTGAACAGCCCGGACATCGTCCGCGTCCCGGAAGGGTCCCAGTCGGAAATCGCCCGGAACATCAACGTCATCCTCGGGATGGTGTACGATCCGCTCAATGACTACATCTGGCTGGTGGCCCGTAACGCGCTGTGCTACTATGACTTGCGTCGGTCTGCGTTCGTGGAGTTCAGCCCCCGGATTCCCGGCTGCCTGGGCGCCTGCCGCGTGGACGACAAACTGTGGGTAAGCAGCATCGAGGGGCTCCGCGTCATCGACCTGAAAACCCTGGAATTCAGGACGATAGCGGGATTTCCGATGTCCATGGCCCTTGTGCCGGATGGCGACAGCATCTGGGCCGGGACCTATGGAAGCGGCATCTATCGGCTGGACAACTGCCAGGCCGAGGAGCCCGAAATCACCATCTATTCCGAGGAAGACGGCCTCTGCGACGACCAGATCAACGGCCTCCTGCTGGACGGCATGTACCTCTGGATTACGACCGAGAACGGGCTTTCCCGGCTGGACACGCAGACGGGCGAGCTCACGAGCTACGGCCGGAACGATGGGCTTAAATCCATGTCCTTCTGCGAGAACAGCGTCGCCAAGGGCCGCGAAGGGACCATCTACATTGGGCAGAAAGAGGGCGGCTTCAGCATCCTGCGGTCCAGCTACGTGTCCAACGAGCTCGGAAACCAGCCCGCCGTCGTGATCTCCGGCTATTACTCCAAGGACGAGTTCCACAACCTCGCCTCCTCTGACACCATCGTCAAAGGCGAGCAGGACAACGACTTCACGCTCAAATTCGCGGACCTCTCCTACGGCACGCGGTCTGACATTGTCTATGAGAGCCGCATTTCGCCCCTGGACAAGACCTGGGCGCCGATTTTCGGCCGCGACACCCACGTGAAATTCGGCCACATCCCCGGCGGCAAATACAGGATCCAGATCCGCGCCGTCGACAAGAAGGGCAACGTCCTCTCCCAGGCCGAAAAGGCCCTGGTCGTCATCCCCGTCGTTTACAATCGCTGGTGGTTCCGCCTGCTGGCCTTGCTGCTCTTCGCGTGCTTGATATATCTGTTTGTGCGCTGGTACACGCGCTCCATCAGCCGGAAAAAGGACCTCCTGCAGCAGGAAGTGGACCGGCAGACGAAGGAACTGAAGGAACAGAAGGAAGAGCTGGAGCGCAAGGCGGAGGCCCTCGCGGAGCAGAATGCGCTGCTGCAGAAACAGAACGAGATGATCGCGAGCAACCACACCCTCCTGTCCAGCACCTCCACCAGCCGCGACGACGACTTCTCCGCGCGGCTCCTGGAAGCAATCCAGAAACTGTACAAGGACCCCGAGCTGGACGTCTACCAGCTCGCCGACGCCCTGGGCATGACCCGCAGCCTCCTCAACGAGAAGATCCAGCAGGGGTTCGGCCTGTCCATCGCGCAGTTCATCCGCACCTACCGGCTGAATGTCGCGAAGGAGATGATCTGCAACGGGACCAACGCGGACATGAACATCTCCGAGATTGCCTACGAGGTAGGCTTCAACGATCCGAAGTACTTCACCCGATGCTTCACCAAGGAATTCGACGCCACGCCCTCCGACCTGCACCGGAAGAGCAAGGATTGAAACTAATTGTCGTTTGCTCTTGCCGAAACTCAATGTTTTTCCGACCTTTGTATGCTTGAAACATTGAATTCAGGTATAAACAACTTAACATCATCTCTATGTCCTACCAGAAGTTCTTCAATCCCGAGGAGTCATTCACCCGCTCGGAGATCGAGGCCTATCAGCTCGAGCGACTGAAGGCCACGGTCAAGCATTGCATGGATTCGCCTTTCTACAAGGAGCGTTTCCGCCAGGCCGGGCTGACCCCTTCGGATATCCAGACGCTTGATGACCTCAAGAAGATTCCGTTCACCACCAAGCAGGACCTGCGCGAAACCTATCCTTTCGGCATGGCCGCGGTCCCGCTTGACCAGTGCGTGCGCCTGCACTCTTCCAGCGGCACCACCGGGAATCCCACCGTCATCCTGCATACGCAGAAGGACCTGGAAGAATGGGCCAATGCCGTCGCCCGCTGCCTGTGGATGGTGGGCTGCCGTCCGGAGGACGTCTTCCAGAATACTTCCGGTTACGGTATGTTCACCGGTGGCCTCGGCTTCCAGTACGGGGCCGAGAAGGTCGGCATGCTGACCGTCCCCGCCGCCGCCGGCAACACCCTGCGCCAGCTCAAG
>CAMVPS010000023.1:0-28048 GCA_947169405.1 uncultured Bacteroidales bacterium
AACGCCTCCACCGGCTTCGAGGAAACCCAGTACATGCTCAACAACATCCCGGTCGAGCGCCCCACCGTCGTGGACACCTGTCTGATGATCCTGTGCGACTACGCGCACTTCGTCAACAATGATCCCGTGGAGATCGACAAGGAGCGCGGGGTCATCATCGAGGAGCGCCGCCAGCGCCGGAACGCGCAGTGGCGCACGATGGAGGCCGCCCTCCCGATCTACTTCAAGGGCACCAAGATGGAGCGCTGCACCCTCATCGGCCAGCAGGAAAGCCTGGAGACCTTCAAGCCGGAGAGCCTCCACAACTTCTACGCGACCTGGTACCACCCGGACATGCAGGCGGTCATCGTGGTCGGCGACGTGGACGTGGACCGCACCGAGGCGAAGATCAAGGAGATCTTCTCCATCATCCCCAAGTGCGAGAACCCGCAGCCGAAGGAGCACCTTTCCATCCCGGACCATGCCGAGCCCTACGTGGGCGTGATCACCGATCCCGAGACGACGAACCCGTCCATCGAGATGATCTGGCACAGCGAGGCGACGCCGGAGTCCTACAACGCCACCATCGTGGGCCAGATGGAGGACCTCCTCAAGGTGCTGGTCCAGCTGGTGATGTCGGAGCGTTTCGCGGACATCGTCTCGAAGCCCGACAGCCCGTACCTGGCCGGCGCCTTCAGCATCAGCGAGCTCATCTATGAAGACATCGACGCCGTCGTGGGCCAGGTGGGCCTGAAGGAAGACAACATCCTCGGCGGCTTCAAGGCTTTCTACACCGAACTCGAGCGGATGAAGCGCTTCGGCCTGAACGACGACGAGGTGAACCGCGCCAAGAAGCAGATCGAGACCATCCTGGACAATAACATCAAGAAGGCCCCCACCCGCCGCAACAGCGAGTTCGTGAGCCCGCTCATCAGCCACTTCTTCGACCAGGAGCCCTTCATGGAGCCCGAGACCGAGAAGCAGGTCATCAGCCAGGTTCTCGCCCAGATCAACGCCCAGGTCCTGTCGATGGTCGCCGCCCAGCTGATGACCGACGAAAACTTCATCGTAGTCTATTCCGGCCCCGAGAAGGAAGGCATCGCCACCCCGACCCGGGAGCAGCTCCTCGAGGCCATCGCCGAGGTGAAGGCTTCCGACATCAAGCCGATGGAAGGCGAGGAAATCGCCTCCGACTTCCTGGATCCGTCCCTGCTCAAGGGCTCCAAGTCCGGCAAGGCGAAAAAGACCATCTTCGACGCCACCGAATGGACCCTCAAGAACGGCGTGAAGGTCATCTTCCTCCCGACCGACTACACCAAGGACCAGATCCTGTTCGACCTCTACAAGGACGGCGGCCGCAGCCTCATCCCGACCGAGGACATCGCCTCCTTCGACGAGAACATCTACTCCCTGTATCTGAGCAACACCGGTGTGGCCGGTTTCTCCGGGACCCAGGTCTCCAAGATGCTGACGGGCAAGACCCTGAACGTCACCCCGTACATCAGCAACCTCGAGCACGGCATCAACGGCAGCACCACGGTCAAGGACCTCGAAACGACCCTGCAGCTGGTCTATCTCTTCTTCACGGAGCCCCGCTTCGACCAGGACGAGTATGACAACGGCATCAACCAGATCAAGGCCGTCCTCCCGAACCTCGTCGGCCAGCCCAACTACAAGCTCCAGAAGGAACTGTACAAGGTGCTCTACAACGACAACCCGCGCCGCACTCTGATCTCGCAGGAGACCCTGGACGCCGCCAGCCTCGCCACGCTCGAGAAAGACTACCGGATGCTGTTCAACGACGCCGCCGGCGCCACCTTCCTGGTGGTGGGCGACGTGGACATTGACACCCTCAAGCCGCTGGTGGAGAAATACCTCGGCTCCCTGCCCAAGGGCAAGAAGGCCCTGAAGTGGGTGGACACGAAGGAGCGGGTCCAGCAGGGCCGCATCGAGGACATCTTCGCCGTCGACATGCAGACCCCGAAGAGTTCCGTCATCCAGACCTACAGCGCCTACCTCCCCTACACGGCCGAGCGCAAGGCCGCCCTGGACGCCGCCTCCTACATCCTGGACATCCGCTACACGAACTCGCTCCGCGAGGATGAAGGCGGCACCTACGGCGCCAGCACGAACGCGAGCTTCGGCCGCCGTCCGGAGGAGACGGCCCTCATCCAGGTCGGCTTCGACTGCCGCCCGTCGATGTGCGACAAGCTCCGCGACCTCGCCGTCCAGGGCCTCAAGGACCTGGCCGAGAACGGCCCGACCGACGAAGAGATGACGAGCGCCGTCCTGAACCTCCAGAAGAACATTCCGGAACGCCGGCAGAACAACTCCTACTGGCAGAGCGCCATCGAGTCCTACGAACTCTACGGCCGCAACATCGACGCCGACAACGAGGCCGCCATCAACGCCCTCACCAAGGAGAAGGTCCAGCGTGTCCTGAAGGAGATCCTCGCCCAGAACAACCTCATCGAGGTCGTGATGAAGCCCGCGAACACCGCCGAAGCGGAATAGCTCGGCAACCGATACGAAAAACTCCCGGCCTTTCCAGGTCGGGAGTTCTTGTATCCAGGCCGCAGCCGGGTCTCAGAAGCGGCGGATGTCCTCTTCATAGAACACGGCGCTTCCGACGGTCACCATCGGCGACGAAGTCGTGTCCGCGGACGCTTCCAGCAGGTACCAGGGAGAGAGGTCGGGGGCAGCCGGATTGGCGACCACATGGATGTCGCAGGCCGGGGTGCTCCCTTGGATGAGAAGGACGGCCTTCTGCCGGGTGACGGTATCCACGGCAACGGCCGCCACCATCACGGCGTGTCCGTACCGCGAACCGGGACGGGCGTCCTTGTCATAGACGAAAATGTCGCCGGGCGCCAGTCCGTCGACAGGCTGTTGGGGCAAGGAGGCCCGCAAGGATTCCGTATTGCTCCAGATGTAAACTTTCCGGAGGTAACGGATGAGCTGCTGACGGCAGGCTCCATAATGGTACTGGAGCGTCTTTTCCCGCGTATCGACAAAACGGATCTTGTAGAAACGGTTCTCCCGGTACAGGTACTCCGCCCGCAGACGGATGCATACGTCGGCACACTGCTCGAATTCGTCGACCAGGGGGAAGTCCACGACCCGGTAGCAGCCACGCACCAGGGTATCGGACAGGGCTTCTTCGTATCCGGCCAGGACGGAATCGGGACGCGCGAGCGGAAGGTTCTCCACGTAGTCGGAGAAACTTCCGGGATCGGTGCCCATCCGCTCGAATCCGGCTGGGACCGGGATGTCGGCCAGCGTCCCGTACGGGTGGGGCAGGTCGCGGCGCGGATGCCACGGCATAAACATAAATGTCAAGATGCTGAATGCCAGGACGAAAGCGACCGGAAGGGTGATTTTACGCCCCTCCGGTTCCAGCTCTTCGAGGAGTGGAACGTACAGCAGCGGGAGGAAAGAGAATTTCACGAAGAAGGGAATGCCTTCCATCATTCCCAATACCGTCATACAGCAGGCCATCGCCGTCAGCAGCGCGTCTCCCTTTTTCCCGACGAGGTAAAGCAGGTGCGCCATCACGGCCAGGGCGGCGAGGCAGATGAAAACCCCTCTGCAGAGGAGCAGGGCCAGATAGCCGTTGTCGATGGCCAGCCTGTATGGATAAACGCCCTTGAACCAGTTACGGAGGCCGCATTCCTGGCCGAAGGGGCTCAGCCCGTACTTCTCGTACACCAAAGCCGGAATCGAGAACCGGCTCTCAAACGTGTTTGTTCCGTAACCGGGGCCGTAATGGATGGCCAGAAGCACGGACAAAGCCAGGCACGCGAACGGCAGGGCGGCCAGGAGCCAGGGCTTCGGGCGGAACTTCTGCAGAAACAGGTGGAGGACCGGCAGGACGACGAGCAGCAGGACCTGCGACCGGCTGAGGGTAAGCAGGAACGTCAGCACGGCAGCCGACCAGCAGACGGCGAAGACGACCGCCCAGCGCCTTTCCTTGGTCAGATAAAGCCCCACGGAAACGGCCAGCGCAAGGAAGGCGGCCAGGCTGTTCGAACTCTTGAAGCCGAAGGAAGAACCCTGCAGCGAGCCGATATGCTTGACCAGATTGCCGGCCCACCCCAGCAGGTAGGAGGCCGGGAGCGCGAGCAGGAAAAGGACCAGGTACGCCAGGAATATCCGCAGGTTCACCTTCAAGTCGCTTCCGCGGGATGCCGCCATGACCAGGCCGATGACGTAGAGCTTCGGGGAAATGGGATCGGCCAGGAAAAAGGAGGCCCGGAACGCCACCAGCATACAGATGCAAGTCAGCGTATAACGAGGATATGCGGGCAACAAGGTCGCAATCCGCAGCAGGAGAAGACCCGCCCCCAGCCAGTGCAGGACGTTCCCTATCTGGCTGAGAAACACCGGGGTCCGCTCCGTCGGCAGCATGATCGACTCGCCCAGAAGGATGAGGATGAAGCCGGCATAGAACAGCCACAGGAACGACCGTTGCAGGTTCGGATCTTGGAAACGCTTGAGGCTCATCACTGTCAATTCAACAGACCGCTGCAAATATACGCAAAAAAAAGGAACCGATCGCTCGGCTCCTTCAGTCCGTTTCCCAGAAAATTACTCACCGGGAGCGATGGCCTCGCACGGGCAGACGCCGGCGCAGGTGCCGCAGTCGATGCAGACGTCGGCGTCGATGCTGTAGACGTCGCCTTCCTTGATGGCGCCGGTCGGGCATTCGCCCTGGCAGGTTCCACAAGCCATGCAGAGATCGGGATTGATTACGTAAGCCATAGTTTCGTTTCTTTAAATTGTTGTAGTGTCTTCCTAAAAGGGTATGCAAATATAGGCATTAAATTTGTTTTTCAAACAATCGACTTGTAACTTTGTCGCATGATGAAACACGTTATTTACTGCGCCGCAATCCTGCTCGCCGCCTGCGGCTGCCGCAACGCCCGGAGCGCGGAGGTGAACAAGGCTATGCAAGAGTTGGGCCAGACCACCGAGAATCCGACGATGGCCGTCGTTCCGGACGACAGCACGGAGGACGGAGTCCAGGTCGGGGAGGTCGTGGAGTTCGACAAGACCGTCCACGACTTCGGCGACATCAGCATCGACGACGGCGCCCAGACCTGCGTCTTCACGGTCAAGAACATCGGCAAGGACCCCATCGCCATCTACGAGGTGGTGACCTCCTGCGGCTGCACCGACGCGCAGTGGACCCGGGAGCCCATCCAGCCCGGCAAGACCGGCACGATCACCGGCACCTACAAGAACGAGGACGGCCCCGTTCCCTTCGACAAGACCCTCACCGTCTACATCGCCGGCGTGGGCAAGCCCGTCATCCTGCGGATGCGCGGCCTGGTTCACGAGAAGAAGAAGCCCCTGTCCGAGCTGTTCGGCGCCGTGAAACTCGGCTCCATGGGCCTGAAGTCCCTGAATTACAAAGTCTCGAACGTGCTCCAGGGCGAATCTTCCTCCGACGAGGTGAAGATCGCCAATCTCGGCAAGCAGCCGATGAAGGTGGCGTTCACCGACGTCTCCCCCAACCTGACCGTCGAGGTGGTGCCCGCCACCGTGCCGGCCGGCGAGACCGCCGCCCTCCGCTTCTCCGTCAAGGCCGATCCCGCCCTCTGGGGCAAGCACGTCTATAGCGCGACGCCGGTCATCAACGGCGCCAAGGCTTCCAAGCCCATCACCGTGACGGCCCTCACCCGGGGCAATTTCGCGTCCTGGACGCCGGAGCAGCGGAAGAACGCCGCCCAGTGCATCTTCGACGAGAGCACGGTCTCCTTCGGCACCGCGAACGCCGGAACGAAGGTCAAGGGCACCTTCACCTTCACGAACAAGGGCAAGTCCGCCCTCCAGTTCTACAGCGTGGACGCCGATGCGGACGGCCTCACGGCCACCCTCCCCGGCGAAATCCCCGCGCAGGGCAAGGGCAGCATCCCGGTCACGCTGGACACCTCCGTCCTCCCCAAGGGCGAGACGGTCGTGATGCTCACCCTCACCACCAACTGCCCGGCCCGCCCCATTATCAACCTGTTCCTCGTCGGGCTCGTCAAATAGCGTTTGTCACCGCTTCCTGCGCCGGGCAAAGGATTGACTTTGTCCGGATTATTCCGTATCTTTGCAAGATAGTGAAAAGAGGAAATCATGGCAGAAGAGACGCAGAAGAAGAACGGGGCCGACTACGGCGAACAGAACATCATCACCCTGGAGTGGTACGAGCACATCCGGAGGCGCTCCGGCATGTACATCGGCCGCCTGGGCAACGGTGAGCGGCAGGGAGACGGCATCTACGTCCTCCTGAAGGAGGTCATCGACAACTCGGTGGACGAGTTCTCGATGGGCTTCGGCAAACGCATCGACATCACCATCGACGAGGACAAGACCGTGACCGTGCGCGACTTCGGCCGCGGCATCCCCCTCGGCAGCGTGGTGGACGTCACCTCCAAGCTGAACACCGGCGGCAAGTTCGACACGGAAGCCTTCCAGAAGTCCGTGGGCATGAACGGCGTCGGCACCAAGGCCGTGAACGCCCTGTCCTCCGACTTCTGGGTGGAATCCTTCCGCGACGGCCAGTCCTCTTTCGCCCACTATTCGCGCGGCATCCTGCTGGACAGCGGCCTGCGCGAATCCACCGAGAAGAACGGCACCCTCATCCGGTTCGTCCCCGACGAGCAGATGTTCGAAGGCTACTCCTTCCATATGGACATCGTGGAGACGATGGTGAAGAACTATTCCTACCTCAAGAAAGGGCTCACCCTCGTCCTGAACGGCGTCCCCTACAAGAGCGAGAACGGCCTCCTGGACCTCGTCACCGAGAACATGGCCGAGAAGCCGCTCTACCCGCTCATCCACATCGAGGGTCCGGACATCGAGATCGTCCTCACCCACGGGAACAGCTACGGCGAGAACATCTCCTCCTTCGTCAACGGCCAGAACACCCGCGACGGCGGCACCCACCTCGCCGCCTACCGCGAGGCCATCGCCAAGACCTTCAAGGACTTCTTCAAGAAGGACTACAAGCCCGAGGACGTCCGCCAGGGCGTCGTCGGCGCCATCGCCATCCAGATCCAGGAACCCATCTTCGAAGGCCAGACCAAGACCAAGCTGGGCTCCACCTATATGTGGGAGCGGCAGGTCAAGAACAAGGACGGCAGCTCCGCCATCGACCGCGGCCCCACCATCCGCAGCTTCGTGAACGACTTCGTGTCCAAGAACCTGGACAACTACCTTCACATGCACCTGGACATCGTCCCGGTCATCGAGAAGAAGATCAAGGAGTCTCAGGCCGAGCGCGAGGAAATCGCCGGCATCCAGAAAAAGACCCGCGAGCGGAACAAGAAGGCCAATGTCTACAACCGCAAGCTCCGCGACTGCCGCATCCACTTCAACGACAAGCCGCTGAAGAACAAGGAGGACGAGCGGGAGAAGACCTCCATCTTCATCACGGAGGGCGACTCCGCATCGGGTACCATCACCAAGGTCCGCAACGCGAACACGCAGGCTGTGTTCTCCCTGCGCGGCAAGCCCATCAACTGCTTCAAGGAAAGCCGCAAGAAGGTGGCCGAGAACGAGGAGCTGAACCTGCTGGTCTCCGCCCTCGGCGTGGAGGAGGACCTGGACGACCTCCGCTACAACAACATCATCGTCGCCACCGATGCCGATGACGACGGCATGCACATCCGGATGCTGGTCCTCACCTTCATCATGAAGTACTACCCGGACCTGATCCGCCGCGGCCATGTCCACATCCTGCAAACTCCCCTCTTCCGCGTGCACAACAAGAAATCCACGCGCTACTGCTACTCCATCGAGGAGAAGGAAAAGGCCGTGAAGGAACTGAAGACCGGCGTGGAGATCACCCGGTTCAAAGGCCTCGGCGAAATCTCCTCCCACGAATTCGTGGAATTCATCGGGGAGAAGATGCGCCTGGACCCGGTCAAGCTGGCCGACGAGGAGTCCATCTCCGAAATCATGGAGTTCTATATGGGCGACAACACCGCCGAGCGGCAGCGCTTCATCATGGAGAACCTCCGCAGCGAGGAGGAACTCGAAGACGTAAACATCTGACTATGAGCAAGACCAAGATCAAGAGCACCGTCAGCCCCGGTTGGGCCAAGTTCTGCGGCTGGCTCCTCCGCAAGATGGGCTGGGAGAGCGTCGGCGGCCCGATGAAGGAAAAGAAAGCCATCGTCCTGGGCGTCCCGCACACGAGCGTTTGGGATTTCCTCGTGAGCTACCTGTTCTACACGCAGTTCGGCAAGGTCGCCCATATCATGATCAAGAAGGAGTTCTTCTTCTGGCCCCTGGGCCCCATCCTCCGCGCATGCGGCGCTGTCCCCGTCGACCGCGAAAGCGCGGCCTCGATGGTCCGGAGCCTGATCCACCAGATGGACCAGGCGGAAGAGTTCCATCTCGCCATCGCCCCGGAAGGCACCCGGAAGGCGACCAAGCGCTGGAAGACGGGCTTCCACCTGATCGCCCGCGAGACGGGCTCCACGGTGTACATCGGCTACTACGACTGGGGCCGCAAGAAGATCAGCGTGGGCGAGCCCATCGAACTCACCGACGACCCGAAGGCCGATATGCAGCGCATTTACGACCACTATCGCCCGATGGGCATCCAAGGTCTGCACAAGGACGGATTCATCGTCCCTTAACGAACTTAGACAATACCTGAATGGCCAAGAAAATCAAGAGTCCATACAAAGCCTGGCGGCGGTACAGAAACCGCGAGAACACCTGTACGACCCTTCACAAGGTCTTTGACTACGCCACCACCAATTATGCAAAACGGATCGCCTACCAGTTCGTGGACGGCGGTCAGCAATATACCTACGCGGATTTCCGCACCAAGACCGAGCGCCTGTCCCAGCGGATGTCCCGCTTCGGCATCAAGCACGGCGACCGCGTGGCCATCTTCTCGCAGAACATGCCCAACTGGGTGGTCGCGTTCTTCTCCGCCACGGCCTTCGGCCGCGTGGCGGTCCCCATCCTCCCCGACAGCTCCGAGCACGAGCTCACCAACATCCTCAACCACTCCGAGTCCAAGGCCATCTTCATCTCCAAGCGGATGATGCCCAAGCTGAGCGAGGAGTGCAAGGCGAAACTCACCCTGATCATCGACATCGAGACCTTCGAGTTCCTCAAGAAGAACAAGGAGGACTTCAAGTGCAACGGCTGGGTGAAGGATCCGGCGCCGGACGACCTGGCCTGCATCATCTACACCTCCGGCACCACCGGAAAGGCCAAGGGCGTGATGCTCAGCCACCGCAACCTGTCCAGCAACCTGGCGGCCGCCTTCAAGGCGAAGCCCGCCTTCAAGACGGACCGTTTCCTGAGCATCCTGCCGGCCGCCCACGCCTATGAGATGAGCGTTTCCACGCTGTACTCCTTCTATGTGGGCGCGACTTGCTATACGCTCCAGAAACCGCCGACTCCCACCATCCTCCTCGCCGCGATGAAGAAGGTCAAGCCCACCATCGTGTGCTCCGTTCCGCTCATCATCGAGAAGGTCGTGAAGAACAGCGTGCTTCCCACCATCCAGAAGAGCCGCATCCTCTCCTGGGCCGACCAGCACATCCCGCGCATCCTGCGCTGGTTCATCGGCCGCCGGATGGTCAAGACCTTCGGCGGGAAGCTGACCTTCTTCGGCATCGGCGGCGCCAAGCTCGACCCCGCGGTGGAGAAGTTCCTCATCGAATGCAAGTTCCCCTACGCCATCGGCTACGGCCTCACCGAAACCGCCCCGCTCGTGTGCAACGTCATGGTGGACAAGAAAAAGCACCTCGGGTCCATCGGCGTGGCCACCTACAAGGTCGACATCCGGCTGGACAACGTGAATCCCGCCAACGGCGAAGGCGAGATCGTCGTCCGCGGTGACAATGTGATGCTGGGCTATTACAAGGATCCCGAGCGCACGCTGCAAGTCCTGGACGACGAAGGCTGGTTCCACACCAACGACATCGCCACCGTGGACGAGACAGGCCACTACTACATCAAGGGCCGCCTGAACAACACGATCCTGGGTCCTTCTGGCGAGAACATCTACCCGGAGGAGATCGAGCAGGTGATCAACAACATCGAAGGCGTGGAGGAATCCCTCGTGATGGAGCGCGACGGCAAGCTCGTCGCCCTCGTCAAGTTCACCGACAACGCCCTCGACTGGGACCAGGCCACCGAGGACAAGTGGTTCGAGGAACTGGAGGCCCGCAAGAAGGCCGTCCTGGACTGGGTGAACAAGAAAGTGGGCAAGAACTCCAAGATCGGCGAAGTGGACGCGATGAAGGAACCCTTCGAAAAGACCGCCACCCAGAAGATCCGCCGCTTCAAGTACAAGGACTCCCACGGCGACGAGCCGGAGAAGCCGGAGCCTTCCGATACTTCCTCTGGCAAATCGGATCAATAGAGCATCTTCGTAACCGGGAGGGGGTCTGGGGGTCTTCCCCCAGCCGCCCCTGGGCAACCGCGAAGCGGTGGGGGGTAACGTATTAATAAAAAGTCACCGACGTCAGTCGATGACTTTTTATTAATACCCCACTGGCAGACGGGCCCGAGTGATCGACCGGAAACGGACGGCAGGTATCTGTCACAAAGTTAGGACAGGAAAGCCAATCGAACAAAAAATCGGCCGTCTAAAATCTCGCATCTTAATTCGTTATTAATCAGTAAGATACGAAATAATCCCAACCTTTGACAAGGTCGGGATTCGAGGACTGCGGGGTCGGAATTACTCGGCGACCACGTTGAACTTGAAGGTGCCCTTGATGCCCTTGTAGAGCTTCACGGCGGCCTCGTACTCACCCAGCTCCTTCACCTCGGGGGCGAGGATGGTGATGTCCTTCTTCTCGATGTTCAGGCCCTTGGCGGCGAGCGCCTCGGCGAGCTGCTCGGTGGTCACGGAGCCATAGAGCTTGCCAGTCTCACCGACCTTGGCGGCGACCTCGAGAACCTGCGCGTTGATGGTGGCGGCGAGGGCCTCGGCGTCGGCGACGAGCTTGGCCTCCTTGTGCGCACGCTGACGGAGGGTCTCCGCGTGCTGCTTCTTCACGGACTCGGTGGCCACGCAGGCGAAGCCCTGGGGCACGAGATAATTCATCGCATAACCGGCCTTGACCTTGACGATCTCACCAGCGTAGCCGAGATTGGCCACATCTTTCTTGAGCAAAATTTCCATAAGGCAGATTATTTAAGGAGGTCAGTGACATACGGAAGGAGAGCAAGGGAACGGGCCCGCTTGATAGCCTGGGCGACCTTGCGCTGGAACTTCAGGGAAGTACCGGTGATACGGCGGGGAAGGATCTTGCCCTGCTCGTTGAGGAACTTCTTGAGGAACTCAGGGTCCTTGTAATCGACATACTTGATACCGGCCTTCTTGAAGCGGCAGTATTTCTTCTTGCGAACCTCCACGGTCGGGGGGTTGAGATAACGGATTTCGCTATTTTCGTTTGCCATGATAATTTCCTCCTTTGATTACTCTTCAGTCTTGGGAGCCTCGGCGGCAGCGGCCTTGGCAGCCTTGTTGGCGCGGCGCTTCTCGGCGTAGGCGACGGCGTCCTTGTCCAGGGCGACGGTCAGGAAGCGGATGATGCGCTCGTCACGGTGATACTGGGTCTCGAGGGTGGCGACAAACTGGGAGTCGGCCTTGAACTCGATCAGGTAATAAAAACCTGTGGTCTTGTGCTGGATCGGATAAGCGAGCTGGCGCAGGCCCCAATCCTCTTCGTACACGACCTCACCGCCATTGTCGCGGATGAGCTGGGTGTACTTGGCAACCGCTTCCTTCATCTGGGTCTCAGACAAAACGGGAGTTGCAATGAAAACGGTCTCGTACTGGTTAACCATTGTTTGTTAATTAATTGTTTATTAAATACTTAAGTCCTTCCCGGGACGCAAATGGCCCAAAAAGGACTGCAAAGATAGAAAGAATATTCCATAAAAACAAGCACTTACGACTTCTTCTTGGCCCCTCTTACGGGATCCGCGGCGAGCGGATCGTCGGGCCAGGCGTGCTTGGGGTAGCGGCGCTTCAGCTCTTTCCGGACTTCGAAGTAGGTTCCTTCCCAGAAACTGCGGAGGTCGGCGGTCAGCTGGACGGGCTTGAATCCCGGGGACAGCAGCTCCATCAGGACGGGCCGGCGGCCGTCGTCCACGCGCGGGGTGTCCGTGAGGCCGAAGCATTCCTGCAGGCGGACGCGGACGACGGGCGCGTCGGCCCCCTGCCGGTATTCCACGCGGATGCGGCTGCCGGTGGGGACGGTGATATGGGACGGCGCCAGCCTTTCCACCGCCTGCCGCTGCGGCCAGTCCAGCAGCGACCAGAGGGCCTCGCACAAGTCGATGCGCTTAAGTTCCGTGGTCGTCGACGCCTTTCCAACGAACGGCGGGAGCCATTCCGGAGCGCGGCCCAGGACGGTTTCCGTCGACAGGTCCGGGAGGTCCAGCTCCGGATGCCAGGCCGCGACGGCGGCGACGCGCCGCTGGAGGTTCTGTACCTCGTCGGAGAAATCCAGCATCGAAGCGCCCTCCTTCCGCGCAGCCTCGCAGATGACGCGGACGATTTCTTCCCGGGGAACGTCCGAAAGCGGCTGCGTCGACACGGCCAGCTGGCCGATCCGGGATTCCCGCCGGGCGAGGACACTCCCCTGCCGGCTGTCCCAGGCGACGACATCCCGCCGGCGGAGGTAAGGCTTGAGATCCGATGCGCCCAGGGGCGCGGCCAGGAAGATGCGGCCGACTCCGCCCGGAACGGTGTGCAGGCTGCCCACGGCCAGCCATTCGCTGGCGGAGAGCGGGTCGGCCGGATCCACGGCCGCCAGGTCTCCCCCGGCCAGGCAGAACCGCCCCACGCCCTCCTTCCAGGCCTTGGCGATCCGTTCCGGATACGCGGCCGCCAGCAGGGCGCCGGCCTCGAAGGAATCCGGCTCTTCGTCGTCCTCCCGGACCCGCACCATCTTCCGGTACTGTTCTGCGATACGCGCAATCCGGTTCCATCGGCCTTCCCGCCGCGAGGCGCGGGCGTCACGAAGGGCCTTCAGCCGGACATAAACACCCGCTTCAGGCGTGTCCAAAGGATCTTTTTCCTCCAGCAGGGCCGCCAAATCGGCCGCCAGGGCCTTCCGCTCCGGCGAATCCGCCTGCAGGAGCATTTGTGCCACGCGGGGATGGCACGGCAAGGCGGCCAAGTCGCGTCCGTGCGGGGTGATGCGGCCCGCATCGTCCACGGCGCCCAGGTTTTGCAGAAGGTCGCGCGCGTGCGCCATCGAGAGAACTGGCGGCGGAGAAAGCCAGGGCAGCCGCTCGGGACGGGATTCTCCCCAGGCGGCGACGGCCAGGACCGTGGGCGCGAGGTCGGCTTCCAGGATCTCGGGGACGCGGATGAGCAGCATCCGCTGCTCGGTGGCCGCGCTCCAGAGCCGATAGCACACGCCGGGCGCGACCCGGCCCGCGCGGCCGGCCCGCTGGTCCGCCATGTCGCGGCTGATCCGGACCGTCTCCAGCCGGCTCAGCCCGCGCTGCGGATCGAAGACCGGCTTGCGGCAGAGGCCGCCGTCCACGACCACGCGGACGCCTTCGATCGTCAGGGACGTCTCGGCGATGGGCGTGGCGAGGACCACTTTCCGCTCCCCCGGCGCGCTGGGCGCGATGGCCCGGCGCTGCTCCGCACTGGACAGCATTCCATATAAAGGGAAAACCTGTGTGCTCCCCAGGGAACTCCCGAGATGCTCCTCGCAGCGCCGGATATCGGCCTCGCCGGGCAGGAAAGCGAGGATGTCCCCCTCGTGTTCCCGATGGGCGAGCCGCACCGTCAGCGCCACCAGTTCCGCCACGTTTTCGGGCTTCGCCTCCTCCCGGCAGCGGACGACATCCACCGGAAACATCTTCCCGCGGCTTTCCACGAGCGGGAGGTCCAGCGCGGCGCAAAGGCCTGTCGCATCGATGGTGGCCGACATCAGCACCAGTTTCAGGTCCGGCCGCAGGACCGACCGCGCCTCGCGCGTGAGCGCGAGCGCCACGTCGGTCGTCAGGCTCCGTTCGTGGAACTCGTCGAAAATCACCACGGCGACGCCCTCCAGGCCGGGATCGTCCACGAGCCGGCGGACGAGGACGCCTTCCGTGACGACCTCGACCCGCGTTCCCGCGGAGACGCACTGCTCGAACCGCATCCGATACCCGACCGTCTTCCCGACGGGCTCGCCGAGCATCCAGGCCATCCGTTCAGCGATCTGCCGGGCGGCGACCCGCCGCGGCTCCAGCATCACGACCTTCCCTTCCGGAAGGGCGTCCAGGATGGTCAGGGGCAATAAAGTGGACTTGCCGGCGCCCGGAGGAGCGGTCACCACCGCTCCACCCAGCTCCGACAAGGCCTCGTTCACCTTCCCGGCCACTTCCGCGACCGGGAGCTGTATGTTACTTTTCAGGTACGTTCTTCAGGACCTCCTTGAGATACTCCCAGGTACGGCCGACGGAAGCGATGTTCACGCGCTCGTCCGGGGAATGCGGGTACTTGATGGTGGGTCCGATCGAGACCATCTCCCAGTTCGGGTACTTGGCGCCGAGGAGGGCGCACTCGAGGCCGCCGTGGGTGGCCATGACCTTCATCGGGTGGCCGTAGACTTTCTGGAACTGCTCCATCATCACCTTGTTCATCGGCGTGTCCAGCTTCGGCGTCCAGCCGCTGTAACCGCCCTTGAACTCGATCTCGTCGGCCCCGGCGAGCTCGAAGATGCAGCGGACGCGCTGGGCCAGGGCCGCCTTCGCGGTATCCACGGCGCTGCGCATGAGGGAATGGACCGTCACGCGGCCCTTCTCGGTCCGAACGATGGCCATGTTGATGGAGGTCTCGGTCAGGCCTTCCATCACCTGGCTCATGCGGATGACGTTGGACGGGCAGGCCAGGAGGGCCTTCACGACGTTCAGCATCACACGGCCCTGGATGAACTTCGGAGCGGCGGGAACGTCGTCCACGAAGAGCACGGCGCCCGGGTCGCTGTCCTTGTACTCGGCCTTGATCTCGTCGAAGATGTTGCCGATGAGCTTCTTCACGGACTCCAGGTTCTCGCCCGGGACGACGACCTCGACCTCGGCCTCGAACGGGATGGCGTTCCGCAGGGAACCGCCGGTGAAGCTGACCACCTGCACGCCGAACACCTCCATCAGCGGAAGGAGGATGCGGGCCAGCACCTTGTTCGCATTGGCGCGGTACAGGGAGATGTCCATCCCGGAGTGGCCGCCCTGGAGGCCCTTGACCGTGAGTTTCAGGCCCTTCCAGCCGGGTTTCACCGGATACTTGCGGTATTTGAACTCCGCGGCGACGTCCAGGCCGCCGGCGCAGCCGACGCACAGTTCGCCTTCCTCTTCGGAGTCCAGGTTGATGAGGATGTCGCCCTGCAGGACGCCCGGCTTCAAGGCCGTCGCGCCCGTCATGCCAGTCTCCTCGTCATAGGTCACGAGGACCTCGACGGGGCCGTGCTCCACGGACTTGTCCTCGCAGACAGCGAGTCCCATCGCCACGCCCATGCCGTTGTCGGCGCCGAGGGTGGTGCGGTCGGCGGTGACCCAGTCACCGTCCACATAGGCCTTGATCGAGTCGGTCAGGAAGTCGTGGTCGGAGTCGGAGGTCTTCTGCGGGACCATGTCCATGTGCCCCTGGAGAATGACGCCGCGGCGATTCTCGTAGCCCGGGGTGGCCGGCGCGCGGAAGATGACGTTGCCGGTCTCGTCCTTGCAGACTTCGACACCGTGGTCCTTGCCCCACTGGAGCAGATATTCGATGACTTTTCCTTCGTGCTTGGAGGGGCGCGGGACCTGCGTCAGGCCATAGAAGTTGCCCCATACCACTTTGGGTTCCAAATCTTTGATACTCATATCGAAAAAAGTGTTTTATGTGTGATTATTTCAAGGGATACAGCAACTCGAGCCCGAGCTGGTACACGGGGATGCGGCTCTCGAAGAGCGTCCGGCCGCCCGAAGTCAGCCGCACGTTGCACACGGCGGGGATCCGGTAATGGACCACGTTCTTCGTATCGCGGAGAGCGGCCTGCGGGTCGGTCACTTCCTCCGGGGAGAACTCCAGGGAATAGACGGTGCCCGTCCCGTCGGTGACGATGCCCTCCTTGCTGTTCAGGCGGAAAGCCGTATACTTGCGCGTGGAGCCGCCGGGGACGACGTCGAACGAACCGCTCTGCTCGCGGGCGACGGTGTAGCCGGTGAAAAGGGTCAGGTACTCCTTTTCCACCCGGTCCAGTTCCGCGATGGCGGCGCCGAGCGCTTCCCCGCTGAAGGTGGCGTCGGTGTTGCCGGTGGAGATGTTGAAACGCTCCCGCCGGGCCTTCAAAACCATATCGGCGGCCTCCTGCGCCTTCATTTCCAGGGTTTTCTGCACCTGATAAGCCTCTTCCACGGGCACGCGTACGAAGGCGGTGTCCGTCTCGACCTCCTTCCAGATGGTGCGGGTCTCGGTCCGCGTCTGGGAAGTCACGCCCTTGGTGCCGAAATCGGCCTCCGGCTGCGGGTTGAAGCGCCACACGAGGTCACCGGCTTCCAGCTTGTCCTGGAAGGAGACGAGGCCCTGGGAAGTCAGGGCGAGGAAACGGTCCTCGGCGCCCTTCGTGTCCACCGAGAAGCGGGCCCGAGGATCGGCCTCCACCCGAGTGACGAGACGGACTTCCTTCACGTAGGAACGGGAAGCGTCCATCTCCCGGACGTCGATTCCGAGGAACCGCTTGGCATAGGCGGCATAGGGGCCGGCGAAGAAGTTTTCCTGGACGGCGTCCACTTCCACGGTCACGGTGGTCTGCGGGAGACTGTAAGTCACGGTTTGCGCCTCGAGGAGGGCGGGAACGGCCAGGAGCAGGCCGACGGCAAAGGTTTTCAGGTTCATTGGATTCTCCAGCGTTTATGCGTCCAGAGATAGTTCCAGGGCTGGGCCTGGACATCCTCCTCCAGATGCTTGTAAAACAGTTTCATAAGGTCTTGCGGGGTGCTTTCCGCCGCGTTTTCCACCAAGGGGACGAAGGTCATGCGGTAGGTGCCCTGCTCCGTCCGATACCAGCGGATATAGGCCACGGACATCCCCATCTTGCAGGCGATGGCGGTGCCGCCGGCCATCGCGAGAGTGTCCTGGTGCAGGAACTCGCCGATGGAGAAGCGGCCCGCGAGCCAGTAGGGATACTGGTCCGTGGTGAAGATGTAGAGTTTCTTTTCGTTGCGGTGCGCGACCGCATACCGGAGGATGGACCCGCTGTCCACATAGCCCTGGAAATCCAGGTCCGAGACCGGAGCGCAGCGGCCGTCGGCCATCACCTGGTCCCAGAGCTTGCTGGAAAGCGTCCGGTACACGACGACGACATCCTTGTCGCCCCAGGAACGCTTCCCCGGCGCCAGGGTGTCGTACTGAGCCACGCCGCCCAGCAGCTCCCAGTTCCCGGCGTGCGAGTTCAGGAGCATCACCGATGAGGAGCGGTCGTAGAAGGCGTTGAACTCGTCGATATTGTCGATCTGGCAGAGGCCCTGCCGGAGGAGCCGTTGCCGGCCCTTTTCCCCGCGGCAGCCGGAGAACCACACCGTCTCGGCGACGACCTGGCCGAAGTGGTCGTAGAACTTGCGGTACACGTCTTTGACGAAGTCGTAGTCCTTGTCGGGAAAACTGCGGGCCACGTTCGTCAGGACTACGTCGTTCCGGTAGCGGAAGACGTCGCGCACCAGCCAGGTGACGAACCGTCCCCAGGCGTAGTGGTATGCGAGCGGCAGGCGGGCGCGGAGTCTCAGGAAAGACCCCAACACGCGGGCGCCGAAAGTCCTTTTCTTGTCCATATCCTTACAAAGATACGATTTTTTGGGAAATTTTGGTTATATTTGTAAAACCACACGATGATTCTTAAAACTTCATAGACATGTTCAAAAACCACCCGAAAGGACTGCTTGCCGCCGCGCTCAGCAACATGGGCGAACGCTTCGGCTACTACATCATGAATGCGGTCCTGCTGCTGTTCCTCGTCTCCAAATTCGGACTCAGCGATGCGACCGGCGGCCTGATCTACTCCATCTTCTACTCCGCCATCTATGTGCTCTCCCTGGTGGGCGGCATCATCGCCGACCGCACCCAGAACTACAAGGGCACCATCCAGAAGGGTCTGATCATCATGGCTGTGGGCTACATCCTCCTGTCCATCCCCATCACCGCATCTTCCACCAATACCGCCTGGCTTCTTCCCTTCACCTGCCTGGCCCTGGCCCTGATCGCCTTCGGCAACGGCCTGTTCAAGGGAAATCTCCAGGCCATCGTCGGCCAGATGTACGACAACTATGAGGTCGAAGCGGCCAAGGAAGGCCCCGAGGCCTTGAAAGCGGCCAAGGAGAAGCGGGACGCCGGCTTCCAGATCTTCTATGTGTTCATCAACATCGGCGGTCTCGTCGCGCCGTTCGTCGCCCCCCTCCTCCGTCAGTGGTGGCTGAAATCCAACGGCTTCCTGTACAACTCCAACCTGCCTGAACTCTGCCACAGAGCCATCGCCGGCAACCTCGGCGACCAGGCCGACAAATACGCCGAACTCGTGGAGAAGGTCACCCTGACCGGCACCACGTTCGACCCGTCCTCCTATCTGGAAGTCTTCAACCAGGGCGTCCATTTCTCGTTCATCGCCTCCGTGCTCGCGATGCTCGTCTCCCTGGCCATCTTCCTGGCCAACAAGAAGATCTTCCCGAATCCGACCGCGAAGGCGGCCACCGAGTCCGTCTCCTACACCGAGGAGGAGAAGCGCGCCATGGCCAAGGAAATCAAGCAGCGCATGTACGCCTTGTTCGCCGTCCTGGGCATCGCCATCTTCTTCTGGTTCTCCTTCCACCAGAACGGCCAGTCCCTGTCCGTGTTCGCCCGCGACTTCGTCAAGACCGACAAGATCGCCCCGGAAATCTGGCAGGCGGTCAATCCGTTCTTCGTCATCGTCCTCACGCCGATCATCATGGCCATCTTCGGCGCGCTCGCCAAGAAGGGCAAGGTCGTCTCCACGCCGCGCAAGATCGCCTATGGCATGGCCATCGCAGGTTGCGCCTACCTGTTCCTCGCCCTCTTCTCCTATGCGAACCACTATCCGTCCGGCACCGAATTCCGCGCCCTCGATGAAAGCATCGCCGCCGGCATGAAGGCCGACTGGTGGGTCCTCATCGTCACCTACTTCTTCCTGACCGTCGCGGAGCTGTTCATCTCCCCGCTCGGCCTCTCCTTCGTGTCGAAGGTCGCCCCGAAGAACCTCCTCGGCCTGTGCCAGGGCCTCTGGCTCGGCGCCACCGCCCTCGGCAACCTCCTCATCTGGATCGGCCCGGTCATGTACAACGCCTGGCCCATCTGGAAATGCTGGACCGTCTTCCTCGTCGTCTGCCTGATCTCGATGGGCGTGATGCTCGGCATGGTCAAGTGGCTCGAACGCGTCACCAACGCTTAATCTATCTGACAACATATGTTCAAAGGACAACCCAAAGGACTCTTCGCCCTTGCGCTCGCCAATACCGGCGAGCGCTTCGGCTACTACACGATGCTGGCCATCTTCATGCTCTTCCTCCAGGCCAAGTTCGGTTGGAACGGGGCGACAGCCAGCCAAGTCTATGCCATCTTCCTCGCGGCGGTGTATTTCATGCCCGTCGTGGGCGGTCTGCTGGCCGACAAAATCGGCTACGGCAAGTGCGTCGTGACCGGCATCACCATCATGTTCGCCGGCTACGTGTGCCTGTCCATCCCGACTCCGGCCAACACCCTCGGCATCGTGCTGATGATCGGCGCCCTGGCGCTGATCGCCATCGGCACGGGCCTGTTCAAGGGCAACCTGCAGGTGCTGGTGGGCAATCTGTACGACGACCCGAAGTATTCCGCCAAGCGCGATTCCGCCTTCTCGCTGTTCTATATGGCCATCAACATCGGCGCGATGTTCGCTCCGGCCGCCGCGACGGCCATCACGAACAAGTTCCTGGGCAAGGCCGGACTCATCTACAAGGCCGACATCCCGGCCCTCGCGCACCAGTTCCTGGACGGCACCATCGCCCCGGACAAGGTCTCCCAGCTCGAGGGTCTGATGGGCCAGATGCCCGGCATCGGCCCGATGGACACCGCCGCCTTCTGCCAGTACTACATCGACCATCTGTCCAGCGCCTATAACATGGGCTTCGCCGTTGCGTGCTTCTCCCTGATCGTTTCCATCGCCATCTACTTCGGCTGCAAGAACTGGTTCAAGCACGCCGACGTCAATGCCCATCAGGCCGCCGCCAGCGCCACGCCCGTCAAAGAACTCACCAAGGAGCAGGAGCAGAGCCGCATCGTCGCCCTCGTCCTCGTGTTCGCCGTGGTCATCTTCTTCTGGATGGCGTTCCACCAGAACGGCCAGTCCCTGACCTGGTTCGCCCGCGACTACACGCAGAGCTTCGCCACCGGCGTGACCCGCATCGGATTCAACATCTGGGCCCTGGCGCTGATCGCCGCCTCCGTCTATACCCTGTTTGGAATCTTCCAGAGCGAGAAGGTCACTTCCAAGGTCATCTGCGGCGCCGTGACGGCCGCCCTGTGGGGCGGTGTCTACTCCATCTACCAGGGCCAGGCGAACCCGCTGGAGATCTTCCCGCAGGAATTCCAGCAGTTCAACCCGTTCTTCGTCGTCGCCTTGACGCCCATTTCGATGGCCATCTTCAGCGCCCTGGCCAGCCGCAAGGACGCTCAGCACCCGGCCGGCCGAGAGCCTTCCGCCCCCGTGAAAATCGGGCTCGGCATGTTCGTCGCGGCCATTGGCTATCTGGTGATGGTCTATGCCTCCCGTGGCCAGGCCTCCCCGGCCGAGCTCGCCGGCACCGTCTCCCCGGACCCGGTGGTCCCGACCTACCTGATCGGCACCTACCTCATCCTGACTTTCGCGGAGCTGCTCCTCAGCCCGATGGGCATCTCCTTCGTCACGAAGGTGGCCCCGCCGCGCCTGAAAGGCCTGATGATGGGCCTCTGGTTCGCGTCCACCGCCGTCGGCAACTACCTCAGTTCCATCCCCGGCCTGCTGTGGGAGCGGGTCCCGCTCTGGGCCAACTGGTCCATCCTGATGGCTCTCTGCGTCATCGCCGGCCTCATCATGTTCGCGATGATGAAGAAAATCAACGCGGCCACCGCCGAATAACCGATACCGCAAAGATCCGGCGATGCCCCGCATGTACATCATATCCGGCTGCAACGGCTCCGGGAAGACGACAGCGTCCTACACGCTGCTCCCGGAGCTGCTGGACTGCAGCGAGTTCGTGAACTCGGACGAGTTCGCGAAGAGCCTCGCGCCGTTCCATCCGGAGACGGCGTACATCACGGCCAGCCGGTATATGCTCAAGAAGCTGCGCTACCTGTTCACCCGGCGGGAGGATTTCTGCATCGAGACCACCCTCGCCACCCGGTCCCTCCTCAAGATGGTCCGGATGGCCCAGGACCAAGGCTATTTCGTCACGGTGGTGTACCTGTGGCTGCGCGACCCCGAGATCGCCATCAAGCGGGTGGCCGCCCGGGTGGAGGCCGGCGGGCACGACGTGGCCCCGGAAATCATCCGGCGGCGGTACTACACCGGCCTGGAGTATTTCTTCAAGCTGTATTCCCCCGTCTGTGACAAATGGATGCTCGTGGACAACAGCGAGATGGATTTCCGCATCCTCGCGGAAGGCAGCGCAAAGGGGACGACGGTCCGGGACCTTCCCCTGTACCAACAGATCAAACAACAGTTCGAGCCAAAGCATGATTCACCCTAAGCAAGTATACTTGGACCTGTTCCAGGTGGGGGAATCACAGTTGGATACGCTCGTCGCCGAAGCCCTGCGGCACGGCGGCGACTACTGTGACCTCTACTTCGAGAACACGACCTACGGCAACCTCACCCTCCGGGACGGCATCGTCAACGCCGCCGGCCGGCACATCGACTATGGCGTGGGCATCCGCGTCCTGTGCGGCGAAAAGACGGGCTACGCCTATGCGGAAAGCACGGCGCTGCCGGACATGCTCTCCTGCGCCCGGGCCGCGTCGGCCATCGCCGACGGGTCCTCGGCCTTCTACGAGCATTCCGTCCCGGCGGAGGCGAACGGCTCGCGGCTGGTCGGGCGCCGCTTCCGCGGCGAGCCCAACCCCGCCGCCGACCGCTACCCCGTCGAGAACCATTGGCGCAGCACGGAAGCCTCCGCCCTCATTCCCTTCCTGAAGAAGCTGGAGCAGGCCGTTCAGGTCCGGGACAACCGCATCGTCAAGATCATCGCGATGCTCGCGTGGCAGGTGACGGACGTGCTGATGTACAACTCCCTCAAGGAGCTCAAGTACGAGACCCGGCCGATGGGCACCGTCTCGGTGACCGCCATTTTCCAGCAGGACGGGAAAACCGAGAACAAGACCGTCTCCCGGAGTTTCCGCGCCGGCGCGGAGATGCTCACGGACAGCCTGCTGGAAGAGATGGCGACCGAGGCCGTGAAGGGTATCGACGAGCGGTTCGCCGCCCGGCGGCCCAAAGGCGGCCGGATGCCCGTGGTGATGGGCGCCGGTGCCTCCGGCATCCTTCTCCACGAGGCGATGGGCCACGCCTTCGAGGCCGATTTCAACCGCAAGGGCACGTCCATCTTCTCCGACAAGATGGGCCAGCGCATCTGCGCCGAAGGCATTCAGATCATCGACGACGGCACCCTCAAGGGGAACCGCGGCTCCCTCAATTACGACGACGAAGGCGTCCCCGCCCAGAAGACGTATATGGTGGAGGACGGCATCCTGACCTCCTACCTGCACGACCGCATCAGCGCCCGCCACTACGGCGTGTCGCCGACCGGGAACGGCCGCCGCGAATCCTTCCGCTACGCCCCCATCCCGCGGATGCGGTCCACCTACATGGAAAGCGGTAACGCCGCCCCGGCGGACATCATCGCCTCCGTTCCGAAAGGCATCTACGTGGACCAGTTCTCCAACGGTCAGGTCAAGATCGGGGAAGGCGACTTCACCTTCTTCGTCAAGAGCGGCTTTCTTATCGAAAACGGGCGCCTGACGGCCCCCGTGAAGGATATCAACATCATCGGCAACGGCCCGGAAGCCCTGCGGGACATCGTCGCCGTGGGCAATGACCTCGTCATCGACCCCGGCGCCTGGACCTGCGGCAAGGAGCAGAGCGTTCCCGTCTCCTGCGGCATTCCGACGGTGCTTGTCAAGAACTTGACCGTAGGAGGAGAATAAGATGCTGACAGACCAGGAAATCGCCCTCGCGAGGACCGCGATGGAATTCGCGCTCGCAAATGGCGCGCAGAAAGCGCGCGTGACGCTGAACAAGAGTCTGATGGAGCTGTTCGGGATGCTGAACGGCGAGCTGGACAAGGTGACCCACGCCCTGGACCGGAGCCTGCAGGTGGCCCTGTTCGTGGACGGCCGGTTCGGGAGTTTCTCCTCCAACCGGCTGGAGGAGGAAGGCCTGAAAGCGTTCCTCCTCGATGCCATCGACACGGTCCGCACCCTGCAGCCGGACCCGGCTCGCAACTTGCCGGACCCCGCCCGCACCGCAAAAGACGCGCTCACCGGCCGGGAACTGGGCCTGTACGACCCCGCCTATGAGGAACTGACCTCCGACAAGAGACGGGAACTCGCGCTCGGTACCGCCGCCTGGAAGCGGAAAGCGGAACTTGAAAAGGGGTTCACCCTCCTCTCCGAGGAAGGCGAGTATTCCGACAGCCTGTTCGACAGCGTCGTCATGGACTCGAACGGACTCTTCGCCCGGCACACGGAGACCTCCTTCGAGATCGGTTACGAAGTCACGGTGGAGGACCCCGACGGCAACCGCTACGCCAGCTACTGGTGGGACGCGACGCCGCGGCTCAAGGACATTCTCCCGGCCCTGCAAACCTGCAGCGAAACCGCCGTCCGGCGCGCCGCCGCGCAGATTGGGCCGATGGACCATCCCGGCGGGAAATGCAGCATCGTGGTGGACAGCGAGTGCGCCTCGAAGTTCCTGACGCCGGTGCTGAACGCCCTCGGCGGCTATGCCGTCCAGCAGAAGAACTCCTTCCTCGTGGACAAGGTGGGCCAGCAGGTGTTCCCGGAGCGGCTGACCGTCCTGGACTGCCCCCGCTGCCCCGGAGAGATGGGTTCCCGCCTGTGGGACAGCGAAGGCGTCGCCACACAGGCGTTCCCGATCGTCGACAAGGGCGTCATCACCCGCTATTTCGTCAACACGTACATCGCCGGGAAGACCGGGATGGCCCCGACCATCGAGGATGCAACCCGTCCGAAAGTGATGCCTTTCGGCGGCTGCAAGACGCGGGAAGACCTGATGCGGAAAATCGGGACCGGCATCCTCATCACCGGCTTCAACGGCGGCAACTCCAACACGTCCACGGGCGATTTCTCCTACGGAATCGAGGGATTCGCCTTCGAGGACGGCCGCATCACCCACCCGGTGCGGGAAATGCTCGTCACGGGCAATTTCATCGACCTGTGGAACCACCTCGTCGCCACGGCCGACGACGCCCGCCCCTGCATGTCCAAGTCGATTCCGACCCTGGCCTTCGAAAACATCGACTGCAACGCATGAAAACGGCTGTCGTCATCCTGAACTGGAACACGAAGGGATACCTGCGGGACTTCCTTCCCGGGCTCATCGCCTCCACGGAAGGGCTGGACGCGGAAGTCATCGTGGCGGACAGCGCCTCGACGGACGGATCCCTGGAAATGCTCTACCACGAGTTCCCCACGGTCCGGCAGATCCGCCTGGACAAGAACTACGGTTTCACCGGGGGCTACAACCGCGCCCTTGCGCAGGTGGAGGCCGATTATTACGTCCTCATCAACTCCGACATCGAGGTGCCGAAAGACTGGCTGAAGCCCCTCGTCGCCTGGATGGACACGCATCCCAAATGCGGCGCCTGCGGCCCCAAGCTGCTGTCCTGGCACGACCGGACCCGGTTCGAATACGCCGGCGCGGCCGGCGGCCTGCTGGACCGGTACGGCTATCCCTTCTGCCGCGGCCGCGTCCTGAAGACGGTGGAACAGGACGAGGGCCAGTATGACGTCCCCGCCGACGTCTTCTGGGTGTCCGGCGCCTGCCTGCTGGTCCGGAGCCGGCTCTGGAAGAAGCTCGGCGGCCTGGACGACCGCTTCTTCGCCCATATGGAGGAGATCGACCTGTGCTGGCGGATCCAGCTGGCCGGGTACCGGGTCACCGTCGTTCCCGAATCCTTCGTGTACCACATCGGCGGCGGCACGCTCCCGAACGACTCCCCCGACAAGCTCCG
Source organism: uncultured Bacteroidales bacterium (assembly GCA_947169405.1). Classification (GTDB taxonomy): domain Bacteria; phylum Bacteroidota; class Bacteroidia; order Bacteroidales; family UBA932; genus Cryptobacteroides. Next base: position 25,213 of record CAMVPS010000023.1, read on the forward strand.
CTTCAACTACCGGAACAACCTCCTGATGCTGGAGAACAACCTCGCCAAGACCTTCCGGGCGCAAGGGTACAGCGTGGAAGGCGCCCTGGGCAAGGCCCGGCGGCGCATCCTCACGCGGATGCTCCTGGACGGGGTCTCCGCCCTCAACTACCTGGTGACCAAGAAATGGGGGTCCTACAAGGCCGTGGTCAAGGCCCACGCCGAGTATTGGAAGCTGCGCCGCAAGCCGAACCCGGACGAGGTGGCCTCCCAGCAGAAAGAAGTCACCATCCACGGCTGGTATCCCAAGTGGATGGTGCCCCGCGCCCTTGCGGGCCGAAAAATCAAGTTCTGACTACGGTCGGACCGCAATCACCTTCACATACTCCCGGGTGAGCCCACTCTGGCCGCCCTGGGAGTCGGGAATCAGCACCAGGCAGCGGCGGCCGTCCGGCAGCGTCGGTCCCAGGCACATCCCCTCGTAGTTGGCCAGGTCCGCCGCACTGGTCTGGAAACTGGCGAGCAGGCTTTTCCGCAGGACGCCCGCCGAATCCTTCGACGGATTCACGGCATAGATCTTCGCCTTGCCGAAGGAGTTGAACAGCATATCCATCGTGCCCCCGTTCGGGACATAGACCTCCCGCTCGAGGACCAGGAGGCGGCCGTCGTCCAAGGCCGCCAGGGCCGGTACGCCATACACGTAAGACTTGGCGGCCGAGGCCTCCGAGGCGCTCTTGGACGGGGCGTCCATCCGGTAGAAATACCGGGCGCCGGGCTTCAAGTCCTGTCCGAAACTCTGCAGCCGGAGAAGCCGCTCCAAGGACGTGTCCTTCTTGAGTGCATCCTCCGTCGTCGTCCAGAAAAGCCCCGTCGCCGCATTGTAGGTCAGGCTCTCGAAGCCTTTGTTGCTCTGGATGCCAGCCTTGGCCATGTCCGCGGGAATGGTCATCGCCCGGCCGGTCGGATTTCCGTCCAGGTCATATTCCCGGATTTGCTGATTCTTCTCGGAGCTCACGAAAAGCGTCCCCGATTCCGGGACGTAGGCCACGCCTTCGTTGTCCTGGCTGGCCGTAGTGGACGACTCCGTCCCCGGCGCGACGGACATGGTCACCGACGTGACCGTTCCGTCGTTATCCAGGGCGATTTCATAGAACACGATGCCGCCCCCTTTCAGCTTGTCATGGACGACCGCATAGCGGTTTCCGCCGATCCAGGAGATGCCGGAATACTGCCCGGCCGCCACGCCGGAGGCCGTGAAAGCCCGTTTTTGCGACACGTCGGAGAACCCCCAGTCGGCGGTTTCCGCGAGCGAAAGCGGGGCGCCGGCCCAGCGATAGGCCTTGCCGGCCTTGAATGCGGAGCCCTTGTGGCGAAGGGTGTATACCTTGTCGCCCGAATAGACCAGGACGGCGAACGCGGCATCGGAAAAGGACTGCGGCGGCATCGCCGCCCAGACGACCAGTTCGCCGCTTTCCGGCACGACGGTCCCTTCCGCGCCGATGGACAGGGAAACGGCCGATGAAACGGTCGTAGGGGCGTCTGCGGCGAGATTCAGTGTCAGGGAAGCGGGGATTTCGTCATAGGTGGGCAGCAGTTCCAGCCGGTCCACGGCCGTCCCCGCCGGGAGGGAGAGCGTGAGCCGGAGGAAGGCCCCGACGTGCCGGAAATCGAAACGGACTTTCCCGTTTCCGTCGGGGGTGCCGGACGCATAGAGATAGTCGCGGGAAAGGAGTGCAGAGCGGTCGTCGGAACCGGAAACCACCTGTCCGTCGTACCGGAGCGGCACGGCCGTCCGGTCGGATGCGGAAAGATCATACGGGAAAAACGCATAGTAGGTCTCGCCCTCGCGCAAGTCGAATCCCTGCCCATCGAACAGGGCCCCCGCCGTTCCGGCGCCGGACTGGAGGGCGAAGCGCGCGAAACCGCCGGCGGTCGTATGGACCCCCACGGCGTCGTCCGCGCTCCAGAAGAAAGACAGGCCGGACTCCCCCGTCTCCATCGTGGCTCTCGTGTCCCCGTCGAACAGGATCGAGGGGACGTTCATCAGGACGCCCGCGGCTCCGGCTTCGCTTTCCTGCCGGAGAAGGGTGTCCATTTCCGGCTTCGCACAGGAAAAGCACGCCAGAAGGACGACCGAGGAAATGAGGGTATGAAGATGCCGTCCCATGCTCATAGTCCTCCTCCCAGTTCATCGTCGTCCCACCCTGCGCCGGGAATCGTGCCAGATGCAATGAGAAATGCCAGCTCAGATTCGAGCGGAATCTGTCTGGCATTCGGAGAGATATAATTCTTTTCCATGCGCGGGCGCTATTTCGCCGGGCGCTTGTAGCCTTCCGCCGTCGCCCGTTCGGCCATCCGCCGGATGCGGGTTTCCGTATCAGGGTGCGAGGAGAACAGCTTCTGCGCGGCCGAAGCCTGCGCGCCGGAGCCCCCGGCCACTTTCTGCAGCTTTTCGAAGGACATCGCCATTCCCCAAGGGTTCTTGCCCACGGCCTTGAGGAACTGGTAGCCATAGTCGTCGGCCTCGCTCTCCTGCTTCCGGGAGTACCGGGCGTTCAGGATGGCGTTGCCGATGGCGCCCAGCTGGGAGTCCGTGAGGGTGGCCGCCGTCTGGCTGGTGGAGGCGATTCCCTCGAGGGCCGCGCTCGTCAGGAGCGAGTTGCGCATCTCCTTCTTCGTGTGCTTCATCGCCACGTGGCCGATTTCGTGGCCGATCACGCCCAGCAGTTCGTTGTCCGTCATCACGTCCATGATGCCGGTGTACACGCGGACGCTGCCGTCGGCGCAGGCGAAGGCGTTCACCTGGTTCTCCTGGTACACCTTGAAGTTCAGCGGAATGCCGTCCACGGCCGTCAGG
>CAMVPS010000024.1:0-27753 GCA_947169405.1 uncultured Bacteroidales bacterium
CCAAGACCCACAGCTTAGAAGGCTGTTGCTCTATCCAGCTGAGCTACGGAACCGGGAGAGATTCCTTCGTCGGCCTGAGGCCTCCTCGGAATGACAGGTTCCCTTGAAAGGGAGTGCAAAGGTAAGCAATTTTTCCGAATATCCTACTGGACGAAGCTGCCAAAGTAGCCGGGGAAGAGAACAGTGGTGATCAGGTAGCCGACGATGGTGGAGACGACTACGCTGATCATGCCCGGCATCATGAAGCTGTGGTTCAGGAGGTATTTGCCGATGACGGTCGTTCCGGACCGGTCGAAGTTCACCGTGGCGATATCGGACGGGTAGTTCGGGATGAAGAAGTAGCCGTACACGCTCGGGAGGACGCCCAGGAGGACGGGACCGGCGATGCCCAGCTGGTAGGCCAGCGGGAGGAAGGCGACGACCACGGCGCCTTGGCTGTTGATGAGCACGGAGACGAGGAAGAAGACGAGGGCGATGGACCACGGGTAGTTCGTGACCAGGCCGGTGAGCATGGCCTTCATCTCGTCCATATAGTTGCCGAAGTAGGTGTCGGCCATCCAGGCGATGCCGTAGATGGCGACCACCGCGACCATGCCGGACTGCCAGACGGCGCCGGCGACGGCCTTCTTCGGGGAGGCCTTGCAGAAGATGATGTTGCAGGCGGCGGCCACGAGCATGATGATCTGGATGCAGATGTTCATCTTCGGGATGGCGATGGCCTCGGCCACGGTCTTGCCGTCGGCCGTGTGGAGCATCTGGCAGAACGCGAAGCCCACGATTACGAGCAGGGAGCCCAGGAACACGAACACGGATGCCTTGGCCTCCTTGGTGATGACCTTGTCCAGGGTGGTGGCGGAGCTGCCGTACATATAGGCGTACTGCTCGGGATCGGCCTTGCGCTTCTGGAATTCAGGGTCGACGTCAAGGTCCTTGCCGCGCTTGAAGGAGGCGAGAGCGGCGCACATCAGGCCGATGAGGCAGGCCGGGATGGTGACCATCAACACCTGCGGGATCGAGACCATATAGCCGTTCGCGTTGGAGATGGTGACAAAGGCGACGACGGCGGCGGCGATCGGCGAGCAGGTGATACCCACCTGCGAGGCGACGGAAGCCACGCCGCAGGGACGCTCGGGCCGGATGTTCTTCTTCAGGGCGATGTCGCAGATGATGGGCATGATCGTGTAGACCACGTGGCCGGTGCCCACGAGGACGGTCAGGAAGAAGGTCACGAGCGGGCCCAGGAAGGTGATGTGGTCCGGATGCTTGCGGAGCATCCGTTCCGCGATCTGGATCATCCAGTCCATACCGCCCGACGCCTGGAGGGTGCCGGCGCAGGTGACGGCCGCGATGATGATGTAGATGACGTCCGTCGGAGGGGTTCCGGGCTTGAGCCCGAAGCCGAACACGAGGATGGCCAGGCCGATGCCGGAAATGGCGCCGAGCGCCAGGGAACCGTAGCGGGAACCCACGTAGAGCGCTGCGAGGACGATCAGCAGCTCGACAATCATGACAAAGCTCATATCGTAGTATTAGGTTTAGAAATCATACAGGTTGAGGCCCGTCTCCTCGTCGAAACGGCGGCCGGCTTCGCAGGCGAAGCGCTCCACGACGAGCTCGCAAGCCCCGTTCACGCGGGCGGTGAGCAGGTGACCGCCGATGCAGGTGTAGTCCCGCCGGCTGGCGGTGATGTGCAGGTGCAGATACACGTTGCCGTCCTTGCGGGAGATGTTGCCGGTCAGGTTGGTGATCTCCATCTGCTCGGAGAAGGTCTTGTCCACGTACTGTTTCGTGGCGGGATCCAGGAAACGGAAAGTCGCTTCGCAGATGGCGCCGATGCCATAGACGGCGCCGCAGCGGATGTCCAGCTCCCGGCAGAAGGCGGCGAGCGCCGCGGAAATCTCCACGTGGTTGTCCAAGCTCAGGACATATTTGTCTCCGGAAATGCGGTATTTGTACATAGTCCGTGTCATTAATCCCGATAAAGATACGAAAAAAATCCGTTTCCCGGCACCGATTGTGTATATTTGCACCGTGATGATGAAAAAGACCCTTCTTTCCCTGGCGGTCTTCGCGGCCGCCCTCACCCTCTCCGCGCAGGAGATCCGGACCAACTACCGGTCCGAAGGGATGACCCATATCTCCACCGAAGCCGAACCCTGCCAGGACTTCACCGCCCGCGTGGAACGCGTCGGCTTCCCCGACGGGTCCACGCTGTACCAGCTGTTCATCGACCTCCGCCAGAAGACCGCTTTCACGGCTCCGAAAGGCGTGAAGATGACCGCCACCCTCCCCGGCGGCGCCGTCGTCCGGGCCGACCAGATCGGCCAGGAGAACGCGACGAAAACCCGCGATGAGGACGGCCTATACCTGAACCGGTTCCGCTACGCGATGGAAGAGGCCGACCTCGAAAAACTCACCCGCGGGGTCACGGCCCTCGAGCTCGTCACCGGCTGGAATCCGGACGACTACCTGCAGTTCCACTTCAAGGACGACGCCTTCGCCGCCCTCCTGAAGCGGCACTGCGACGCCATCGAAAAGGCCGCGGCGTCCACCATCGACCTGACCGCCGAAGCCGCCGGCCGCGTGGACCTCACCGGCAGCGTGATGACGGCCGCCAATCCGCTCGTCGCCGACGGCCAGGACCTCAAGTACAACCTCATCCTGAACCACCTCTACTACAAGAATTCCGGGAAGGAGGACATCGACCTGGCCTTCCAGCTGGGCACCGAGAAGAAGTATCGCATCGAACCGGACGCCCCTGTCACTTTCATCCTCGGGGACGGCACCGAGATCACCCTCCCCCAGACCCGGGACGAGGTCAATTTCATCTACCTCTACCCCACCCTCTCCCAGCTCCGCGCCCTCGCATACGGCAGCGTCAAATCCCTCCGGATACAAACGGAGGATGGCACCCTGACGGATGCCATCCTCGACGATTCGTTCTCGAAAGCGCTCAACCAGCAGTATCAGCTGCTGATGTCGCTCTCCGCTAGATAATCCGGTCCTTGTACTTGGCGTACAGTTCCGCCGCCACGGCCTTGGCGTCGCCCGCGGGCTGCGCCGGGAAGGTGTGCAGGCACTCGTCCCACCACTGCTTCTCGAAGGTCGTCACGTCGTCGCTGAAGGCGTTGTAATCGTCCTCGTCAAAGCTTCCGTCCTTGTCCAGGGCGGCGTCCACCGCCGCGAAGAACTTCTCCCAGCGAACCTTGTAGAAGGTGCCGGTGAGGCCGTTCCACGTACGGGAGGCATAGTCGTTCAGGAGCATGTCCTTGTCGCTCCAGGTGGTGATGAGGTTGCGGGCGTTGCGCTCGAAGTAAGTCTTCTCCGCATCGTCCTTCCCCCAGCTGCGGGCGTCGGAAATCCATTTGCCCACCAGGAAATAGCTGTGCGTGCCGATGACGGTGTCGATGTCGCCGATGATTTCCAGCATCTCCGCGGAAACGGTCTTCATCGCCTCGCGGTCCTGCGCCGCCACGGCGGCCTCGTACTGCTTCTTGAGGGCGTCGAACCGGTTCGCCAGCAGCTGCCGCGTCAGGTTCGCGAGATCGAACGCGTAGGCGCTGTTCTTCCCGTCCACCTCCAGCAGCAGGCCCAGGGCCTCGCAAAGGTGCTTGTTGTCATACCGCAGCCGCGCGTTGCCGTAGTAGGTTCTGGTCCTGCCGATGGCGGGCCGCTGGTTCACGAACGACGCCTGTCCCGGGGTGCTGGAATCGACATACACGCTGTCAATGAGAATCTTCCAGGCCGCGCGGGCCTTCGGGTCCTCGAAGCCGACGCGCTGGTCGGCGAGACCCTCGGTCCAGGCCGCCACATCCTTGTGCTGCGGCAGCGTCCAGGCCTTCTCGAAGATGTACTCATAGACATACGGGTTGCAGTCGAAGCCTTCCAGGGTGGCGCCCACGCCGCTCATGTTGGGGCCGCCGTTCACGAGGGCGTTCTCGATCTTCTCGTTCAGGTCGTTGAACTTGCCCACGAGGGCGGTGTTGCCGCCGAAGTTCCCCAGGTAGCACCAGATATAGGGCACGCCGTAGAAGCTGTCCGTCCGCTTCCACACCTCCTGCCGGTCGCAGAAGTAGTCCAGGAGGAGCTGGCGCTCCTTCGGGAAGGAGGTCAGGTAGGCCTCCACGCGGTCCTCGGTCCAGTATTTCCGTTCGTTGTAGAAGAGCCAGCCCATCTGCAGCCAGGTGGCGTCCGGATCGGCCTTCTCCAGGGACTCGTACACCTGCCGGCTGACGCGGCCCAGGTACTCGGGCTCCCAGCTCGGCGGGGTGAGTTCGTTGAAGATGTCGATGCCGTAGACATGGTCCGTCCCGTAGATTTCCGTCTCCTTCTCGACGAACTTCTTCTGGATCTCCGTGAACAGGTCGCTCATCGGATCCAGGAAGGTGCAGGCGTACTCCGGCTGATAGCCGGACCAGTCCTCGTTCTTGGTGACGGGGGCGTCCGGATACAGGCGGGTCAGCTCGCGCGGCACGTGGCCGGAGAAGGCCGGCAGGACGGGCTTCATGTTCAGTTCGCGCTCGCGGGCCGTAATCTGCTTCTGGAGCTCCAGCTGGCCGTCCAGCCAGCTGTGGGGCAGCGGGCCGAACCAGCGGTCGATGTTCTGCATCCGGTGCCACGGCAGGTGCGCCGGGCCGGTGAAGTAGTTCCGCACTTCCTCGTCGGTGAGGCCCATTTCGGTCCAGATCTGGTACCAGATGGACTCCTGGCCAGTGATGGCGAGCGGCAGGTTGATGCCGTTCAGGGCCATCCAGTCGATGAAATGCTCCCAATCGGCCCACTGCCACCAAGGCATCGTGTAGCCGTAAGTGCAGTAGTTCAGGAAGAAGCGGTTCTTGACGCGGGCCGAAGCCTCCACGGGCTCCGGAACGGCCGGCAGTTTCTTGGGCAGGGTGAACGTGTCACCCAGCAGCCAGCCGTACTCCACGTGGCAGTAGTACTTGAGATAGTGGTTCAAGCCCACGGCCATCGAATTCGCGTCATTGCCGATGACGGCGAGCTTCCCGCCGCGCTGCTCCAGCCGGAAGAAGTCGCCCTCCCCTTCCGCCTTCTCGAAGACGAAATGGCGGGCCTGCTGCGGCCCCACGACGCGCGCGGCCAAGGCCTTCGCAGCCTCCACCTCCGGGTCCGCCGGACCCTTCGGAGTGCAGGCAGCCGCCGTGAAGAGGACGGCGGCTGCTGCAATGAGATGATAGATCCGGCCCATTATTCAAGCGTGAACACATCCGGACGTCCCGGCGTGCCGTAGGCCACCGAACCGTCCGCCGGGCTGCAAGCCGCGGAATCGGACAGGTAGAAAGCCTTCTTGGCGGGATCGTAATGCGGCTGCGGGTAAGGACAGGTCTTGTAGTAGTTGTCGATGAAGGCACGCCACTCGGCGCTTCCCTCCTGGTGGTCAGGGCCGCCGAACATGCAGGCGATGGCGCCCTGGTCGGCGATGCACCAGTCTTCGCAGCCCATGAACTGGAACGGGACATAGACTTGGTTGGTCTTGGTGTTCCAGTAGAACACGTAGTTCTGGACCGGATAGCCGGCGCCGGAATCGTGGCCCCAGCAATCCGGGAGGTAGCACTGGAGCACGTCCTCTGCGAATTCGCGGGCATACATGTCCTTATCCTCCTGTTCGCCCCACCAGTCCTCGACGATGGTTCCCGCACCGTACTTGTAGTAGGAAGTGGGCTTTTCAATCGTCAAGGTCGCATTCTGGAAACCGTAGAGGGACGTATAGTCCTTGATGGCAAGCGCGACTTGGTACAACTGGTTGAAACTCAGCTTGGAAGGGTCGTAAGTCACCGCCAGGGTGCCCATCCGGTCCCCGTCCTTGATGACAACTTCGCCCGGAACCGTGAACTCGGAGGCGCCGGTGGCGGTCACCTGGACCGTGAGGTCGCCCTGTGTGCCCAGGCGCACCACAGGCACCTCGACGACCGGGTTCGACGTCAGATTGTAGTTGAACTCCTGCTTGAAGAAGAACCCTTCGGTGCTGGACCCGGCAGAAGCGGCTCCATCCGGACCGGCGCTCTTCCCGCACGCGGCAACGGTTGCCAGAGCGGAAAGCAGGATCAGTTTTGCTATCGTTTTCATGGTCATTTCGTTTTTCTCGGTTAATACTTCATGCCTTCCGTATTGATTTCGCAACCATAGTACGGACGGAAATCGTCGTTACCGGCCCACACGTACAGGCTCGCCTGCGGCGTATGCGGGTTGTTGTAGTCGAAGATGGCAGGGTTGGCATTCAGTTCGGCCTGGTTCCAACCCGGGGTCATGCCGGTGTATGGACCGTCTATGTCGAAGCCGTGCTGGTAGCGCTCCAGGTTCGTGCCCAGATAGGCGCGGTGGATGCCCCGCTCCAGACGCTTGGCGTCGAAGTAAGGAACGCCCTCGCCCCAGAACTCGATTCCTTTCTGGAAGTACATCTCCTCGATGAAGGCGTCCAGGGTGGAAGCGTTGCAGGAATACGTGCTGTTGCGGGTCTTCACGATCTCCTCCAGGGCGGCCTTACCGGCGCCCAAACTCTGCGAATGGGCCAGGGCTTCCGCCTTGATGAAGTACATCTCCTCCACGCGCATGCAAGGATAATCCGTGGCGCCGCCGGTCGTATAGACGTTGTAGGCCCCATTGTGCGGGCGGAACTTGATGTTCACATACAGCCAGGGCCATCCCTGGAAACCGTAGTACTTGTTGATGCGGGAGCGGATCCAGGACGGGCTGGACGTGAGCCGGTAGCTGTGGGTGCCGGTTCCGTCATAGTCGTCGGACCAATCTTCCTGGACGTTGCTGGAATTGCTTCCCTTCGCCCACTTGTTGTTGATCAGGTTGCCGGAGGCATCCTTCTCCACCAGGTATTTCCCGCCGGGGACCTGGTTAGTGGACTCGTAGAAGAACTCCGGAGCCAGCCAGGACTTCTTGCGCCAGTCGTTGTCAGAGAGACGCTCGTACCAGTTACGGGCCAGGGAACGGCCCACGCGCCAGCCGTATACGGAGAAGTCGGTTTCCGTGCCCATGATCATGGCGAACACGAAGGACTCCGTGGAGGCCGCCGCCGTATTGGACTCGGAAATGGTCGTAGAGAGCATCCAGGAATTCTGGGAATTCCGGTTGTTGAAGCCGTTCACCGGATCCGTCCACTGGTCCTCGGTCAGCGGGGTACAGCCGGAAGTGGTGATGGCCTTGTCGGCATAGCTCGCCGCCTTCGTCCAGTAATCGGCCTCATCCTTGTAGGTCGCCGCGGTCTTCACGCGGGAGGCGAGGTTGAGGTAAGCACGGGCGTAGAGACCATACACGACGCCCAGGTCGGGCTGGACCTTGTCCGTCCGGACAAAACCGTCCAGCAGGCCCTCTGCCTTGCCCAGGTCGGAGAGAATGAGGTCATACACTTCGTCCACCGTCGCGCGAGGATTGTTGGAAAGCTGTTCGGCCGGGGTCTCGTCCGTCACGATCGGCACTCCCAGGTTCACGAGGGCGTCCGGACCGAGCTTGGGATCCACCCACTTGTACCGGGTATCGGTCGGTTTCTTCCATTCCATGATCTGGACGAGGTCCAGGTAGTAGAGGGCCCGGTAGGCGTAGCACTGGCCCAGGATGGCCTTCTTTCCCGCATCCAGGTTCTCCTGCGGGGCAAGGATGCCGATGATGTCGTTCACATTCTTGATGTACGCATAGTACAGGTAGGACGGATACAGGCCGCGGTTGGAGCCGGTGGCCGCGATGTTCAGCTGCGCATAGGCGCCCATCGTGTTGTAGCCGTTGGCGCCGGAACAGACCATCTGGGAGGTCGTATGCTCCAGCATCACCCGCATTCCGCCGTAGGAGATCATCTCCAGGCCGCCGTCTGAATTCTTGTAGCCGGCCATCGTGGTGTAGATGGCGTTGACCATACCGTCCAGGGCGGATTCAGACTGGCCGATCTGGTCGGCCAGCACGTACGTGGTCGGATAGGTTTCCTTGATACATCCGGAGAAGACGAGGAGCGCTGCAGTCAGCGCGATATACATTTTCTTCATGATACGTTCTCCTTTCTAAATTAGAATACCAGGTTGACACCGCACGACAGGGTACGGATCGGGGAATAGAGTTCCGGGTTGGTGTAACCGGCGATATTGTAGCGCGGGTCGAAGCCCTTGCGCATCGACAGGAATCCGAGATTCTCTCCGGAGAAGTACACCCGGATGGTCTCGACGCCGATCTTGCGCGTGATCCTGGAAGGCAGGGTGTAGCCGAAGTTCACGTTCTGCAGGTTCAGGTAGCTGGCGTTGGTGATGAACCGGGAAGACAGGGCGTTCTGGCCGTAGGTCTCGTTGTCCTTGAAACGCGGCACGTCGGTGTCCCTGTTCTCCGGCGTCCAGGCCCGGTAGATATCCTTGTGCCAGTTCGTCGCCGTGGCGGCGCCCGTATGCATCAGGGAAGCATAGACATAGTCGCGGGCGAGACCGCCGATCTGGAAGTTCAGGTTCACGGACAGGTCGAAGCCGTAGAACTGCAAGGTGGTGCCGAAACCGCCGAACAGCGGCGCCATCGCATCGCCCAGGCGGTAATCGGTGGCGTTGCTTGGATTGTTGGTCGTCGTACGCTTGCCGGTCGCGTTTCCGTCGGCGTCCAGCTCGTCCATATAGTACAGGGCCTCGCCGGTCTCCTTGTCCACGCCGGCATACTCCGGATAGTACCAGGTATAGAGCGGCAGGCCTTCGGCGACGAAGTACTTGTACTTGGAGACGAAGGAGCCGTCCAGGTTCACATAACCGTTGTACCCGTCCACCGTCGTCTTCTTGATCTCATCCGGAAGCTTGAGGACCTTGTTCTTCACGAAGGAGAGGTTGAAGTTCGCGCTCCAGACGAAGTTGCGGTTCTGGACCAGCGTACCGTTCAGGTCGAGCTCGAGACCGCGGTTGCGCATGTCACCGAGGTTCGTGTAGTAGCTGGTGTAACCGGAGGACGGCGGGGTGTTCAGGGAGAACAGCATATCGGAGGTCTTCCGGTAGAAGTAGTCCAGGGAGCCGTTCAGGCGGCCCTTGAAAAGTTCGAATTCGATACCGCCGTTGTAATTGGTATTGGTCTCCCAGGTGATGTTCTCGCTGCCCTTCTGGCGCCACTGGAACGCCACGTGGTTGTCGCTGTTCACGAGGTTGTAGGAGTCGGCATACAGGTAGTTGCCGATGTTGTCGTTACCCTGGCTGCCCACGGAGAACTTCAGCTTGAGGGTGTTCACCCACGGAATGTGGAAGAAATCCTCCTTGGACACGATCCAGGCGCCGCCCACGGACCAGAAGTTACCCCAGCGGTGCTTCTTGGAGAACCGGGAGGAGGCGTCGCGGCGGAAGGAGCCGGACAGGTAGTACTTGCCCGCGTAGTTGTACAGCGCCCGGGCGAAATAACCCTCGTTGTTGTACACGCTGGACTCGGAGGACGGGTCGGGATCCTTCTGCAGGACAGCGTCGATTTCCGTCACACCGTCGATGCCGAAGTTCTTGCCGGACATGCCCATATACTCGTACTTGTAGTTGTAGTACTCGTGGCCGAGCATCAGGTTGACGTCGTGGACCCCGTCGAAGACCTTCGCATAGTTCAGCAGCTGCTGGGTGTTGTAAGTGAATGTGCGGCTGGAGCTCTTGTACAGGTAGCCGTTGTCGTTGGAGGACGTGTAGTGGTCCACGAACGGGCTGGTGATGTAGGTGCCCCGGCGGTCATAGTCGTAAATGTTCACATTGAGCGTGAAGGTAAAATCCTGCAGGAACTTGAAGTCGGCGAAACCGCCCACGGTGAAGGCGTTGCCGTCCGTCGTGTTGTCATCGTATTTGTTGGAGAACACGGCATTGCCACCCACGCCGCCAGCACGGCTCAGGCCGTACTGCTGGGCGAAGTCAAACATGGGCTCACCCCACTTGTCGCGCATCACGCGACCGTTCGCATCCCGGAAGTACACCGGATAGATGGGGGCCTGGGACTGGATCACCGGCCAGATGGTGCCGGAACCGATCACGCCTTCGGAGGTCTGGGACAAGTCGTAGTGCGTATAGCCGAAGTTGCCGCCCACCTTGAGCCAGGGCTTGGCCTGGTAGTCGGCCTTGATACGGGCCGTGGTACGCTTCTGGAGGGAACCTTCCTGGATACCGTTGTTGCCCAGGTAGCCGAGGGAGGCGAAGTAGTTCACCTTGTCGGACTGGCCGGACACGGAGACGTTGTACTCCTGGCGGAAGCCGTTCTGAAGGCCGATCCTCTCCCAGTCGTCCGGCTGGAGCCAGAAGGTCTTGCCGTCGCTCTCATAGAAGGCGCCGAGCGAGGCGTTCGGGTTCATCGAACCGCCCTTGAGGATGAAATCCTGGCCGGTCGGGACCGTGTACACCATATAGCCCGGGCCGACGCCCGTGGAGGAGTCGGTCAGGCGGGAATTGGCGAGGGCGTGGGCCTGCTCGTCCGTGTAAGTGCGGTTGCCATCGGCGTCCGTGAGGGTGGAGTAGTTGTTGTAGAGCATCTGATAGTAGAGCTCGTAGAACTGCTGGGTGTTCACGGTCTCGTAGTGCGGCAGGCCGTTCTGGTTCAGGCCCCACTTGGCATCGAAGGAAACCTTGGCGTGGCCGCTCTGGCCGCGCTTGGTGGTGATCATGATGACGCCGTTCGCGCCGCGCGCGCCATACAAGGCATTCGAGGCGGCGTCCTTGAGGACGGTCATCGACTCGATATCCGCCGAGTTGATGAGGTTGATATCCCCGTCATAAGGCATGCCGTCCACGACGATGAGCGGTTCGGTGTCCGAGGAGATGGAGCCGACGCCACGGATGGTGATCTGCGGAGAGGCACCCGGCTGGGAGGAAGAATTGGTGATCTGGACACCGGCCACGCGGCCTGCAAGAGCCTGGGCGGCGTTGGAGACCTGGGACTTGAGGAGGTCGTCGGACTTCATCACGCCCGCGGAGCCGGTGAAGGCTTCGCGCTTCATCTTACCGAAAGCGACGACCACGACGTCGTCCAGCATCTCGGCATCCTCCTCGAGGATGATGGTGAGACGGGTCTGCCCGTCCACCGGGACCTGGCGGGTCACATAACCCACGCAGGAGACCTCCAGCGTCGCCGTCGCCGGGACGCTGATGGCAAAATTACCGTCCAGGTCGGTCACCACGCCATTGGTCGTGGAGCCCACCTGAAGGATTCCTGCTCCGACGATGGGCGCACCGGAAGGATCCTGGACCACGCCACGCACCGCCGTCTGTCCCCAAGCCACCATGCCGGTTGCCAGGAACAAGAGTGCTAGAAAGAATCTTTTCATACGGAAAACAGTTAGAATAGAGTGTGTAAATGAGTTTTTTCAATATTTAGGCTATACAAATATAAGTATTTTATCAATAAAGTGTCCTCCCGACACCCAAATGCTTCACAAAATGGACGAGAATCACTATCTTTGGAAGACAGATCGGAAGATTATGCATTGTTTATTCAAAACGCTGCTGCCCGTCCTCTTTCTCGCCGCAGCCTGCGGAAACCCCGCCGCCACGCCCTTCGAACCCGTCCCGGACGCCGTCGTCATCCCCTTCCAGGGCAATGTCTTCGTCACGGAAACCCCCGGTTCCTTCTATGGAGAGGCGCCCCGGATCATAGACACCCGCAACAGCCGCCTCCAGTCTTGGAACGATCCCGCGACCGTGCTTTCGCTGTATTTCCGCACGGAGGGAAAAGGAAACCTGCACCTGGCTTTCCAGGCCACGCAGCCGGCCGGAACGGAGTCCAACGAATTCGCCTTCACCTGCAACGGGACCACCCGCAAGGTCCACGTGACCGCCCCCGGAACCTATGACATCGGCACCTTCGACGTGCCGGCGCCCGGCTATGTCCGGGTGGATATCCAAGGAAACGCCGCCAAGCCGGCGAGGGCGCAGTTCTATCGGATTCCTACCTTCTACGCGGACGGAACGGCCCTTTCGGGCGAACTGAACTTCACACCCGAAGACAAGGTCGATGACAGTTACTGGTACCGCCGCGGACCCTCGGTGCATCTGTTCTACGATTTCCCCGAGGGCGACGCCGAATGGTTCTACAACGAGGCCACCGTTCCGGAGGAAGGCTCCGTACCGGCCACGTATTATATGCTCACCGGATTCAAGGAGGGCTATATGGGCATCCAGACCCATACGGACGGCCCCAACACCGTCCTCTTCTCTGTCTGGAGTCCCTATCAGACCGACAACCCCGGCGCCATTCCGGAAGACATGCGTATCCAGACGCTCCGCAAGGGAGCGGGTGTAACGGCGCAGGACTTCGGCGGGGAAGGCTCCGGTGGCCAGAGCTTCATGGACTATCCCTGGAAGCCCGGCACGGCCTACGGGACCCTGGTCCATATCCATCCCGACGGCAAGGGCAACACCGACTACACCGGCTACTTCCGCGATGAAAAAGGGCAGTGGCACCTGCTGGCCTCCTTCCGCCGCCCGCATACCGACACCTGGTACAAGGGCGCCTACTCCTTCCTGGAGTGCTTCGACCCGAACACCAGCATCCACACCCGCTCCGTCCGCTTCGGCAACCAGTGGGTCCGCCTGAAGGACGGTACCTGGAAGGAAGTGACCGAGGCCCGGTTCTCCTGCGACAACACCGGCCGGACCGGCATGCGGGGCGACCTGTACGGCGCTTCCGAGGGCGCCTTCTTCTTCCTGAAAAACTGCGGGTTCTTCGACGAGAAGACGCCCTACGGCACCCGCTTCACCCGCACCGGCGGCGGCACAGCACCGGACATCGACTTCGAATCCCTTGAAAACCTCTGATCCTATGAAAAAACTACTCCTCCTCGCCCTGCTATTCGCTGGCACGCTGCTGCAGGCTGCCCCCGCCGACGACCTCGCCCATCGGATCCTGGGCCGGAAAGCCGCCCGTTTCGAATTCGTCGAGTCCCCGGCCGACAAGGACTTCTTCCAGGTGGAACAGGCCGGACGCAAGATCCGTATCACCGGCAACAACGTCAATTCCCAGGCGATGGGCCTGAACTGGTACCTCAAGCACGTGGCGCACGTCCACGTCTCCTGGTTCGAGGACCAGCCCGTCCAGCTGCCCTGGCGGCTGCCGCGCGTGAAGACGCCCGTCCGCCGCGACGCCCGTGTCCAGGACCGCTTCTTCCTGAACTACTGCACCTACGGCTACACGATGCCCTGGTGGGGATGGAAGCAGTGGGAGCGCTTCATTGACTGGATGGCGATGAACGGCGTAACCCTGCCGCTCGCCATCACCGGCCAGGAGGCTGTCTGGTACGAGGTCTGGAAGGAATTCGGGATGACGGACGAGGAGATCCGCTCCTATTTCAGCGCGCCGGCGCACCTTCCCTGGCACCGGATGGCGAATCTGGACGGCTTCCAGGGACCGCTGCCCGTCTCCTGGCTGGAAGGCCAGAAGGCCCTGCAGGGGCAGATCGTCGCCCGGGAGCGGGAACTGGGGATGACCCCGGTATTGCCTGGCTTCGCGGGTCATGTGCCCGGCCGTATCGCTGAGCTCTTCCCGGAGGCGGACATTAAGAACCTCTCCTCCTGGTGCGGCTTCGCCCCCACCTTCTTCCTCAACTCGGAAGACCCCCTCTTCCCGCGTATCCAGAAGAGTTTCCTCGAAAAGCAGGAAGCCCTGTACGGGACCGACCATATCTACGGCGTTGACCCCTTCAATGAAATGGACCCGCCCAGCTGGGACCCGGATTATCTGCGGAGGGTTTCAGAGCATATCTATTCGTCCCTGGCGGAGGCCGACCCGGAGGCCCGCTGGCTCCAGATGTCCTGGGTGTTCTACTACAAGCGCAAGAATTGGACGACGGAACGGCTGAATGCCTACCTGACCGCCGTGCCCCAGGACCGGCTCGTGCTGCTGGACTATTTCTGCGAGAACACGGAGGTCTGGCGCACCTGCGACGGCTTCTTCGGCCAGCCTTACGTTTGGTGCTACCTGGGCAATTTCGGCGGCAACACCACCCTCGTGGGCGACATCCACAAGTTGGACGCCCTCCTTTCCGCCACGATGGCGGACGCCGGGGACAACTTCACCGGCGTCGGCTCCACCCTGGAGTCCTTCGACGTGAGCCCGCAGATCTTCGAATACCTGCTGGAGCGCCCCTGGATGCCGGAAAGCGATGTGGAAGGATGGACCCGCGACTGGGCGCGCACCCGCTTCGGGAAAGCCGACAAGGACGTGGAGGAAACCTGGAAGACCCTCGTGGACAGCATCTATCACGATAGTGCCTATTACGGACTCGGCTCGCAAGTGGACGCCCGTCCCACCTTCGACGGACACGGGACTTACTATACCAAGCCGGACTTTACCTACGACATGGACCTCCTGCTGGAATGCTGCGACGAGCTCCTGTCGCACCGCTCCCGCCGCGACGCATACAACTACGACCTCGTGAACTTCTACTCCCAGTGGCTCGCGAACTACTTCTGGCAGGTCCGTGACGAGTTCACCGCCGCCTACAAGGCGAAGGACCTCCCGAAGATGGAGGCCCTCGTGGACAAGTCCCACCGGATCTTCGCGGACATCGACGACCTCCTGGGCACGCATCCGGACTTCCTCCTCGGGAAGTGGATCGCCGACGCCCGCGCCCTCGGCGCCGACGAGGCCGAGAAGGCCTACTACGAGCGCAACGCCCGCACCCTGCTCACCATCTGGGGCGGCCCCATCCTCAATGACTATGCGAACCGCCTCTGGAACGGCCTCGTGAAGGGGTACTACCAGGGCCGCTGGGACATCTTCTTCGACGAAGCCCTCGCCAGCGTCCGGGAGGGCCGCGCTTTCAACGAAGAAGGCTTCGAGACGAATCTCAAAGCCTTCGAAGAGGGTTGGAACCAGCGGACCGACGTCTATCCTTCCCAGCCGGTGGGCAAGACCCGCAAGGTCGCCCGGCGCATCCGGAAGGACATCGACGCCTGGCTCGCGGACTAGAACGCGTAGCGGGCCGCGAGCGCGAAGCCGTACCAGTTGCCCCGGTTCATAAAAGCGGGAATCATGAAGCTGGGACGGAAGTCGACGGACAGCTGCAGCGGGAACCAGAAGGTGTACTCCAGGCCCAGCTGGGCGGCGAAGCCCACGAACGGGCGAGCCTTCGGCTCCGTGGTTCCGTCTTCCTTGAGCTTGTTGCCCGTACCGTAGCCGAGGGCCAGGCCGGGACCGGCATAGAAGCCCCACTCGCCGCGGTCGGTGAACTCCGGCTGGGCGAAGGTGAAGTTGTACAGCGCCGTGGCCTTGAAGCCGTTGCCGCCGAACACACCGAGATCCATCTCGACGAAATCGTAGTCATTGTCAAACAGGGTCGCCCAATGCTCGTAGCTGATTTCGCCGTTGAAATGAGGACCGAACAGGCCGCCGCGGACACCGATGGCCTTCGGCTGCGCCACCGCGGCCAGGGACAGGCCGAGGAGGGCGATCACGATCAAAAGAGTCTTCTTCATTGTAACTAACACTAATTAAAATTGTTTACTTGACCATGCCGCTGAAGCCCATGAAGGCCAGCGCGAGGATGCCCACGCTCACCAGGGCGATGGGGACGCCCTTGAACGCCTTGGGCACGTCGCACAGGGCGAGGTGTTCGCGGATGCCCGCGAAGATGACCATCGCCAGGCCGTAGCCCAGGGACGTCGCGAAGGCATAGACCAGCGCCTCGCCGAGGTTCAGCATGTGGGAAGGAAGGCCGAAGGTGAACTCCTTCGTGACCACCGTGATCGCGACGCCGAGGACGGCGCAGTTCGTGGTGATCAGGGGCAGGAAGATACCGAGGGCCTGGTAGAGGGACGGGCTCACCTTCTTCAGCACGATCTCCACCATCTGCACGAGGGCGGCGATCACCAGGATGAAGGCGATCGTCTGCAGGAACTCGAGCTCGAAGGGGATGAGAAGGTACTTGTTGATGAGGTAAGTCACCAGGGTGGCGAGGGTGATGACGAAGCACACGGCCATCGACATGCCCGTGGCCGTCGACAGCTTGTTGGAGACACCCAGGTAGGGGCAGATTCCGAGGAACTGCGCCAGGACGATGTTGTTGACGAAAATCGCCGAGATGATGATCAGGAAGTACTCCATAGGTGCTTAGTCTTTCTTGAGGAACTTGTTGAACAGGACCATCAGGTAACCCAGGCACAGGAAGGCGCCCGGGGCCATCACGAAGGCCAGCATACCGTCGTGGCCGCCGATGAAGTTGAAGCCGAAGGCCGAGCCGGAGCCCAGGATCTCGCGGACGAGGCCGAGCACGGTGAGCGAGAGGGTGAAGCCGATGCCCACGCCCAGGCCGTCACAGGCGCTTTCCAGGACGCCGTGCTTGTTCGCGAAGGCTTCCGCGCGGCCGAGGACGATGCAGTTCACCACGATGAGCGGGATGAACAGGCCCAGAGTCTCGTACATCGCCGGGGTGTAGGCCTGCATCAGCAGCTGGAGCAGCGTGACGAAGGTCGCGATGACGACGATGTACACCGGGATGTGCACCTTGTCCGGAACGACCGGCGCGATGAGGGAGATGACCATGTTCGACAGGACCAGGACGAACAGGGTCGCCAGGCCCATCGAAAGGCCGTTGACGGCCGAAGTCGTCGTGGCCAGCGTCGGGCACATGCCCAGCAGCAGGACGAAGGTCGGGTTGTTCTTGACCAGACCGTCGGTAATGAGTTTCCAGTTTTTAGCCATCGTCTAGTCCTCCAGGGTTTTAACCGCGTCCACGGCGTTCTTGACGGCTTCCGTGTAGGCGCGGGAGGTGATGGTGGAAGCCGTGATGGCGTCCACGTCGCCGCCGTCCTTCTTGACGGAAAGGATCTTGGCGGAAGGGTCGAAGCCCTCCCACTGGGCCATGAACTTGGCGTCGGTGTTGCATTTGGCGCCGAGGCCCGGGGTCTCCGAATGCGAGAGCACGGAGGTGTTGTACACCACCCCGTCCGGGGTGACGCCCACCATCAGGGACAGCGGGCCGCCGAAGCCGACGACGGTGGACTCGACGGCGTAGCCGACGGTTTCACCGCCCTTGACGGCCTTGTAGTAGTTGTAGGTCTTTCCATCGAGCTCGACGGACTCGTAGGAGGTCTCGTCGAAGGCGGGAAGCACCGCGCCCACGGCCTTGTTCGTCTTGGCGACGGCCGCGGCGTCGATGGGCTTCTTCGTGAGGGCGTACGCGCCGCCGAGGATGGCGGAGCACAGGAGGCAGGTCACACCGAGGACCAGCGTCATATTCTTGAGATTGGATACGGCTGCCATCTTGCTACCTCCCGAATTTTTTCTGGTGGAACGCCCGGTTGAGGAGCGGAACGAACGAGTTCATGATCAGGATGGCGAAGGAGACGCCTTCCGGATAGGAACCGAAGTAACGGATCATCATCGTGAGGAAACCGATGCCCACACCGAAGATGACGCCGCCCCAGAGGCTCATCGGGGAGGTCACATAGTCGGTGGCCATGAAGCAGGCGCCGAGGATGAGACCGCCGGTGAGGAGGTTGAAGACGGGACCGGTGAAGCGGGCGGGGTTGACACCCCAGAAGATGAGGGCCGTCAGGGCCACCGTGGCGAAGATCGACAGGGTGATCCACGGCTTGATGACCCGGCGGACGCACAGGTACACGAAGCCGAGCAGGAGGGCGATCGCGCAAACTTCACCGGCGGAGCCGCCGATGTTCGCGAACAGCATCTGCCCGTAGTTGTAACCGTTCTGCGCCATGATGTCCTGCACGGACGCGCCCTGCATCAGGCCTTCGTTGATGGCGCCGAGCGGGGTCGGACCGGTCACGGCGTCCAGGCCGAAGAGGCCCTTGGGCTGCGACCAGGTGGTCATATACGTCGGGAAGGAGACGAGGAGGAACACGCGGCCCACGAGGGCGGGGTTCCAGATGTTCTGGCCCAGGCCGCCGAAGGTCATCTTGGCGACGCCGATGGCGACGACCGCGCCGATGAACACGACCCACCAGGGGGTGGTGTACGGCAGGTTCAGGCCCAGGAGGATACCCGTCACGACCGCGGAAAGGTCGCACAGGGTGGAGGGTTTCTTCAGCAGGAAACGGGTGATGGCCCACTCCAGCAGGAGGCAGGAGCACACGCTCACGGCCATCACGAGGATCTCTCTCCAGCCGTAGAAGACGAAGGAGCAGAGCACCGCAGGCAGGAGCGCGATCACGACATCCAGCATCAGGGACCGGGTGGAGTCCTTGGAATGGATGTGGGGTGAAGGGGATACGATCAACTTACTCATACTTTGTCATTTTGAGCTTGCCGAAAAATCTACTTTTTAGCGGCTTCCGCGGCGGCCTTGGCGGCCGCGGCGCGAGCCCGGATGGCGCCCAGGGCAAGCCCCTTGCCCGTGCGGATGATGTCCAGCAGCGGAATGTGGGCGGGACAGGAATACAGGCAGCAGCCGCACTCGATGCAGTCCTGGGCGGCGTTGGCCTCCAGGGCTTCGGTATCGGCGATGCGGGAGAGCTTCTGCAGCAGGAAAGGCTCGAGGCCCATCGGGCAGGCGTCGGCGCACTTGCCGCAGCGGATGCAGGCGGACTCGGGGGCGCGGCGGGTCTCCTTCTCCGTAAGGAAGAGGAGGGCGCTCGTGCCCTTGAGGGTGGAAGCGTCGAGGTTCGCGACGGCCTTGCCCATCATCGGGCCGCCGCTGATGACCTTCGCGGCGTCCTTCGGCATACCGCCGAGGGAATCGATGATGTAGCTGAACGGCGTGCCCACGCGCACCTGCAGGTTCACCTGCTTCGGGAAGCACTTGCCCGTCACGGTGATGGTGTTGTCGATGAGCGGCTTGTTCTTCTGCACGGCCTCGTACACGGCGAGGGCGGTGCCCACGTTCTGGACGACCGCGCCGACCGAGATCGGCAGGCCGCCGGAACGCACCTGGCGGTGCATCACCGCGTCGATGAGCTGCTTCTCGCTGCCCTGCGGGTAGCGCATTTTGAGCTCCATCACTTCGATGCTCTTGTAGCCGAGCTTCGCGACGACCTCGCGCATATGGGCAATGGCCTCGGGCTTGTTCTCCTCGATGGCGATGGTGCAGGGGACGTTCCCCATCACCTTGGCGATGATGGCGGCGCCCACGGCCACCTGCTCGCCCTTCTCCAGGAGGACGCGGTAGTCGGAGGTGAGGTACGGCTCGCATTCGCAGCCGTTGATGATGATGCGCTCGCACTTGGAGCCCGGAGGCGGCGAGAGCTTGATGTGCGTCGGGAACGTGGCGCCGCCGAGGCCGACGACGCCGGCCTTGTGGATCTTCTCGATGATGGCCGCGTTGTCGGTGGGAATGTCGGTGATCAGGCGGTCCGACGTGTCGATGTCCTCCATCCACTCGTCGCCTTCCACGGCGATTTCGATGTGGGGGACGGGACGGCCGGAGAGGTCCGGGCGGGGGCCGATGGACTTGACCGTGCCGGACACGGGCGAATGGACATAGGTCGATACGAAACCGCCCGGCCCGGCGAGGACCTGGCCCACTTTCACCTTGTCCCCCACCGCGACCACGGGGAGGGCGGGCGCACCGAGGTGCTGGGCGACGGAAACGTACATCGTGGGCGCCGGCGGCAGGACTTCGGTCCGGCTGTCGCGGGCGAGCTTGTTGTCGTGCGGATGGACTCCGCCGATGGCGAATGATTGCTTACTCATGGGCGGCCTCCTTTGCGGCTTCCGCCGCTTTTTTCTTTCTTTCTGCGATACGGGCTTTCACGGCGTCCTTGTCCAGGGGCTTCGGGAAGTTCACCCCGTGGATGGCGCCGGTCGGGCAGACGGCCTCGCACTCGCGGCAAAGCTTGCACTTGTCCGGGTCGATCCAGGCAAGGTTCGCTTCCACGGTGATGGCCTCGTGGGTGCAGGTCTTCGCGCAGATGCCGCAGCCGATGCAGGCGTTGGCGCAAGCCTTCTTCGCGACGGGGCCCTTGTCCTTGTTCACGCAGGAAACGAACTCGCGCATCCCGCGCGGTCCTTTCGGGCGCAGTTCGATGATCTTTTTCGGGCAGGCTTTCACGCAGGCGCCGCAGGCGGTGCACTTCGTCTCGTCCACGACGGGAAGTCCCGTGGCGGGATCCATCGACAGGGCGCCGAACTGGCAGGCGGCGGCACAGTCGCCGCAGCCCAGGCAGCCGAACGCGCAGCCGGTGTCCCCGGCGTAGAGGGCGGCCTTCACGGCGCAGGAGGCGAATCCGTCGTACTCGTTCACGCGCGGACGGGCCTCGCAAGTCCCGTTGCAGCGGACGACGGCCACCTGGGGCGCCTTGGCCTTGACCTCGTAACCGAGAATGGCGGCGACCTGCGCCATCACGTCGTTGCCGCCCACCGGGCAGAAGTTGTTGTCCAGGTTCGGGGCCTTGACCGCAGCCTCGGCGAACGCCCGGCAGCCGGCAAAGCCGCAGCCGCCGCAGTTCGCGCCGGGCATCACTTTCTCCACCTCGTCGATGCGGGGGTCCTCCTCCACCTTGAACTTCTTCGCCACCAGGTAGAGGACGAGCGCAAGCACCAGGCCGAGCACCGTGATGACCGCAATGGTCCAGATGACAGTATGGGTCATATAAGGTTTGGGTTAAGGTTTATGGTTTATTGTATCGTAAAAATATATTCGTTCCGGAGCCGGTCCCGCAGGAGCCACAGGACCCCGTAGTAGAGCGCCACGGCGCCGAGGCCGGCGAGGCCGGCCGCAACTTCGCCCACGCCCAGGGCGATGAGCCCGAGCGCGACGCCCAGCAGGACGACCAGCGGGAGGAAATAGGCGAGCCAGACGGCCTTGAGGCCCATCGTCGCCTTCAGCACCACGTTCACCTCGTCCCCGACGCCGTAGGTGGCGGAGGGACTGGTGGGAACTTCGATGGCTTTTTCCGTATATTCGGAGAGTCCGCAGAGACCGGCGGCGTGGCATTCCGAGCAGGCCGAATGGGAAACGATCCGAACCGTCGTCGTCTGCGGGGTCATCGACACGACCTGACCGGTATGCATCACCTGCTCCTTCATTTGACGCGCTTGGTGGAAATGAGGGCGGTAAAGTCGTGGGCCAGTCCCTCGTAGGAGGCGAGCCGGCCGTTCATCGCGCCTACCTTGAGCGGCGCCATGAAGGCGACGGGCAGGCGGTTGTCATCGTCCGAGAACCACAGGATCGCATCCTCGTTCCCCTCGAACACCTCGCCCTTGCGGAGCGAGAGGCCGAACTTCCGGGTGGCGACGGTGCCGACGCCCTTGATGTACTTGTTCTCCTGGCCGCGGTAGGTGAGATTGATCGTCTGCACTTCCCGGTCGATGGCGAAGGAAATCTTGTACACCGTCCCGGGCTTGAGGTTCGTGAAGTCCATCCGGCGGGCATAGTAGAACAGGGAGGTGACGTCGTAGGTGCAGTCCCCGTAGGGAATGTCCACGTCGACCTTTTCCTTGTCCCAGTACTCCAGATGGGCGTGGATGACATCAGCCTTCTGGTCGTAGCGGTAGTCGTTGATGCAGTGGTAGTCCCCCTCCCGCGTCTCGCGGAGGAAACGGCGGGGCTCGACGCCCTTCATGCCGAACCAGGACTCGAAACTCTCCCGGATCTTGAAGAACACGTCGAAGAACGGGGCTGTCTTCATCGTCAGGGCGGTGTGCCACACCGGCTCTCCGTTCAGGGTCGTCTTCTCGGCGGTGAGGTTCGCCTTCGCCACGTCGGTCTGGACCGCGTGCCAGTTGTAGGAGACGTTGAAGACGATCTTTTCACCGTCCTTGTAAGGGTCGACTCCGTCGGTACGGGCGGGGAGGCACCGGGCGTTCTGCGCGAACGCGGCGGTACCGACCCCCAGCAGGAGGACGGAGAGGAGGAATATGCGGAGGGTTTTCTTCATCAGGTGGAAAGGAATCAGAAGGGTTGGTTCGCGTCGTCGAAGTTGTAGCCGCCTTCGGGCTGCACGGTTTCGCTGGCCGCGCTCACATAGGGGCGCTGCGCCTGGATGTCCAGCGACTGGTCGGGTTCCACGAACTTGACCTGCCCGGACTTGTATTTCATCTCGATGTCGCATACTTCGCCGTTTCTGTGCTTGGCTATCACAATCCATGCCTTTTCCTTGTCGGCCGGGTCTTCGGACATGCCGGTGAACTCCGGACGGTGGATGAAAATGACCATGTCGGCGTCCTGCTCGATGGATCCGGACTCACGGAGATCGCTCAGCTGCGGCTTTCCAAGGCCGCCGGTGCGCTTCACCACGTCGCGGGACAACTGCGAGAGGGCGATGATCGGGACGTTCAGTTCCTTGGCCGTGGCCTTGAGGGTGCGGGAGATGGCGGCGACTTCCTGTTCGCGGAGGCCGCGGAGCTCCACCGGGCCCTGCATCAGCTGGAGATAGTCCACCACGATCAGGCGCACGCCCTTCTGGTTGACCAGGCGCTTCGCCTTCGTGCGGAATTCCATGATGGGGATACCCGGGGTGTCGTCGATGTACAGCGGCGCCTTCGCGAGGCGCTTGAGCGTGTACTCGAGCTGCTCCCACTCGAAAGGCTCCAGCTTCACGCCGCCCCGGATTTTCTCGCCGGAGAGGCCGGACTCGGTGGTGATGAGACGCTTGCCCAGCTGGTCGGCCGACATTTCCAGGGAGAACACGGCCACCGGATGGTTGTGGTCCACCGCCGCGTTGCGGGCGATGTTCAGCGCAAAAGCGGTCTTGCCCACGGACGGACGGGCCGCCAGGATGATGAGGTCCGACTTCTGCCAGCCCTGGGTGACCCGGTCGATGGAGGGATAGCCGCTGGGGACGCCGGAAGGACCGGTGATCTTCTGCAGTTCCTGCAGATTCTCCATCACCGAGTTGATGATGGAGCCGATGTCCTTGACGTCGTGCTTCTCGTTGGACTGGATGGCCTGGAAGACTTTCGTCTGCGCGTCGTCGATGAGGTTGTCCACATTGACCCCCTCGTCGAACGACTCCTTGAGGATCTCGTAGGAGGCCGTGATGAGGTCGCGCTGGATGGTCTTCTGCTTGAGGATCTTGAGATAGTACTCGATGTGGGCCGCCGCGCCGATGTTCTGCGACAGGTCCGCCAGCACGACAGGACCGCCCACGTTCTCCAGGTTCCCCTGGGAACGGAGCTTCTCGGACACGGAAATGAGGTCGATGCCCACGTGCTCGTTCACGAGCGCGGACATCGCCTCGAAGATCATCCGGTGCCTGGGCTCGAAGAAGCAGGACGCAGTGAGCTCCTCCATGGACTCGTCGATGATCGACGGTTCCACGAGCATCGCTCCCAGGACAGCCGCTTCCACATCCGGGGCCTGCGGGGGCTTGTTCCCCATCAGGGTGTCCAGATTGACTGCCTGATCTTTCTTTTTCCGGGAATACTCAGGCATGGGGCGGCGGGACTATTCGAAATCCGGGTTGATGATGATGCGGCCGCAGTGCTCGCAGATGATGAGCTTGGTATTGGAGGAAATCTCCACCAGGCGCTGCGGGGTGATGGTGTTGAAGCAGCCGCCGCAGGCGTTGCCGTTGTACACGGAGACCACGGCGAGGTGGTTGTGCACGCTCTGGCGGATGCGCTCGTAGGCGCTCATCGTGCGGGCGTCGATCTTCGCGGCGCAGGCGTCGCGGCGCTCCTGCAGGACAGCCTCTTCCTTGGCGGTGGACTCGACGATCACGGCGAGTTCGTCCTTCTTGGCCTTCAGGTCCTCGGTGCGGATGGTGATATGGTCCTTGAGGTCCTCGAGCTCGGCCTTGCGGGCGCCGATTTCGAAACGGGTGTCGTTGATGTTCTTCTCGTCGATCTGGCGCAGGAGGTCCTGGTTCTCGATCTCCTTGTTCAGGGAATCGTACTCGCGGCTGTTGGTGATGGTCTCGAGCTGGCGCTGGTACTTCTCCACGGTGCTTTCGTGCTCGGAGATGGAGAGCTTCGCGTCGGCGATGTTCCGGTTGAGCTGCTCGATGACGGCGGACAGCTGGGCGGAACGGGCCTTGAGGTCGGCGATCTCGTTCTCGAGGACTTCCACCTCGGCGGGGAGTTCGCCGCGGAGCTGGATGATCTTGTCCATCTCGGAGTCGGCCGCCTGGAGTTCATACAGGGTCTTGAGCTTCTCGGAGACGCTCATCTCGGAGTCGGCGAAAGTCTTCTGCAGGGAGACGAAAGTCTCGTGCTGGTCGATCGGAGCATCCACCTTCTTGACGGTTTTCTTGGTTGCCATAAGGGTCTTGTATAAATCGATTTATCGTATTCAATAGTATCGGACCGGATTGCTCCGTCCGAGGTTGTCGCTGATGCGAACTGCAAAGGTAGGAAATTTTTCGCGGATAACCTTACATAATATCTCCACGATGTCCACTTCGCTCTCGAAGTGGCCGATATCCAGCACCATGAAGCCTTCCGGCGTGAAGAAATTGTGGTAGGAGATGTCCCCCGTGATGTACAGCTGGGCGCCCGTAGCGCGGGCCGCCTCCACCTCCGATCCGCCGGCCCCGCCGCACATCGCCACCTTCTCCACCCGGTCGACGGGTTTCGAGGCGCGGACGACCTGGAGGCCGAACTTTTCCTTGACATAGGCGACGGCTTCCTCCCCCGTCATCGGGTGCGGGAGCGTGCCCACGACGCCGAGGCCGTAGCCGCCTTCGTCCTCCATGATGGCCACGTCCGAAAGGCCCAGGCGGCGGGCCATCGCCCCGCTCACCCCGGCGACCACCTTGTCCGCGGTGGTGTGCGCGGCGTACACCGCGACCCCCGCGCGGACGGCCTTGATCACCGCATCGGAGACGGGATCCCCGCCCTGGATGCGCTTCAAGCCCTTGAAAATCAGCGGGTGATGGGTGACGACCATGTCGCAGCCCTTCTCCACAGCCTCGTCGATGAGTTCCGGCGTGCAGTCGAAGCCGACGAGGACGCCGTGGACCTCCTCCCCGGGCGCGCCGATGCACAGGCCGCTGTTGTCCCATCCTTCCTGGATGGACAGGGGCGCGAACTGTTCGAGGGCTTCTACGATGTCCTTGACTTTCATAAGCGCTACAAGCTCTTTCTCACTTCCACCAGGCGGGCCCGGATCTCCTTCAGGGAATTCAGCGCCTTCACGCGCTTCTCCACGCTGCGGCGGTCCTCCGTGAGGCGGGCCATCGCCCCGTCCAGGGTCATCCCCTGCTTCTTCACGAGGAACTGGACCTGCTCGAGGGTTTCCACGTCCTCCGGATGGAAAAGGCGGTTGCCCTTGGCGTTGCGGGAAGGCTTGATGAATTTCTCGAAATAGTTGCTCCAGTAGCGGACGGCCGACGTGCTCTCCCCGAGCCGTTCGGCCACTTCGCCCATCGTGTATAACAGCTTGGCCATGGTGTTGGGAATCTTATTCCTACAAATATAATAAAAAAATCAATCCATCGACTGCCGGGTGCTCACGGACATGTACAGCATCTTCGCGTACTCGTCCGGGTCCACGGAAGCGAACAGGAAATTCACCGGGTCCAGCACCTTGCCGCCGCGCAGGACCTCGTAGTGCAGATGCGGCGCGAAAGTGGTCGAAGAGATGCCCACGGTGCCGATTTTCTGTCCCCGCTTGACGCTCCGTCCCTGCGGGACGCTGATGTCCCCGAGGAGGGCGTACCGCGTGGTGTAGCCGTTCTTATGGTCGATTTCCACGATGTTGCCAAGGCCTTTGTTGGACCGGGTCACGCTGCGGACGACGCCGTCGGCCGAGGCCCGGACCACGCTCCCCTGCGGGGCGATGAGGTCGATCCCGCCGTGCTGGATGTCCACCTTGTACAGCGGATTGTGCTTGAGGCCCACGGAGGCGCCGGTCTGGACATAGGACATCTCCTCCAGCGGAAGAGTGAGCGGCGGGATGCTGTCTTTCCGGGCCGCCATCAGGCGGTAGATCTCCCGGAAGTTCTCCTCCACGTTCTCCGCCATCATCCGGAGGCTTTCGCTCTTGGAGGCAGAATAGGACAGGTAAAAGCTCTCGGACAAGGAGTCGCTCACGCTGATCACGTCGGCCGCGGTGACGGCGTCCACCGAAGGGGCCTCCGTCTCGAAGATCCGGCGGTACAGGGCGTCGTCCCGCACCTCCAGGCCTTCCACCACGTCGGTGACCAGGCGTTCATTCTCCCGAAGTTCCTGATAATAAGTCGCGTACAGGTCATTTTCCTGCTGAAGACGCCTTTCTTCCTCCGTGGAGAACAGGAGGGAGAACAGCACATAGAAGCCGATGGCCGTCGTCACCGTCGCCGCGAGGTAGCGCAGGGCCTTTCCGAGACGCCTGCTGGTCGCGCTCATCTTTCCTTTCGTCATCATCGGCCCACAGGTTTACGGACCATGGCGGCATAGTCCTCGGGAGAAATGTCCAGGTCCATATACGCGGACGGATTCACGTAATCGTTCCGGTACAGGACCTCGTAATGCAGGTGCGGGCCGGTGACGCGGCCCGACTTGCCGCTCAGGGCGATGCAGTCGCCGCGGCGGACTTTCTGGCCCACGTAGGCGAACATGTCGGCCAGGTGCGAATACCGCGACACGTAGCCGAAGCCGTGGTCCACCTCAATGTGGTTGCCATAGCCGTAGAAGTCGCTTTCCACCAGGATCACGGTGCCGTCCCCCGTCGCGTAGACGGGATTGCCCGGGTCGCAGGAGAAGTCCATGCCCGTGTGCATCTTGCTCGCGCCCGTGATCGGGTCGCTGCGGTAGCCGAAGGGGCTGGACAGGTGGAAGGAGCCCGGCGCGGTGCTCATCGGCGGGATCGCCGGGATATGCGACGCCTTGTCGCCCGCCACGCGGGCCAGGGCGAAGATGTCGTCATAGGACTTGGACTGCACGTACGCCCGCTTTTCCAGGCGGTCCAGCCGCAGGGCCGTCCGGCGCAGGACGTGGCCGCGGTCCAGCGCCTCGAGCGCGGGATAGCGGTGGTTCCCGCCGATGCCCGCGTTCCGCACGGCCGCCGGAATCTCGTCCACGCCGTACACCGACCGGTAGATGCGGTCGTCCCGCACTTCCAGCAGGGACATCACCTCCTCGTCGCGGTCCAGCCGGGCGCCCATCTGCTCCAGGCGGGACTGCCAGTCGGCATTCTGCCGCCGCAGGACCGCCGTCTTGGGCAGGTCCGCGCCCAGCACCCACACGCTCAGCACCATATACAGCACGAACAGCACAGCCCCGGCCGCCAGGACGCCGAGCGTCTTCAGCAGCCGGTGCTTCTTCTTCCCCTTCAATTCGACCATCAGGGTCTCGGGGTTCAGGATGTATTTGCCTTTTTTTTGTGCCAACGGAACTTACGATGCAGTCTGCAAATATACGGATAATTTCCGTAACGGCCCTTTTTGCACATTTCGTGCCCGGGCGGACGCTACTGCATCTGGCGGAGAAGAACCGTGACGCCGGGGAGGCGGGCCGGGAGGCCGGAAAGGTCCGTCTGCGAGAAGTGATACGGGATGAGGACCTTGGGCTGGATCATCTCGGCGGCGTGCACACACTGGTCCACGGTCATCGTGTAGGGCTGGTTGACCGGGAGGAAGGCCACGTCAATGTCCTTGATGCCGGCCATCTCCGGGATGTCCTCCGTATCGCCGGCCACATAGACGCGGAGGCCGTCGATGGTGAGGATGAAGCCGTTGTCACGGCCCTGTGGATGGAAGTTCGTGCGGCCCTCGGAGTAATTGTAGGCGGGGACGGCGTCCAGGTGGATGCCGCCCGGAAGCTCGCGGCTGTCGCCATTGGCCATCACGGCGCCCCAGCCCAGCATTTCCGCGACGCGGGCGTTGGTGACGAGGTTGTCGGCGTTCGCGCCGAGGGCCTCGAGGGCCTTGCGGTCGAAGTGGTCGCCATGCTCGTGGGTGACCAGGATGACATCGGCCTTCGGGAACTCCGTGGCGTAGTCGG
>CAMVPS010000025.1:0-25151 GCA_947169405.1 uncultured Bacteroidales bacterium
ATGCCCTGGTCCAGGATCTCGCCGTCCGGGGCCATGTAGATGACCTCGTCGTAGTTCCGTTCGGCCTTGAGTTCCTCGATCATCCGGAAGACGGGCTCCACCATCATCACCATGCCGGCGTCGCCGCCGTAGCAGTAGTCGTCCACGGTCAGGCGCGGTCCGAGGCCGTATTTGCGGAGGTTGTGGACGTGGATTTCCACCAGGCCTTTTTTGACGGCGCGACCCGGGATGGAATGGCTGAGCGGGCTCTCGAGGAGCTCCGGTACGACGGTGAGGATATCGATGCGCATGCTTTTTCGTTTCGGTCCTGCAAATGTAATATTTATTGTCGAAAAAATGTTATCTTTGCAATTCGTATGTTAAACTTTTGAACACCATTTATCATGAGTGAAGAATTGAAGCCTGAGGTCCTCGAAACCGTCAACGAGACCTTAGATGTAGCACAGGAAGCGTCCCCGGAAACCGTGGAAGAGACTGTGGAAGAAGTTGTGGAGGAGGCGAAGGAAGAAGTCGCCGAGGAGGCGGAAGAGAAGTCCGTCGCGGAGGAAGTGAAGGAGGAAGTGAAGGAAGTCGTGGAAGAGGCGAAGGAAGTGGTTGTCAATTTCGGTGAGAAGACCCTCGCCGAACTGTCCGGACTGTTCCAGGAATTGACGGAAAGCGCCGATCGGATGAAACGTTCCAAGGAGGCCGAGGCCATCAAGTCCGCCTTCTACAAGCGCCTGTCCCGCGAAAAGGCGGAGGCCGGCGAGGACGCGACCGTCGACGAGCCCGATGCCGACACCGTGGAGGAAATCGCCCCGACTGCCCCGCTGGAGAGCGCGCCCGTGAGCCCGTTCGCCGCGATCGAGGCCGGTTTCAAGTCCCTCTACAATACCTATAAGAAGGAGCGTGCGGAGTACAACCGCCAGCTCGACGCCGAGCGCGAGGCCAACCTCGTGAAGAAGCAGGCCATCATCGAGGACCTGAAGGCCCTCGTCGAGGAGCAGGGCGACATGAAGGACTCCTTCCCGAAGTTCCGCGAGATCCAGAACCGCTGGCGTGAGACCGGTCCGGTCCCGCAGCAGAACTTCCGCGACGTCAACGACACCTATCAGCTGTACGTGGAGAAGTTCTACGACCTCGTGCAGATCAACCGCGAACTCCGCGACCTGGATTTCCGCAAGAACCTCGAGGCCAAGACCGAGTTTTGCGAGCAGGCCGAGGCCCTCGCCGAGAGCGAGGACGTCGTGGGCGCCTTCAAGGAGCTCCAGAAGCTGCACGAGCAGTGGAAGGAGTACGGCCCCGTGGCCAAGGAGTTCCGCGACTCCATCTGGGAGCGCTTCCGCGCCGCCACCGCCGTCATCAACAAGAAGTACCAGGCCCATTTCGAAGGCCTGAAAGAGCAGCACGCCGCGAACCTGGAGGCGAAGACCGCCCTCTGTGAGAAGGTCGAGGCCATCGCCGAGCAGGAGATCGCCTCCTCCAACCAGTGGAACGCCCTCTCCAAGGAGATCGAGGCCATCCAGGCCGAATGGCGCAAGATCGGCTTCGCCACCCGCAAGGACAACCAGAAGGTGTACGACCGCTTCCGCGCCGCCTGCGACAAGTTCTTCAGCCGCAAGCGCGAGTACTACAACGAGTTCAAGGACAACATGAACGACAACATGGCGAAGAAGCTCGCCATCATCGAGCAGGCCGAGGCCCTCAAGGACAGCACCGACTGGAAGAAGACCTCCGACGCCCTGATCGAGCTCCAGCGCCAGTGGAAGGAGATCGGCGCCGTGCCGCGCAAGAAGTCCGAGCAGCTCTGGAAGCGCTTCCGCGCCGCTTGCGACGCTTTCTTCAACGAGCGTGACAAGCAGGGCAAGCCGGAGAACGACTTCTACGGCAACCTCAAGGCCAAGCGGGCCCTCATCGAGGAGATCGAGGCCTACGTCCCCGCGGACGCCGAGGCCGACGCCGAGGCCGCGCGCGGCTTCGCCGAGCGCTGGAACGCCATCGGTTTCGTCCCGTTCAAGGAGAAGGAGACCGTGGGTGCCGCCTACAAGGCCGCGATGCAGGCCAAGTTCCCGGAGTGGGGCCGTGGCGGCCGCCGCGAAGGCGGTCGCGGACCGGTCCGCGAGCCGCGTGGCAACCGGCCGCTCACCGAGAAGGACAAGCTCACCCTCAAGTACAACCAGCTCCAGCAGGACATCCAGACCTACGAGAACAACATCGGCTTCTTCGGCCTGTCCAAGGGCGCCGAGCAGCTCAAGGCCCAGATGCAGCAGCGCATCGACGCCGCCAAGGAGGACCTCAAGAAGCTGGAGGCGGAAATCCGCGAACTCGTCGCCAAGGAGGCCGAGGAGAACAACGACTAAACCCCGACTATGGACAAAAACTCAATCATCGGTTGGGTCCTGATCGCCCTGCTCATGATCGGCTTCTTCGGCTACCAGAGCCGGCAGATCCGCAAGCAGCAGGAGTGGCAGGCGCAGCTGGATTCCATCGCCCGCGTCGAGGCCGCCAGGCAGGACAGCATCCGCGCCGCCTATCTCGCCGAGCATCCGGAGGACACCGTCGTCGCCGCCCTGCCTACACAGGCCGCCGTGTACAGCGACTCGCTCCTGAACGCGGCCGCCAACGCCGAGGCGCAGACCGTCACCCTCCAGAACGAAAAGCTGGAGATCGTCTTCACCACGATGGGCGCCCAGCCGCTCTCCGTGCGCGTGAAGGACTATCAGACCTACGACAAATCCGACCTGTACATCCTGGCGGAAGGCAAGTCCCAGCTGGGCTTCGTCGTCTACGCCCCGACCGCCGTGGACACCCGGAAATTCAACTTCCAGTATGTCCCTGCGGCTTCCACCGACTCCACCGTCGTGATGCGCCTCCCGTTCTCGAACGGCGGCTACATCGAGGAAACCTACACGCTGGTGAAGGATTCCTATTCCGTGAACCAGGTGCTCTCCTTCGTGAACATGGAGGGCCTGATCCCGCGCAACGTGGGCAGCATCGACGTGGACTTCGAGGCCGTCATCCCGCGGATGGAGAAGGGCTACAAGAACGAGAGCCAGTACTCCCGCCTGAACTACTACTTCCCGGATGACAAGAAGCCCGAGAACATCGGCAACGGCCGCAAGGGCGCCAAGCGTTTCGACAACAAGATCGAATGGTTCGCCTTCCAGCAGCAGTTCTTCTCCGCGATCATGCGGGCCCCGAAGGACTTCACCTACGGCGAGTTCAGCATCGATTTCATGGGCAAGGACCACCCGGAACAGGACCTGATGGCCTGCTCCGCGCAGATGCGGGCGGACATCCAGCCCGGTGCACCGCGGATCGACATTCCCTTCGAGTTCTATTTCGGCCCCAACGACTACAAGGGCCTGAAGGCCTATGACCACGCCTACGAGAAGGTGATTCCGCTGGGCGGCAAGTGGATCGGCTGGTTCACCAAGTGGGTGATCATCCCGCTGTTCGACTGGCTGAGCAAGTTCATCAAGAGCTTCGGCCTCATCATCCTCCTGATGACGATCTTCATCAAGCTGGTCGTCCTCCCGTTCGCCTACAAGAGCCTCTCTTCCTCCGCGAAGATGCAGGTCCTCCGGCCCGAACTGGACAAGATCAACGCCAAGTATCCGAAGCAGGAAGACGCGATGAAGAAGCAGCAGGCGACGATGGACCTGTACAAGAAGGCGGGCGTCAACATGATGGGCGGCTGTCTCCCGATGCTCCTTCAGATGCCGATCCTGTGGGCGATGTTCCGCTTCTTCCCGGCCTCCATCCAGCTGCGCCAGCAGCCGTTCCTGTGGGCCGAGGACCTCTCCGCCTATGACGACGTCATCCATTGGGGCACGAGCGTCTTCGGGATGGACCACATCTCCCTGTTCGCTCTCCTGATGGCCCTGTCGATGTTCTTCTACTCGCGCGTGACGATGCAGAACCAGAGCGCCGGCGACGACCCGAACGCGAAGATGATGCGCTTCATGAGCCTGTATATGATGCCGATCATGATGTTCTTCATCTGTAACAACCTCTCCTCCGGTTTGAGCTACTACTATCTCCTCTCCAACCTCATCACGATGCTGGAGACTTGGATCATCAAGAAGTGGTTCGTCCACCCGGAAGAGATCCTCGCGAAGCTCAAGGCGGCCGAAGGCAAGCCGGCGCCCAAGTCCAAGTGGCAGCAGCGCCTGGAAGAGGCCCAGAAGATGCAGCGCGAAATGCAGAAACAGCAGGCCAAGAAAAATGGTAAGCGATAACCTGAAAGCCCTTTACGAGAAACTGCCATCAGCCGTGAAACTGGTGGCAGTTTCCAAATTCCACCCGGTCTCCCGCCTGATGGAGGCCTACGATGCCGGGCAGCGCCTCTTCGGCGAGAACCGTCCGCAGGAGCTGGCGCAGAAAGTGCCGCAGATGCCCTCCGACGTCGAGTGGCACTTCATCGGCCACCTCCAGACCAACAAGCTCAAGCTCGTCCTCCCGTACGTCTCCCTGGTCCAGTCGGTGGACTCTTTCCACCTGCTGGAAGCGATCGACAAATGGGGGAGCGACAACGGTAAAACCGTCGATGTCCTCCTTGAACTCCATCTCGGTGCCGAGGAGACCAAGCACGGTTTCTCCGAAGAAGAGATCCTTGCTGTCGTAAGAAGATTTCTCGATTCCGCCTGCGGCTCCACTCGAAATGACAAGTCGATTGTCATTTCGACCAAGGCCGAAGGCCGCGTGGATAAATCTCATGTCCGGATCAGAGGCCTCATGGGGATGGCGACGAATACGGAGGACGAGGCGGTGATCGAGGCGGATTTCGCCCGGATCGAGGCGCTTTTCAACCGGATCCGGGAGGAGCATCCCGAGCTTCGGGACACCTTCACGGAACTGTCCATCGGGATGTCCGGGGACTGGCCGATCGCCGTCCGGCACGGGGCCACGATGGTCCGCATCGGCACGGACATCTTCGGGCAACGGGAATACTGAAAGAAGCGGCTCGCTGATGATCAGCGAGCCGCTTCTTTGATGAGTCGGGTGCCGTTATCGGATCCGGCAGGTGACGGCGCGGTTCTGGGCGCCGGAGAAGGGCTGGACCTTGTCGCCGTGGGCGGCGGTGGAGATCCGGGACTGGTCGATGCCGCGGCTCACGAGGTACTGGCGGACGGCGATGACGCGCTGCTCGGAGAGCTCCTGGTTGATCTCGGCGTTGCCGGTCTGCTTGTCGGCATAGCCGTCCAGCTTGACCTTGGCGTCCGGGGTGTTGCGCATGAAGCTGACGAGGCGGTTCAGGGTGTTCACCTGGTCGTCGCGGATGACGGACTTGTTCAGGTCGAAGAAGATGTCCACGTCGGCGCCCTGGTAGATGGGCTGCTCGGCCGGCTGCTGCTTGGCGGGCTCTTCGCGGTATTCCTTCTTGGGCTCCTGCTTCTTGGGCTCGTTCCGGGGCTGGTAGGTGGCGGGGGCCACAACGGGCTTCGCCTTCTTGGGACGCCAGCCGAGGTTGAACTTCAGGCCGCCCAGGAGGGCGAAGTGGAAGTCGGGACCGGCGGCCACCTTGGGATTGTACCGGGAGTTGAAGGACTCGGGGTAGAACTGGGCGTCGAACTCGAAGTTGAGCGCCATGCGGTCGGTCAGGCGGATGTCCGTGCCGATACCGGAACGGGTGTTCCAGAAGGCCTTGACCGGCTGCCAGAGCAGCGGGAAGCTTTCGCCGGCAGCGGCGAGGTCTTGCGCCTTCCCGTTCTCGAGGCCGATAGCGCCGCCGAGTCCGAAGAAAGTGTAGACGGTCGCGGGACGGTCAGGCCGCCAGCCGAAGAGGCCGGCGCCCCAGTCCAGGACGAGGTCCACGTTGGGCTGGACGAACTTGTAGCCATACAGGGTGTTCGTCTGTTCGGAGGTGTGCTTGGCCTGCCAGCCGTTCACGGCGAAACGGACGGACCAGCAGTCGACGAATTGATAGCCGACGGCGACTTGGGCCGCCGGAGAGAGCAGCTTGGGGAAGCTGGCGTTTCCGAAGTCATAGGAGACGCCGCCCTGGAGCTGGACGTACGGATACGGAGTGAACTCCTGCGCTGCCGCGCTGAAGGAGAAGGCCGCAAGAAGGGCCAGGGCGATGATTGCTTTTTTCATATTGGTCTGTTAAAGGATTTTCAAATCAAGGACAAAGATAATAAAAAAGTATTGAAAAAGAAGCAGGTCCCGAAAGGAACCTGCTTTGGTTGCTTACTCCGGATGGAGTTCGCTTCGCTGTGTGCCAGCCAAACTTACTTGAGCTCGGCGAGGTACTTGATGGTGCGGACCATCTGGGAAGTGTAG
Organism: uncultured Bacteroidales bacterium; assembly: GCA_947169405.1. Taxonomy (GTDB): domain Bacteria; phylum Bacteroidota; class Bacteroidia; order Bacteroidales; family UBA932; genus Cryptobacteroides. The sequence goes on from CAMVPS010000025.1 coordinate 6,265, forward strand.
GAGTTCTCGTTGTCGTACCAGGAGACGACCTGGACCTGATAGAGGTCATCGTCGACCTTGGAGACCATGGTCTGGGTGGCATCGAACAGGGAACCGAACTTCATGCCGATGATGTCGGAGCTGACGATCTGGTCCTCGGTGTAGCCGAAGGACTCGTTGGAGGCGGCCTTCATCGCGGCGTTGATGCCCTCGACGGTGACATCCTTACCCTTCACGACAGCGATCAGGATGGTGGTGGAACCGGTCGGGGTGGGAACGCGCTGGGCGCTGCCGATGAGCTTGCCGTTCAGTTCGGGGATCACGAGGCCGATCGCCTTGGCGGCGCCGGTGGAGTTCGGGACGATGTTGCAGGCACCCGCACGGCTGCGGCGGAGGTCACCCTTGCGCTGAGGGCCGTCGAGGATCATCTGGTCGCCGGTGTAGGCGTGGATGGTGCTCATGATACCGCTCTGGATGGGCGCGAACTTGTTGAGGGCGTCGGCCATCGGGGCGAGGCAGTTGGTGGTGCAGGAAGCGGCGCTGATCACGGTGTCGGCCGGGGTCAGGGTCTTGTGGTTGGTGTTGTAGACGATGGTCGGGAGGTCGTTGCCCGCAGGAGCGGAGATGACAACCTTCTTCGCGCCGGCCTGGATGTGAGCGGAGGCCTTCGCCTTGGAGGTGTAGAAGCCGGTGCACTCGAGGACGACGTCGACATTGAGTTCGCCCCAAGGGAGTTCAGCGGCGTTGGGCTTCGCATAGATGGTGATTTCCTTGCCGTCCACGATGATGGAACCGGGGGTGACAACCGTCTTGCCGTCTTCAGCGAGGACGGCGTCCTTGTAATCCACCGTGTGCTTTCCTTCACCGAACTTGCCGGCGAAGCCACCCTGGGCGGTGTCGTACTTCAGAAGGTGAGCAAGCATTTTGGGGCTGGTGAGATCATTGATGGCGACCACTTCGTAACCATCAGCCTCGAACATCTGACGGAACGCCAGACGACCGATACGGCCAAAACCGTTGATAGCAATTCTATTCATGTTGAACTTGGATAAAAGTTAAATGTTTTCCAATCAAGCGCTTCGGCTTATTTCTCCGAAGGCGATGCAAATTTACGAAAAAAATGGGATAATTCCGTATCTTTGCAGAGAGAAATTAATAAATTTTTTAAGAAAAGTTTTATGCGGATCCTGATCAGCAACGACGACGGCTACAAGGCGGGCGGAATCCACGCCCTGGCCCGCATCATGGCGGCATTCGGCGAGGTGACCGTGGTCGCCCCGAAATACCACCAGAGCGCGATGTCGATGGCTGTGTCCCTGGGCATGAAGCGGCTGGCGCACAAGGCGTTACCGGAGGAAGGCCCCGGAAATTGGCACTATTTGGACGCGACGCCGGCTTCCTGCGTGAAGTTCGGCCTGGAATATTTCTACGAGCACCGGAACCCGGACCTCGTCATCTGTGGCATCAACCACGGCTCGAACGCATCGACGGCCGCGAACTATTCCGCCACCATCGGCGCGACCGAGGAAGGCGCCCTGAACGGTTGCAAGGCCATCGGCGTGTCCCTGTGCAATTTCCGTCCGGATGCGGATTTCACCCTCGTGGAGACGTATCTCCCGCGGATTCTCCATTTCCTGCTGGACAACTGGCCCGAAGGGAAGTACGGCCTCCTGTACAACATCAATTTCCCGGACGTCTCCGTGGACCGCGTCAAAGGCGTCTGCTTCGCCCGCCAGGGCAAGGGCCACTGGGTGCGCGAGTTCCAGGAATGGGACGTGGAGCGCCTGCAGGCCTACGAGGCCACCGGCTTCCATCTGCAGGAGAACCTGCCGCCGCTGGAGGAAGGGGAGACGGCCTATATGATGATCGGCGACTTTGTCGATGACGAAGACGGCGACATGGAAGCGGACCATGTGCTCAACGAGTCCAACTGGATCACCATCGTCCCCAACACCATCGACCGGACCGACTTCGAGGAACTGAAGCGCCTCCGGGATCTCCAGGGAACTGCACTTTGAGTCGTTAGACGAGAGTAAGTCCCTTCCCCGAGGGAAGGGATTTAGGGAAGGGGTAACGTGGATGAATATGTAATATGAAATTCTACCTGATAGCTGGCGAGGCGTCCGGCGACCTGCACGGTTCCAACCTGATGCGCGGCCTGTATGCGCGCGACCCTGAGGCGGACATCCGCTTCTGGGGCGGCGGGCTGATGGACGCGGTGTTCAAGGAGCACCAGCAGGGGAGCGGCCTCGTGCGGGACTATCGGGAAGGGGCCGTGATGGGCATCTGGGAGGTGTTCGTCCAGGCGCGGAAGCTGCTCCGGCGGGTCCGTTCCTGCGAGGATGACATCCTGGCCTGGAAACCGGACGTGGTGGTCCTCATCGACTATCCCGGATTCAATTTCCGAATCGCCGAGTTCGCCCACAAGGCTGGCTTTAAAGTCTTCTGGTACATCGCCCCGAAGGTGTGGGCCTCCCGCGAAAGCCGGATCAAGAAGCTGAAGGCCTATGTTGACCGGCTCTTCATCGTCTTCCCCTTCGAGATCGACTATTTCCGCCGGAAGGGGGTCGATTTCATCTACAAGGGCAACCCGCTGATCGATGCGGTGGACCGCTCGCCGGCCCTGCAGGAGCCGCGGGAGGCGTTCCTGACCCGGCACGGGCTTTCGGACAAGCCGTTTGTCGCCCTCCTGGCCGGTTCCCGCAGCGGTGAGATCAAGACGATGATGCCGGTGCTCACGGACTTCGCCGCCCGGCTGCACCAGTTGCCGCAATACGCTGATTATCAGTTTGTCATCGCCGAGGCGCCGGGACGGACCCCGGCGGATTACGGCGCGATTCCGGCGTATGTCCACCTGGTCTCCGGCGACACGTACGGCGTCCTCCGCCACGCGCGGGCGGCCGTCATCAATTCCGGCACGGCCTCGCTGGAGGCCGCCCTCATCGGCACGCCCCAGGTCGTGGGATACAAGATCGCCTGGCTTACCTATCTGGTCGGCCGGATCATCCTCAAGATCAAGTACATCAGCCTCGCGAACCTCGTCATCGACCGTCCCGCCTTCAAGGAACTGCTGCAGAATTACCTGACGGGGGAGAACCTCGTCGTGGAAGTCCAGCGCCTGCTGGAAGATGAGAACTACCGCGCCCGGATGGCTGCCGATTACGCCGAAGTCCGGGAAAAGCTGGGCGGAACCGGCGCTTCCGACGCCGTCGCCGAGGCGATGATCGCGGCGCTGAAAGACCGTTGACTGTCATTCCGAGCGAAGTGTGACTGTCATTCTGAGCGAAGCGAAAGAATCTTTTTCTTTTTTGTGCAAGATTTTTGCATGTCAAGGATTTAAAGGGCAGATCATGAAAAAGGACCGTATTATCAAGATGTTGGCCATCGGCCTCCTGGGCCTGCTGGGATTCTCTTCCTGCAGCCCTCGGCTCCGGCCGCGCCGGGCCGCCGATCCGGTGGATACGCTCAAGGTGTTTCCGCCGATTGACACGATCATTATCAAGACCAGGCCGGATCCGGATGCGCCCATCAAACTGATGTACGGGGTCCCGCCGGCGCGTTTCGAGCGAATGGAAGCGCCGGAGAAACAATTGAAAACGGAATAGCGATGAAAGCTGCGCTTGGAAAAGGATGGAAATGGCTGCTGGGCAGCCTATTGACCCTGCTGGGATTCAGTGGGTGCGAACGAATTGGAATCATCCGCTGTGAGTATGGCGTGCCCAGTGCCGACTTCAAACTGGTCGGCGACGTGAAAGATGCTAAGGGCAAGGGAATCGAAGGGATCCGCGTCGTATTCACGCCATACCCTGACGCTCCGGAAGAACAGCAGAAATGGGAGAGCGACACCCTCTATTCAGATGCCCAAGGACATTTCGTGAAAGAACGGCTGAAACACGACTGGCCGGACGGGGCGCAGAAAGCCGCCGTCAAGTTCGAGGATGTGGACGGCGACGCGCACGGTTCGTTCCAGACGAAGATTCTCAAAGGTTCGGAATTGACGGTCGAGCAGACGAAAAAGGGCGACAAGCATTGGTATTCCGGTGAATACACCATCCAGGCCGATGCCGTCCTGGAAGAGGAAGAATAATGAAAGAAAGACTTTCGCTCAGGCGCCGTATCGCGCTGGATATCACGAAGAAGCTGCAGGATGATGTGATTGCCTCACATCCGCTCCGGCAGCTTTTTTGGGAGTGCACCCTTCGCTGCAACCACCATTGCCGCCACTGCGGCAGCGACTGCAAGCAGACGGCCGCGGTCCAGGATATGCCGATGGCGGATTTCGCCAAGGTCCTCGACAGCGTGCGCACCGCGACGGATCCGCACCAGGTGATGATCAACGTCACCGGCGGCGAGCCGCTGATGCGTCCCGACTTGGAAGCCTGCGGCCGGATGATGTACGAGAAAGAGTTCCCCTGGGGCATGGTCACGAACGGCTGGGGCCTGACGCCGGAGCGCTATCAGCGCCTCCTGCAGAGCGGCCTCCGCGCGATGACCATCAGCCTGGACGGCCTGGAGGCGGACCACGACTGGATGCGGGGCGTCCCCGGCTCCTTCCGTCGCGCCTCGGCCGCCATCAAGATGGTCATCGACTCCGGCGCCATCGCCTTCGACGTCGTCACCTGCGTGAACCGGCGGAATTACCCGCATCTGAACGAACTGAAAGAATACCTCATCGGCCTGGGCCTCAAGGAATGGCGGTTGTTTACGGTCTTCCCCGTGGGACGGGCCGCGCAAGACCCGGAACTACAGCTTTCCGGAGAGGAACTCCGCGGTCTGATGGAGTTCATCAAAGCCACCCGGAAAGAGGGTCGCATCAAGGCGGAATTCGCCTGCGAAGGCTTCCTGGGCAATTACGAAGGCGATGTCCGCGACCATTTCTATATGTGCCAGGCCGGCGTCAACGTGGGCTCCGTCCTCGCCGACGGTTCCATCTCGGCCTGCGCCAGCATCCGCGCGGACTACCACCAGGGCAACATCTACGAGGACGACTTCATGGAAGTCTGGAACACCCGCTTCCAGCCCTACCGCGACCGCTCCTGGATGTACAAGGACGACTGCGCCGCCTGCCGCTTCTGGAAATACTGCCGCGGCAACGGCATGCACCTCCGCGACGAGAACGGGAAGCTGATCCAGTGCCTGCTCAAGAAGATGGCCTAGGAGGAAGGGAGTACCCTCTCGGAGGCGTGTCCACCCTCGGACACGGGTAGGGGGAGGGGCCCATATTCTATTCTTTTATTTCGCTTCCTCGTACCCGAAGTAGTAGTCTTTCTTGATCGTTGGGACGCCGTCGCGCATCCAGGCGGGTTCGGGGGCGCCCTTCAGGTAGTGGTCGAAGAACTGCTGGAGCCTGATGGTCAGGTCCTTGCGGTTGCGGCGCTCGCGGAGGTTGTGGGCCTCGTTGTTGTATTCCAGCAGCCAGGCGGGCTTGCCGAGGCGGCGCAGGCCCATGAACATCTCGATGCCCTGGTACCACGGAACGGCGCCGTCGTTGTCGTTGTGCATGATCAGCACCGGCGTCTGCACGTTCGGGAGCCGGAAGAGAGCGGAGTTCTCCAGATACAGTTCCAGCCCGTTCCAGAGGTCGCGGCCGATGCGGGACTGCGTCTGCTCGTACTGGAACTGGCGGCTCATCCCGGATTCCCAGCGGATGCCGCCGTAGGCCGATGTCATGTTGGAGACCGGCGCCCCGGCGCCCGCCGCCTTGAACATGTTCGTGCGGGTGATGAGCCAGGCGACCTGGTAGCCGCCCCAGCTCTGGCCCTGGATGGCCATGTTGTCCTTGTCCACCCACGGGAACTTCGTCAGCGACTCGGCGCCGCTCACGATGCAGTTGTAGGCCGATTGGCCCGGCATGCCTGGCGTGTAGACGATGTCCGGGACGAAGACGATGTACCCCCTGGAGGCATAGAAGATCAGGTTCACCGTGGACCAGCTGGGCTGCACGATGATGTTCTTGTACAGGTTCTCGGAGTAGGTCTCGTAGAAATAAATCATCACCGGGTACTTCTTGGCGGGGTCGAAGTCCTCGGGCTTGTACAGGAGGCCGTCCAGCGAGCGGCCGTCAAACGCCGTCCAATGATAGAGCTCGACGGTTCCCCAGTTGTAGTCCTTCTGCTGCGGGTTGATGGCGGTGAGCTTCTCCGTCGACTTGCCGAAGTCCGTCACGTACAAGTCCATCTGCTCCTGGAGATTGCCCTTCTGGTACGCGAACACCGGCGCGTTCTTCGCTTTCCGGAGCCCATCCCAGGTGTATCCGCCGAAGGCCAGCAGCTTGAAGGAATCGGCCTTGTCCGCAAAAAGGAGGGAGGCCAGCCCGTTTTCCTTGGTCGTTTCGTCGAAGACGCTCAGGAAGACCTGCTCCCGGGTTTTGACACCGGGGTCGTCCTCCGCGTCCTTGGTTCTCAGGTAGCGGTAGGTCCGTTTCTGCTCCCGGCCCCGGGTGATGCGGGAGGCGGACCCGTCGGAAAGCCGGACCCGCCAGAGGTCGTACCGGTCGTACAGGACGACCTCTGCGTCCTCCTCCGCCCAGAAGGCGAGGCCGTAGGACTCGGGCAGCATCGGGTGGTCGTCCTTCTCGTCCCAGAAGACCGTGTCGATGCCGCCGGTCAGGTTCCGGACCTGCTCCGCCGCCACGTCATAGACGAACCACGCCCGCTCGTTGTAATCCCACCAGATGGCGTATTTCCCCTTGGGGGAGAGCTGCACCGAGTCGTAGGCGCCGCGGGCGATTTCCTGTCGCCGGCCGGAGCCCGGGAAGATGATGGTAAGGATGGATTCTCCCTGCGTATTCCATTGGCTTTCAACGGTGTTGACAGGGCTTACTTCAAGGATTACATCCGCATCGTAGTTGTCGGTGAAGATGAGCCGGTCCGCCTTGTTGGTGTTGAAGGGGATGAGGCCTTCGTCCTGATACAGGCAGGGGAAAGTGCGCTGCTTGTCGCGGGTCAGGTTCGCCTTCATCCGCGGGGGGATCTCGTCGGCATCCCATGTCCAGATGTCCAGGCCCGCCGTCTCGAAGGAGACGAGGTTGGTGTCCTTGACGGGAACGTATTCCTGGATGCCCGCGTAGATGGACCCGTTCTTTTTGCTGAAGCGATAGGTGCTGTTTTCCGTGAGGCCCCAGTTCTCCGGCATGTTGCGGCGCTGGTCTGCGGCCACGAGCTCCCGCGCCTCGTCCCGGACGATGTCATACAGCCACAGGGCGGCGTGCTTGCTGCCGGTGGACGCCGTGTCCTTCGCCTGCAGGTAGAGGGCTTCCGTGCCTTCCTCGTTGAAGACGGGCACCGCGTGGAAGGTGGCGGTGTCGGTGAACATCCGCGCCTTGCCGTCGGCATAGAAACCGACGACCGAGTGCTTCTTGTCCGTCTTTTGGATCAGTCCGAGTGTACGGCCGTCCTTCGAGAAGGCGAACTTGTCGATGCGGTGCAGGGTGTCCAGGCTTCCGTCGGCAAAATGATAGACCGCGACCGTCGTTCCCTTGTCCTTGTCCGCCTTCTTCACGAAAGCGGTGTCGATGGTGGAGAAGGCGAATTGGCCGGTGGCATGGAGTCCCAGCTGGAACGACTTGACGTTCGGAAACTTGCGGATGTCTCCGCGCTGGAGATCGATGACGGCCAGGGAGTCCTGCGGCAATTTGTCGCCCGTCAGTTTCTTGATCTTGGCGCGCCGTGTCTTCTGGAACTCGGGTTTGATGAGGCAGAGGGCGTAGGCGTCATTGTCCAGGATCCGCGCCTGGTAGCCGCGGGGGACTTCGATGACGCGGGCGGCGCCTTTCTTTCCGGCGATGCGGAAATAGAGCGTGCCGTCGCCTTCCTGGGGATTCACGGCGTAGGAAACGACTTTCCCGGAAGGGGAGAGGACGGTTCCGCTGACGGCCTGCCAACTGTCGTAGACGTCGTGGTCGAGGGGTTTCTTCTGGGCCCAGAGCGCTCCGGAGAGGGCGGTAAGGGCGGCGAGGAGGAGGATTCGTTTCATATCAGGGTTGTTGTTTGATGACGGAGAGATCGACATAGCCCCCGTTGGCGCCGTATACGACGGCCTCTTCGGTGAACTGCCACATGGTCCAGCCGGCAAAGCGGGGCTCTTTCTTGTTATAGCGGGCGATCCACATCGGGTAATGCGCGGTGATGGCGGGGGAGAGGATGTCGCGGGCGAAGGAATCGGAGGTGTAGACGACGGGCTTCCGCCCATAATGTTTTTCCACGGCCTGCAGCCAGACGAGCGCCTTCCGGTTCAGTTCCTCCTTGGAGCAGCCCGGGTGAATCGTCTCGATGTCCAGGACGGGCGGAAGGTCCTTGTGGCGGAGCTGGACGGTGGCGATGTAGTGGGCGGCCTGCTTCTGCGGGTCCTTGGAGGAGCGGAAGAAATGGTAGGCGCCCCGGGGGAACGCCCGTTTCCCCGCTTCGGCCCAATACTCCTTGAAGCGCTTGTCCACCATCCGTTCGCCTTCGGTCGCCTTGAGGATGACGGCGGATACGGGGTGGACGCTCTTGGCGCGGAGGAGGTCCTTGGTGGTACGTCCGTTCCGGTCCACGACGACCATCAGGGAATCCCAGACGATGCGGTCGTTGTGGTGGGAGAGGTCCACGCAGAAGTGCCGCGCACCGTCCGGGATCCGGGCGCCCGTCGATGCGAACCGGCCTTCGCGGTAGTAGGGAAAGACGACCCCTGCGGCAACCAGCAGCAGACCCGCGGCAACGAGCCACGGGCTGACCTTCCATTTGCGCCATCTGCGCGTTTTTTTGCGTTTCCGGGGCGCTTTTTCCCCTTTTTTAGGGGTTAACTTTTTTGTTACCACCTATAACAAAAGAGTTTTATTTACTGATTGATAATGCGTTTAATCAAATTTGCGCTTTTCTTGCATTGGAACGTCGTTCCTGTCGGGAAAATGCGTATCTTTGTATGCCACAGATACAAATATACAAACAATAAACGGAATTATGGAACTGAAAGGAACAAAGACCGAGGCGAATCTCCAGACCGCATTCGCCGGTGAGTCCCAGGCTCACACCAAGTATCTTTACTATGCCGGAAAGGCCCGCAAGGACGGCTATGTCCAGATTGCGAACCTCTTCGAGGAAACCGCCCGGAACGAGAAGGAACACGCCAAGATCTGGTTCAAGTACCTGCACGGCGGCGAGGTCCCCGCGACGGAAGTGAACCTGGCCGACGCCGCCGACGGCGAGAACTTCGAATGGACCGACATGTATGCCAAGTTCGCCGAGGAGGCGAAGGAAGAGGGCTTCAACGACATCGCCTTCCTCTTCGCCAAGGTGGGTGCCATCGAGAAGACGCACGAGGAGCGCTACCGCAAGCTCTTAGGCAACATCAAGGACGGTATCGTGTTCTCCCGCGAGGAGGATATGATCTGGGAATGCTCCAACTGCGGCCACATCGTGGTCGGCAAGAAGGCGCCGGAGCTGTGCCCTGTGTGCAAGCACCCGAAGAGCTACTTTATGCTCCGCGCCGAAAACTATTAATGAGCGCGACGACGAGGTTCTCGATCACGTAGACGGAGAACACAGCCAGGACGGCCAGGCTCCAGTTCTGCTTGAACAGCAGGGGAACGAGCACGCCGGCCACGGCTAGGATGAGAAAGGCTATACGCTTCGTGTCCAGAAGCTTATGGCCTTTCTTGATTTTCATCCCGAACATCGGGATCTCGCTCACGAGGAGCAGGCCCAGGACCACGGCGATGGCCGCCACGAGCCAGGGACCGGCCTCGGCGGGGACGCCGCCCTCCGCGTGGAGGAAATAGGCGAGGGAGCCGCAAATCATCGCGCACGAAGGCGTGGGCAGGCCGAGGAAATCCAGCGTCTGGCGGTCGTCCACATTGAATTTCGCCAGCCGGACGGCGGACATCACCGCCACGAACAGCGGGACATACCGCAGGAGGGCCGGCGCGTCCGCCGGCATGACTCTATACAGCATCAAGGACGGCAGGACGCCGAAGCTGACGAGGTCCGCCAGGGAGTCCAGTTCGCCGCCGATGGGGGAATGCGCGTCGAGGAGCCGGGCGGCGAGGCCGTCGCAGAAATCGAAGACCGCCGCCAGGATCATCAGCGGGAGGGCCCACTCGAGGTGTCCCTCCAAAGTGAAAATCACTCCCATGACCCCCGAGAGGAGGTTCATGGAAGTGATCGTGTTGGGAATGTGCTTGTAAAGCGCCATTTACTTGATACCGAGTTTCTTGGCGATGTCCTTCGGAAGGGCCTTCTTGTTGACGACGAAGTTCAGGGTCTTGCCCTTGACAAAGTTCTCGGACATGTACCAGACACCCTTGTAGGCGCCGGTGACGCCCCAGGAGTTCTTGATCAGGTAGTACTTGGTGCCGTTCTGGTCCTTGGCGATGCCGTAGAGGTGCATGCCGTGGTCGTCCGTGGAGGTCTTCTCGTCGAACCACTGCTGGCGGTTCTCCTGGGTCACCTCGATCTCCTTGGGGAGCTCTTTCTTGGCCTGCGGGGCGGCCTGCTGCTGGGCGGCGGGGCCGACCCAGCGCTCCTGGTCGGAGCCGGTGGGCTTGACCGCGGTGTCCACGAGGATGGCGAGACCGTCGCGGGTGAAGCCGGTTTCAGAGACGTCGCCGCCCCAGGCCACGGTGTAACCGTTGTTCACGGCATTGTCGATGACGGCCATGAACTCATCCAGCGGCAGATTGTAGCAAAGGCCCCAGCGCCAGTTGTCTTCCACCTCGATGGCGAACTGGCTGTAGAACGGATGGTGCGTGAAGGAGGAGATGTTCACGTAGTCGTCCGGGTTGATGCCCAGGGCGTCGCGATAGCTCTCCGGGGTATAGGTGACCCCGTTCTCCACGAAGGTCTCGGGAACCTCGCCCAGATAGGCGTCCAGGATGCCGTCGAAGCCCTTGGCCCAGACGGGGGTGAGCTTGCGGTTCGGGTTCTTCACCACAGCCTGCACATAGCCCTTGAGGACGGCGTCCAGCTCGCCCTGGGCGGGGAGTTCGGTGCCGTAGTGCATGCCCGTGTAGTCCTTCTGCGGCATGATGCCGTAGTCGCGGATGACTTCCAGCACGTCACCGAAGCCGGAGCCCTGCGCCATGTTCAGATAGCCGTTCAGGCGGACATACTTGAGCGCCCTGTCGTGATAGGAGTGACGGACGACGAACATCTCGGACAGGTCCGGATAGGCTTCCGGCTTGAGGTTCTTGGCCTTGATGATCTCGGACTCGAGGAAGGAGATGGCGGAGAAGCACCAGCAGGTGCCGCTGTTGGCCTGGTTCTTCATCGAGGTGACCGGAATCTCCTTGACGGTGGTGAACTGGTAGTCGGACGCCTTGACGGCCGGGGCGGCCGTACGGGTTTGGGCAGTGGCGGTCAGCGCGAGGAGGGCCGCTGCGAGGAGAACGAAAGATTTTTTCATATCAATGAGTTGTAGATTTGTTTCTCTAACTGACAAATTTAACGATTAAATCGTATTTTTGCAAGGTGAAGACCATTTTGTACATCCACGGGATGGGCGGAGGCGGCGACAGCCGGATCCCGCGGCTCCTTCGGGAACGGTTCGCCGGGACGGAACTCCGCTGCATCGTCCGCACTTACGATTTCGACCCGGAAGTCGGCCGGGCGCAGATCGCCTCCTGGGTGGAGGAACTGCAGCCGGCCCTGGTCATCGGCGAATCCCTCGGGGCCATCCAGGCCCTGCGCGTGCGGGGAATACCGCATCTGTTCGTCTCCCCGTCGCTGGGCGCCCCCGACGTCCTGGTCCGGCTGGCCTGGGTTTGCAAGGTGCCCGGCGGAAAAGCCCTCCTGCACCGGATCTGGCGGGTCAAGGAAGGGGACCGGCAGCCGCTTCGCTTCGAGTATGACATCCTGAAGAAGTATGCCGCGCATTGGGCCGATGCGAAGAAGGCCGCCGCGGAAGGCGGGTATTATTACGCGTTCTTCGGCACGCGGGACCACTACCGGAAATCCGGTGTGGTGAAGGTCTCTCTCTGGGAGGAGATGTTCGGGAAAACGTACACCATCTATGAAGGAACGCACTTTATGGAGGAGGAGTACGTATACGCGCTCCTAATCCCGAAAATACGCGAGATCCTGGACGGCCCGGCGAATGTTCGCCCGGGCGAATGACTTATCTAAATAATTGCTTTTCAGTGATTCTTCCGGAGTCACTTGAATAACCGCGTCAAATCCTGCCGCGCGCAGTTCGTCCCGGTCTTCGACCTTCCCGGCGAGGAGGGCGACGGGGATTCCGGGCGCGTGGCGGCGGGTCGCCTGCAGCACGCCGAACGGAACCTTGCCGGTCAGCGTCTGCCTGTCCGCCTTGCCTTCGCCCGTGATGACGAGGTCGCAGCCGCGGACGCGTTCCGCGAAATGGACCGCGTCCAGGACCGCCTCGATCCCGGCGTGCATTTCCGCGCCGAGGCACACCGCGAGCGCGGCGCCGATGCCGCCGGCCGCGCCGGCCCCGGGCAGCCGTTCCGGGTCGATGCCGTACGCCTCCTTCCAGGCTTTCGCCTGGTGGCGGAACCGCCGCTCCAATTCAGCCACGCCCTGCGCGTCCGCCCCTTTCTGGGGACCGAAAACGGCCGGTGCGCCGCCCGGTCCGGTGAGGGGTACGTCGGCGTCGTAGAAGGCATGGATCCGGATGCGGTCCGGAAGGGGAGCGAGCGCCTGCAGGAGACCAGCTCCGCAGTCCATCACAGCCGTCCCTCCGAGGCCGATCCAAATCTCTTCCACACCTTGTTGGACAGCATCTTGCATCAGCTCACCTGTACCGATGGATGAGGCGTTGAGCGGATTCAGTTCTTCCGGTTTCAAGAGGGTGAGACCACTGGCGGCGGCCGTTTCGATGACGGCGATCCGACCGTTTTCCAGGAGGGCGTAGCGGGCCTCGATCGGCCGGCCCAGCGGGTCGTGCACGGGCACCGTGCGGAAGACCCCGCCCAGGCAGCCGGCGAGACAGGTCGCGAAGCCTTCGCCGCCGTCGGACAGCGGCATCCGGCAGACGTCGCGTCCCGCCAGCGCGGCGGCCGCGGCGTCCACCGCCTCGGGCGCCGTCAGGCAACCCTTGAACGAATCCAGGGCGAGGAGGGTGTACATCTTTGCAAATATACGGATATTTCCGTATTTTTGCAGAATCTATGACCCGTATGAAGCATATCCTAACCGTTCTCGCCCTCCTTGTGGCGCTCGTTTCCTGCAACCAGCGTCCGACGGTGGTGCGGGACACGATTCCCTACGTCAAGCAGCTTGCCGCAGATACGACCGGGTCGTTCCGGCTTGTCCATACTTACCGTTCCGCGGGCACCAAGGGCTCCATCGCCGTCATCGGCGAGCCCGAGGCGGCATCCCGGCTCGCCTCCGTCCTCCTCACGGCGGACTTCGTGGACAACATCGACGGCCGCCCCGCCCCGGACCGGCTGCCGGACTTTGCCGGCGAGACTTTCGATATCCTGATGGACCTGTACAACGCACCCTACCTCCGGATGGCCGCGTCCAGTCCGGACAGCCTCCGGGAGGTGACCGTGCGCAATGTGGTGACCGCCGTCGACACGGTCGCCTATTCGAATGCCCTGGATCCGCGTTCCCGCCTCTCGAAATCCCGCGCGAAAGTGTTTGTCTTCGCGAACTCGCTGCTCTCGGAGTATGGACGGTTCGACGTCGACACCCTGTTCAAGATGGCCGGGCGCGAAGCGGTCGTCCTCACTTCCGCGGAAGCGATGATCCGGGAGGCCGCGAGGACCGGTTGCAAGAGCGTCGCCGTCTGGGCTCCCGCCGAAGCGCGTTCCGCCTATGAGAACGCTGCGAAGGCGATTGCCCCGGAGATGGAGGTCACCGTGGTCTCCACCACCGGAAACGGCATCCTGCGTCCCGCTTTCCGCGATATGCTGGGCATCTTCCGCTCCCTGAAGCCCGGAAGCAACCTGGACGCCGTCCTGCTGGACAGTTTCACGGTATCCGTGGAAGAGCTGGAAGCCGAGAAGGAACACATCCATCGGCAGATCACCGAAGAGGACATGGCCTTCGACCGGATCCTGATGCCGCATTTCCGCTTCATCGAACCGGCCGCCTCGCTGACGGGCGCCCTGTACCGCCTGCTGCGGCAGAAGAACCTGTTCACGCACGACATCGCCTATCCGGCGGCCCGCTATTACCAGACGGAAGAGAACCCGGACGGCGAATTCGTCCCGGTCGAGGTCAGCGCCTCCTATCTTTCCGCCCAAACGAAGTCCGACCCCGCGTATGTTCCAGATATCGATTAGTCCGGAAGAGATCGGCCGCCTGGAGCTGGCGTCCTTCCCCGGCGAGATCCACGTCATCGACTCGCTCGGCGAGGAGTTCGGGAAGGCTGTCAGCTACCTCAAGCACCAGAAGGTCATCGGGTTCGACACCGAGACCCGGCCCACCTTCTCCCCGGACCAGCGTTCCAACGGCACCGCCCTCCTGCAGCTTTCCGGGGCCGAAAAGGCCTATCTTTTCCGCATCAAGCTGATGGGCGGCATTCCGCGCCGCCTGTGCGCCATCCTCGCCAATCCCGCCATCATCAAGGTGGGCGCCGCCATCCACGACGATGTCCACGGCCTGCAGAAGTTCGCCGGCTTCCAGCCGCAGAACTTCGTGGACCTGCAGAAGATCGGCTGGGAATACGGCATCCGCGACAAGTCCGTGAAGAAGATGGCGGCCATCATCCTGGGCTTCAAGATCTCCAAGGCCCAGCAGCTTTCCAACTGGGAAGCCGAGAAGCTTTCCGAGTCACAGCAGCGCTATGCGGCGACCGACGCCTGGGTGTGCCGGGAGATGTATCTCCGCCTGATGCAGTCCGAGAAGGCGCCTCTCACCCCCCAACAGCTCCACCCGGAGCTCTATCCCGATCAAGCCTGATGGAAAAAGTCTATCTCCGTCCGCGCCGCGAGGATTCCATCCTCCGGTTCCATCCCTGGGTCTTTTCCGGGGCCATCGCCCAGATTACGGGCGAACCCGCCGAGGGCGACCTCGTGGGGGTCTATTCCGCCGACGGCCAGTATCTGGCCACGGGCCATTACCAGATTGGCTCCATCGCCGTCCGGATCCTGAGCTTCGACGAGGATCCCACCGCGCCCGATTTCTGGGAGAAGATGGTGCGCAGGGCTTTCCAGGCGCGCGTCGCCTGCGGCCTGCACGGGTCGGCGTCGACCACCTGCTACCGGCTCGTCCACGGCGAAGGGGACGGCCTTCCCGGCCTTATCATCGACTACTATGACGGCGTTTGCGTCCTCCAGGCCCATTCCGTGGGCATGTTCAAGGCTAAGAACGCCATTTGCGAGGCCCTCAAGGCCGTTTACGGGGACACGCTGAAGGCGGTCTATGACAAGAGCTCCGGCACCGCGCCCTTCAAGGCCGGCCTGGACCTCGTCGACGGCTATCTGTACAAGGCCCCCGGCTTCGACACGGACGAATGCGTCGTCCTGGAGAACGGGAACAAGTTCCACGTCAATTGGAACGAAGGCCAGAAGACGGGCTTCTTCCTGGACCAGCGCGAGAACCGCGCGGCCGTGGGCCGGCTCGCCAAGGGGCGGAACGTCCTGAACCTCTTCTGCTACACGGGCGGTTTTTCCATCTACGCCCTGAACGGGGGAGCGGTCCATGTGGATTCCGTGGACAGTTCCAAGAAGGCGATGGACATGGTGGACCGGAACGTGGCCCTGAACGGCTTTACGCCCGACCAGCATACCTCCTACTGCGCCGATGCCATCGAGTTCCTCCGCGACGTTCCGGAAGGGAAGTACGACCTGATGATCGTGGATCCGCCGGCATTCGCCAAGCACCGCGGGGCGCTGAAGAACGCCCTCCGGGCGTACCAGCGCCTGAACGCGGCCGCCATCGCGAAAGTCGCGCCGGGCGGCTTCGTCTTCACCTTCAGCTGCTCGCAGGTCGTGGACAAGGAGGCCTTCGCCCTCGCGGTCTTCTCCGCCGCCGCCCAGACCGGCCGCTCCGTCCGCATCCTCGACCGCCTCAACCAGCCCGCCGACCACGCCGTGAACATCTACCATCCGGAAGGGGAGTACCTGAAGGGGCTTCTGCTATACGTCGAGTAACCGTCATTCCGGGCTTGACCCTGAATCTCAGAAATCTTTTGCACTTTCGGAAAAACTTCCTATCTTTGCAATCCCAACGGTGCTATGGCCGAGCGGTTAGGCACAGGTCTGCAAAACCTGCTACAGCGGTTCGATTCCGCTTGGCACCTCTCAAGTCGCCCTTACAGATGTCTGTAGGGGCGATTGCTTTTAAAATTGTCCCGAATTTGTCCCGGATAATTGTCGTTGCCCCGAAGTCGGAAAAGAGATAGCCCCACTTGCTGTCACAGCAGGTGGGGCCGTTTGAATTATTAACGGGTCAGTCTATAGACTTTCCGTTGATGCAAAGGTAACAACTTCCACTTAGTTTTCAATGTCTCGGGTCAAAAGAAAAACATATAAGTATTCCACACTCTTCTGGTAAGAAAAAACTGAATGGAATAGTCTGCATTGTATATAAAGTACAATTGGTTGTACAATACTGTTATTCCCGGTATTTTCGGCTTCTAGTAAAGAAGTCCCCTATACCGTATCTCATCGCACGTGGAATCCAGGCTTCTATCTCCTTTTTCCTGAAAACAGGTGTTCCTCCTGACATGTAGTAGGGGATTTTTTCAGAGTACATCCAACCACGTAGTGTAGTAATCCTGGGGCGTCCAGGTATCATGTTGCACAGTTCGTATATGTTCAACCACTCCTCCTGTTTGCCTATCGCTTCATCATTTTCTGGCCCCATTCTTAGGTCGAGCCATCTGTTAATCAATTCCAGTTCTTTGACGATTCTGGCGAGGATTTCTGGAATCACTGCTGTATTGATTCTTTCCATTCGTTCTACTGTCCTCTTGTTTTCAATCGACTCATTTCCTGACGGTTCTCAGCTTCTTCAATCATTTCGGTCCAATCCTTCACTCGCGTACGGAGCAACCACTTGTCGATTTCGGATTTCTTGAAGAATGAGCGCTTGCCTTGCTTGTAATACGGAATGGTGTTATTATGACACCAGCTATAGACTGTCTTTGAAGACGGATGCGAAGGCAAGTAATTACATAGCTCATTTATACCCATGATTTCCGGGTGATCTCCGGATGGGGAAGAGGGAAACGTGATCTTGTCAATTTTCTCATCAATGCTTGCAAGCAATTCTGCAATACGGCCAACGAGTTCCGGGACCATCTCGAATGTATAATTACTCATGTCGTTAGATTTTTCATTGGCCGCAAATATCGCTATTTGGCCGATAACATTACATGACTTTCATGGATGAATAACAGTTTTCTCTTTTAACCCGACATGCAATCTCTTCCCTCACTTACCCGGAGAGTTGAGATGTCCGTGAACCTGCCTCTTCAGCTTCGGTCAGGTGACATCTCCCTTTTACGCCGCAAAGTTGTGACACCCGGACATCCCGACAAGGTCCACTGCGTTCTCCACCTTGTCTTGCCGATGTCCTGCAGGGGTATCACGTTTTCTGCAGCGCAAAGAAAGATGTTTCACCTTAAAACCGCAGCAAAATGAAGAAGCAAGCACACTACACACCCAACACCCCGATCAAAGGATCGGCCCAGGCAGCCGGATTCCTCCGGGAAGACCTCCGAGCCCTCGATCACGAGGAGTCCTGGATCCTCCTTCTCAACTCGGCCAATCTCCCGCTGGCCAAGAAGATGATTACCGTCGGTACCATCAAGTCGACCCAGATCGACCACCGGCGGATCATCAAGGAAGCGCTGCTGACGAACGCCACAGCGATCATCCTCTTCCACAACCACCCGAGCGGAACACCCGTCCCGAGCGTTGCTGACATCAACGAGACGAACAAGCTCCGCAAGGCTTGCGACATCTTCGATATCTCTCTCCTCGATCACATCATCCTCACGGATGAATCCTACTACTCCTTCGCAGATGAAACCCAAAACAAGTTTTAAGTCATGAAGACTCTCAAATTCAAAGGCACTGAAGTGTCACTCAGCTTTGACAGCTACCAGAACAACGGCTCCCTGGCCGTCCTGATGAACACCGTCCCGGACGATGAGCTCTACGGAGTCATCACCGTCAACCTCGGCAGCTTCCTCCAGACCGACCGTCTGGCGTTCGTCGACGAGAACAACCTGCCGGGCATCGGAGCCTGGCTCCGGAAGAACAAGATCGCGTCCCCGCTGGGCTACAAGGAGCGTAGCGGGTTCTGCCAGTACGAGCTCTACGCTTTCCACAAACACGCGTAGAGTTGCTTCAAATGAAGATCACAATCTCCAAGTCAGCAATGGCTTGGAGATACTTGTGTCTATTGGAAATTGACTGACGTTCAACATCCGTTATTAAAGCGCCGATGATATCGTCGAGATTATTTAGACGATTACGGAAGCGGCCGGTCTGGCCGAGGAGTCTTTTTCTTTTGACCCGAAGATAATCCGGAGCGCAGAAATCCTGAAGGAGACCCTACACCCCGGCGTTCTTTCCCACCAAACCGGCTCCTGTTCCCCTGGCTCTCAGTCAACTTTCCGCACCTGTCGGTGAATCGGGGGATCCGCCCCTTGGCCTGCGCCCTGGAAGGGGAGCGGCATCTTCTTTCGCCGTTGTGCCAGCCCTCTTTCCGCTTCACGCGGTTCTTTCCGGCCGCTAGCGATGGGCGTGCTTTTCATCCCGTTGCCGCCTAGGATCCGGGGTCTTGCCGATGACGGAGGAACTGTGGCTGATCCATGTGACTGAACCGGTTACTGAGACCATTTCTTGATGCAAAGGTATTTCCTTCACGTGGAGTCGGCAAGGGTGAAGTGCACCTCCTGAGAAATCTCCACACCTGCGGGTAGTATTTCTCCTCCGGCCCTTGCTTCCTTGCCACGATGAAGGCGCTGATGCGGCATCAGAAATAATTCAGTAACCCTTTAATTCAGACACA
>CAMVPS010000026.1:0-24680 GCA_947169405.1 uncultured Bacteroidales bacterium
GTGGCGACGAGGGTAGCTGTCTCTCCTTCATTAAGTTCCAGTGAAGACTTGTCCAAGGTGACCGACTCGACGGCGACAGTGTTCTTCTTGACGGTAACCGAGCAAGTGGCCGTCTTGTCGCCGGCCTTGGCCGTAATGGTCGCGGTTCCTTCGGCCACGGCGGTCACCTTGCCGTTGGCGTCCACGGTAGCAACGGAGGTTTTGCTGGAACTCCAAGTAACGGTCTTGTCGGACGCGTTGTCCGGCTTCACAGTGGCGGTAAGGGTAGCAGTTTCACCTTCAGTAAGCTCCAGTGAAGACTTGTCCAAGGTGACTGATTCGACAGCGACAACCTTTTTCGTAACCGTGACGGAACATGTGGCCGTCTTGTCACCGGCCTTCGCCGTGATGGTCGCGGTCCCTTCTGCCACAGCGGATACCTTACCGCTGGCATCTACGGAGGCGACGGACGCATTGCTGGATGACCAGGAAACGGTCTTGTTCGTCGCATTGTCCGGCTTCACCGTGGCGGCAAGCGTAACGGATTCTCCCACGTTGAGGGAGACCGAGGTTTTGTCGAGGCTGACGGACGAGACCGCGACGACCTGCGGTTGCGAGGGCGTCGTCTGGCCGTGGCCGGGGTCGGGTTCGGGTTTGCCGCAGGCGACGGCGAGCCCGATCAGGAAGGCGGCCATCAGCGGCAGTTTAAAAGCGTTCATATCAGTGATGCAATTTATTGACAAGTGGTCAGTTAGCAAATATAGACATATTTACTTGAATATCCTATTCGCCTGAACTTATGTTCAGAAACTTGATAATTGCGCGGAATTGTGCTATCTTTGTAAGATATAATAACACGTAAAAAATGATCAAGAATCTGACCCCGGAAATCAAGTATGTCGGCGTGGACGACCTGGACCTGGACCTGTTCGAGAGCCAGTATGTCGTGCCCGAAGGAATGTCCTATAATTCTTACCTCATCCTGGACGAAAAAGTGGCCGTGATGGACACGGTCGACGCCCGCAAGGGCGCGGAATGGCTGGCGAACCTGGAGGAGGCCCTCAGCGGCCGGAAACCCGACTACCTGGTGGTCCATCATATGGAACCGGACCACTCCGGAACCATCCTGGAGCTCGCCCGGAAATATCCGGAGGTCCGGATCGTCGCCACGGCGAAGGCGCTTGTCTTCCTGGGCCAGTTCTTCGACGGCGAGACCTTCAACACGCTGGCCGTGAAGGAAGGGGACACCCTCGCACTCGGCGCCCATACGCTGCAGTTCATCATGGCCCCGATGGTGCATTGGCCGGAAGTGATGGTGAGTTTCGACAGCAAGGACAAGGTCCTCTTCGCCGCCGATGCGTTCGGCAAGTTCGGCGCCCTGTCCAAGTGCGGCTATTTCGGGGAAGAGGATGACGACTGGGCCTGCGAGGCCCGCCGCTACTACTTCAACATCTGCGGCAAGTACGGCGCCCCCGTGCAGGTGCTCCTGAAGAAGGTCCTGCCGCTCGCGCCGGCGGTCATCGCCCCGCTCCACGGCCCCATCCTGCGCGAGAATCTCGGCGAATACATCGACCTCTATCAGACCTGGAGCACCTACGGCGTGGAGACGGAAGGCGTCTTCGTCGCCTGCGCTTCCATTCACGGTGGTACGATGGTTGCAGCGGAGAAGCTCAAGGAGATCCTGTTGGCCAAGGGCTGCCCGAAGGTGGCGCTCGCGGACCTGACCCGCGACGACCAGGCCGAGGCCGTGGAAGATGCGTTCCGCTACGGGAAGATGGTGCTCTGCGCCGCTTCCTACGACGGCGGCCTCTTCTCCCCGGCGTACAACTTCATCCACACCCTGCAGATGAAGTCCTGGCAGAACAAGAAGGTCGCCCTCGTGGAGAACGGAACCTGGGCCCCGACGGCCGGAAAGGTGATGAAGGAACTGTTCGGCGCGATGAAGGACGTGGAGATCGTGGGGGAGACCGTCACTCTCCGCAGCCGGATGAAGGACAGCGACCTGCCAGCCCTGGAGGCCCTTGCCGATGCGATCCTTAAGTAAAAGAACGATATGAAACCCATCCGCCTGGCCCTTTTCGCCCTTGCCGCCGCCGTCCTCCTCGGCGGCTGCGCGGGCCGTTCCGTCCAGCAAGTGAGTCTCCTCCCGGATGTCCAGAAGATCGGCAACCTGGAGGGAAGCTACTCGATGAAGTTCACCTCGGACGGGGAAACCCGCTATGCGACGGCCTCCGTGAAGAAGATCGCGGAGCGCCAGTACCAGATCGCCCGCGTGACGGTCTACGGTCCCACGGTGTATTCCTTCACGATCTCGGAAGACGGCACCGTCTCCTCCGACGAACTGGGCACCGGCAGCATCTCCTACCGTTCCGACCTCAAACTCACGACCATCCGGTTCGAAAAGACGAATTTCCTATGCGAGCTCTCCCGATAATCCTCGTGGCGGCGGCCCTGGCGACCGCCTGCGAATTCCAGCACGGGACGACGGTCCCGAAAGAAGAGTACGATGCCGTCGTCAATGCCTACAACGAACTGAAAGTCAGCGCCGAAGCGACGCGTGACAGCTATATCGAATCGGCCACCGCCGTGGACAACATCCTCCAGGAACTGTCCCAGATCTCCGGCTCGACGGCCGTCCTACGCACCGACGTGGAGCAGGGAACCGCACGCCTGAACCAGGTGGAGATGATCGAGAACAGCATCAGCGACATCAAGGGCAAGCTCAGCCAGCTGGAGCGCCTCACGCAGGACAACGCCCAGTACAAGAAACTGGTCTCCAGCCTCAAGACGGTCATCGCCGAAAAGGAGAAGGAAATCGAGGACCTGAAGGCCGAGATCCAGGACAAGGACCGGACCATCAGCGAGCAGAACGAGGAGATCTCCGCCCAGCGGGGCACCATCGTCCTGCAGAACGAGACCATCAGCGCCCAGCAGGAGAACCTCGAGAAGGCCGTCCGGGAGCAGGCCCGCCTGCTCTATCAGGCCGGCGTGGACTTCGAGGAGCTGGGGGACGAATCGCCGTCGGTCTCCCGCCGCAAGGACAAGGCCAAGGTCAAGTCCCTGACCCTCGAGATGTACGAAAAGGCCGTCCTGTACTACTCCAAGGCGCAGGAAACGGGCTATCCGGGGGCAGCGGACCGAATCGCCGCCGTGAAGGAAAAGATGGCTACGCTCGCCCAGTAGCGGTTTCTTCCGCAAAGAGTTTTTCGAAGACGCTCCGCAAGGTTTCCGGGTCCCGGATGATCTTGCGGAGTTCTTCGAGTCTCCCCGCGTTGGGCGACTCGGGAATCCAGAGCTGCAGGTAGCCGCCGTCGCCGTACTTCTCCCGCAGGTGCGCCAGGGTGCGTTCCCAATGGCCCTCGGGGTCCAGTTCCGGGTAATGCGACAGGCCGAACTGGATGGTCCGGCGGATGATGGTGATCGGGTCGATGAGGCGGTCGGCCTCGGCGATGAGGCGGCCGTAGATGCTTCTGGGGGCCGTTTTTGCGGACGCGCGGTGGTCTTCCGCCGCCTCGGCGACGATTTCTATCTCGTCCTCCGTGAACCAGTCCCGGAGCCGGGCGTCGGCCCGGATGATCTTGCCGGATTCCAGGTGGTGGGTGGCGCGGTCCACGGCGAGGCCGGTGTCGTGGTAGGCCGCCGCCGCGTACACCAGGTCCGTGTCCACGTCGTAATGGCGTGCCAGTTCCAGCGCCTGGGAGATCACGCTCCGGGCGTGGTCTTCCTGATGAGCCTTGTCGAAATGCCGGTAACGGGGGATGATCTCCGCCTCGACGTAGGTTTGCAGTCCGTCTCGCATCGTTGGTAATTTGGACAAAGATAGCTAAATTTGTACGAATTGAACACGACCGTATGATTATCCGAAGCAAAGCGCCGCTCAGGCTCGGCCTCGCCGGGGGAGGCAGCGATGTCTCGCCCTACAGCGACCTGTACGGGGGACAGATCCTCAATGCCACCATCAACCTTTCCGCCTACTGCACCATCGAGACGCAGCCGGGGGAGACGGTCGTGGTCGATGCGTACGACTGCGACACGCACGTCGAATGTCCGCTGGATGCGACGCTCGCCTCCGCCCCGGACCTCATCCGAGGCGTGTACCGTCGGATCGTCCGGGATTTCGGTCCCGTCCCGGGCGCTTTCCGAATCACGACCTACAACGATGCGCCGGCCGGCTCCGGCCTGGGCACGTCCTCCACGATGGTGGTGTGCATCCTCAAGTGCTTCGCCGAATGGATGAACCTGCCCCTGGGGGACTACGAAACGGCCCGTCTGGCGTATGAAATCGAGCGGAAGGACCTCGCCCTCGCCGGCGGCAAGCAGGATCAGTACGCGGCCGCTTTCGGCGGGTTCAACTTCATGGAATTCCACCGGGACGACATCGTCATCGTCAATCCCCTCAAGATCAAGTCCTGGATCGTGGACGAACTGGAAGCGTCGATGGTCCTGTACTATACCGGCCGCTCCCGTTCCAGCGCCGCCATCATCAGCGAGCAGCAGAAGAACACGTCCTCCGGCAACGCCGTCGCCATCGAGGCGATGCACCGCATCCGGCAGAGCTCCTCGGATATGAAGCTGGCCCTGCTGAAGGGCGACATGGCGGAATTCGGCCGGATCCTGGGCCAGGCCTGGGAGGACAAGAAGAAGATGGCCGGCGCCATCACCAATCCGATGATCCAGGAAGCCTTCGACGCCGCGATGGCCGCCGGGGCCGTCGCCGGAAAGGTTTCCGGCGCGGGCGGCGGCGGTTTCATCATGCTGATGGTGCCGCCTGTCCGAAAAATGGCCGTCGTACGGGCCCTGGAAGGCCTTCCGGGCAAGGTCGTTCCCTTCCAGTTCACGGAACGGGGCGCCCATGCCTGGCGCGTGTACGAGACGGACAAAGTTCCCGAGAAATGGAAGCGGTAATCCTCGCTGGCGGGCTCGGCACCCGGCTCCGCGGAGTCATCGGCGAAATCCCGAAATGCATGGCTCCCGTGGACGGGAAGCCTTTCCTGCAGTACCAGCTGGAGTGGCTTTCCCGCTTCGATGTGCGCCACGTGGTGTTCTCCGTGGGGTATCTCCGGGAGCAGGTGATGGATTTCGTCCAGGGGCGGGAATGGCCCTTCGCCGTCAGCTTCGCCATCGAGAAAGAACCCCTGGGCACCGGCGGCGGCATCCGCCTGGCCCTGCAGAAGTGCCGGGAAAAGCAGGTTTTCGTCCTGAATGGGGACACCTTCTACAATGTCGACCTGAACGCCCTGCATTTCACGGCCCCGGTGACCCTGGCGCTGAAGCCGATGCGGGATTTCGACCGCTACGGCGCGGTGGACTGGGACGGCGACCTGGTGACCGGATTCCGGGAAAAACAGCCTTGCGCCGAGGGGCTCATCAACGGCGGGGTCTATGCCATCGACCGTTCCCAGCTGGATATGAGCCTGTTCCCGAAGAACTACTCCTTCGAGCGGGAAGTCCTGCAGCCCCTGGCGAATTATGGCCTGGTCGCGGGCGAGGTGCAGGACGGGTATTTCATCGACATCGGCATCCCCGAGGACTATGCCCGGGCGCAGCGGGAACTCCCTGAAATACAGGCCGTTTTAAAGGCTTCCGAGGCAGTTCTCGCTTCCGATGCGGACACCCTTTTCCTGGACCGCGACGGGGTTGTCAACCGCTGGCTGCCGGGGGATTACGTCCGCACCTGGGACCAGTTCGCCTTCCTGCCCGGCATCCGGGAATGCCTCCGGAAATGGGCGGCGAAGTTCCGGCACGTCATCCTGGTGAGCAACCAGCGGGGCGTAGGCAAGGGAAAGATGACGCAGGCGGAACTGGAGGCGGTCCACGCCCGGATGCTGGCGGAAATCAGCGCTTCCGGCGGACGGATCGACGCCATCTACACCTGCTCGGAACTCGAACCGGACCATCCGATGCGGAAGCCCCAGCCGGGGATGTTCCTCGCCGCCTGCCGGGATTTCCCCGACATCGCCCCGGAACGGAGCCTGATGCTGGGGGATTCGCACTATGACCGGGAATTCGCCGCGAACTGCGGGATGCGGTTCGTCCTGATGGAAACCGCGGAGATCACCCTTTCGAAGCGATAGCGCGGGCGACCGTGAAGGCCGTCGTCCAGGCGGCCTGCAGGTTGAATCCGCCGGTGATGGCGTCGATGTCCAGCACCTCGCCGGCAAAATACAGCCCGGGATGGCGTTTGCTCTCCAGGGTGGCCGGGTCCAGATTTCCGAGCGCCACGCCGCCGCAGGTGACGAATTCTTCGCGGAACTTCGTCTTGCCGGCGATTTCATAAGCGTCCTGCGTGAGGACGTTCACCAACTTGTTCAGACCCTTCGACCCGAGCTCCGCCCAGCGGATGTCCGACCGGAGTCCGGCCTTGGCTGTCAGATGGTTCCATAGCCGGGCTTGAAGCCCCGCTACAGGTGTGTTGGAAACTTGCTTGCGGGGATTGTCGGCGGCAGTTTCCTGCAGGATTTCCCGCGCCCGGGCCTCGTTCCGGGCCAGCCAGTTGACCGACAGGGGAGCCCGGTAGCCGGTCCCGTGCAGATGCCGGGCGGCATAGGAGGAGAGTTTCAGGACGGCCGGGCCGCTCAGGCCCCAGTCGGTGATGAGGAGGGGACCGTCGGCTTTGAAAGCCGTGCCGGGAATGGACACGGTCGCGTCCACGACCAGGCCCATCAGGCTCCGGAGCCCCTCGTCCCGGATGGTGAAGGTGAAGAGTGAGGGCACCGTGGGCACCCATTCCAGGTCCAGGCCGTCCAGCATCGGCAGGCCCTTCGGGGCGCCGCCCGTGGTGACGACGACGGCGTCGTAGGGCTCGCCGTCGACGAGCAGATGCCCGGTCGAGCCGGGCATGACATTCCCGTCACCCCCGACCTGATCGGGGGTCTCGATGCGGTGAACCGGCGTGCGGAGCAGCAGGTTCGCTCCCTCCATCCGGCTGAGAAGGGCGTGGACGATGTCCATCGCGTCCTGGGATTGGGGGAACACGCAGTGGTCATCCTGAAGGACGAGCGGGACGCCGGCGGACTCGAACCAGCGCCAGGCGTCCTCCTGCGAGAATTGCTTCAGGAGGCGCTTCATCAGGCGGTCGCCGCGCGGATAGGCCTCGGAAAGGCTCCGGATGCCTTCGAAGGAGTTCGTGAGGTTGCAGCGCCCGCCGCCGGTGATGGCGACCTTGGCGAGGGCCTTCGGGCCGGATTCATAGACATCGACCCGGAACGCCGGCCGCAGCCGCCGGAGTTCGGCGGCGCAGAAACAACCGGCGGCACCGGCTCCTATGACGGCGATGCGTTTCACGATATGTCCCGGGGGTCAGGCGTCGGCATCCTCATCGGGGAGCACGATCTGCTTGTACTGGTTCTTGCGCTTGAGCCAGCGCTCCTTCGCATACTGCTGCATGTCGGTGATCGTGTCGTTCTCGTCGATGATCTCCATTCCGAGGATGGTCTCGATGATGTCCTCGAGGGTGATGATTCCCTGGAAACAGCCGTAGTCGTCGATGATCAGGGCGATCTGGTCCTTGGTCTTCAGGAGGGATTCCCAGATGTCGCTGACGGAGGTTTCCTCGTGGAAGGCCGCTATCTTGCGCTTGATGCTCCGCAGGCGGGTGTCGAACTTGTCCTCGGCGAGGTTCTCCAGCACGTCGTAGCGGAGGACGTAGCCGGTGATGAACTCCGGGGAGTCCGCGTACACGGGGATGCGGGAGTTGTGCGAAAGCTCCTCCTGCTTGTAGAACTGCTTGAGGGTCATATATTCCGGCGCGATGGCGGCGACCACGCGCGGGGTCATCACGTCATAGGCCTTGATGTCGTCCAGCTTCATGATGTTCTGGATGACCTTGTTCTCGGAGTTGTCGATCACGCCTTCCTCCTCGCCCATGTTCGCCATCGCAGACACCTCCTCGCGGGAGATGCCGGTGTCCGGTTCGTCGCCGGCGATGCGCTTGCGGAGAATCTCCACGAGCCACACGACAGGGTAGAGAATCACCATCAGGCCCTTCATGATGCGGGACAGCCAGGTGAGGCTTTTCCAGTGGTAGGAGCCGATGGTCTTGGGGATGATTTCGGAGAAGACGAGGATGAGGACCGTCATGAGGGCGGAGACCAGGCCGAACCACTGGCTGCCGAACAGTTCGGCGGCCTGCTGGCCCACGCCGGCGGCGCCCACCGTGTTTGCGATGGTGTTCAGGGAGAGGATCGCCGTCAGGGGGCGGTCGGGATTGTCCTTGAGCTTGGAGAAGAGGATGGCGTTCCGGTCACCTTCCTCCTCTTTCATCGAGAGGTAGGAGATGGGGGTGGACAGAAGGGTGGACTCCAGCAGTGAGCACAGGAAGGAGATCGCCATCGCCCCGAACAGGAATATGAGTAACAGTCCCATAGGTTTCGCCAAACAAGATACAAATATAGTTGTTTAGCCCGGAATTTGCTAATTTTGCAGCGCGAATGAAAAAGAAACTTGCAGGAACCGTCCTGGCCGTCCTGGCGGCGCTGACCGTCCGGGCCCAGCAGATCCCGGGAATGGGGTTCGACACGTGGTCCAAGACCGGCGGGTCGTGGTATCCGTATGCGCAAGACGCCCCGGCCGGCGAGCAGGCCTGGGACTCCGCCAACAAGGGACTGAGCCTCCTGGGGGTCAATACGACGACGCCCGAATACGACCACGTGGCCGTGCCCGGCAAGGGGAAGGCGGCGGCCAAAGTGGTCAGCAAGAAGGTCCTGTGGGCCTTCGTCGCCGGAAATCTCTTTACCGGCCGTTTCAACAAGGTGGTGGACCTCTCCGGGGCCGACATGGACTTCGGGGTCCCGTTCACGGGCCGTCCGAAGAGCCTCTCCGGCTATGTCCATTACATCCCGAAACCCGTCAATTACGCCAAGGAACCGAACCTGGACCGGAAGGGCAAGCCGGATGTCGGCCGGGTCGAGGTGATCCTGACCGACTGGGCCGGCCTGAAACATGTCGACACCACGAAAGAACCCTTCGTGGACGCGGACAAGGACCCGCACCTCATCGCCCGCGCTGTCCTGGACTTGGACAAGGATACGGGCGGCTACATCCCTTTTGAAATCACCTTCCATTATCGGAACGGAAAGACGCCCCGCTATGCGTTCATCTATGTGACGCCCAGCCGCGACGGCGGCTCTTTCACCGGCGGCAGCGGCAGCACCCTGTACGTGGACGAGTTCCGTTTCAATTACTGAACTATGAAAATCCTCTTTGTCGTCAACAATTTCTACGCGTCCGGAAACGGTCTGTCCGCTTCCGCCCGCCGTACGGTCCGATACCTCCGCGAGGCGGGGGAGGAGGTCCGCGTGCTCTCCGGCCGTAACCACGAGGCCGAGACGCCCCAGCCGGACTATGTCCTGGCCGATTTCCACGTCCCCGTCTTCGACGGGCTCGTCCAGTCCCACGGCTACAAGTTCGCCAAAACGGATCTGTCCGTCATCAAGGAGGCGGTCCAGTGGGCCGACGTGGTGCACCTGGAGGAGCCGTTCATCATCCAGATGGTCACGGCCCGGGTCGCGAAATACTACGGCGTCCCCTGCACGGCCACCTATCACCTGCACCCGGAGAACCTCTTCTGCTCGATCAACCTCGGTGATTGGAAGTTCCTCAATTACAATATGCTCCGTGCCTGGCGGGACTTCGTGTTCAACTATTGCTCGGACATCCAATGCCCCACGGAGAACGTGCTGGAACGCTTGCAGAAGTTCGGCTTCAAGGCCCGCCTGCACCTGATCTCCAACGGGATCATTCCCGACAAGGTCACCCGCGTGGAGCAGGACGACGATCCTTCCCGGCCTTTCCTCATCGTGTGCATCGGCCGCCTCGCCGTGGAAAAGGACCAGCCCACGCTCCTGGAAGCGATGCATTACTCCAAGTATGCGGACCGCATCCAGCTTTATTTCGCCGGCCGCGGCCCCGAAGCGGACAGTGTGAAGCAGCAGGCGCACAAACTGTATGAGGACGGTGTCGTGAAGTACGACCCCATCTTCCAGTTCCATGACCGGGACGGCCTCCGGAAGCTGGCCGCGAAGGCGGACCTGTACATCCACTGCGCCACGGTCGAGGTCGAAGGATTGTCGGCCCTGGAAGCCCTCCAGCAGGCCGTCGTGCCCGTAATCGCGGAAGGGGAGCTCACCGCCACCTCCCAGTTCGCCCTGGACGAGCACAGCCTTTTCCCGACCAAGGACCCCAAGGCCCTGGCCGAGTGTATCGACTACTGGCTGGACCACCCGGAGGAGCGTCACGAGATGGGCTGGCGCTATGCCGAGTCCACGGAAGAATACGACATCCACAAATCCATCGAAGCGCTGCGGGCGATGTTCCGCGCCGCCGCCTCTGAAAAATGAGAAAGCTCCTGCCGATAGCCGCCGCCCTGTGCCTGCTTGCCGGCTGCCAATGCCGGCAGGTGAGCGCGCCTGCGCCTGAATCAGAGCCCGTTGCGGAAGCGGCCCCTGTGGAGCCCGTTTTCATCTCCGAACCCATTCCGGCGGCCGTCGAGGCCCGTATGCGCGGCGTCTCGTATCCGGACGATGCGGAGATTCCGCTCTCGGACCTTCGCTATCTGCGGCTCTCCTATGTCGATTTCGACGGGAATGAGCAGCTCGGGGAGCTGGTGTGCAACAAGGCCATCGCCGAGGACCTCGTGGCCATCTTCCGGGACCTGTACGAGGCCCGGTATCCCATTCGGAGCATCCGCCTCATCGACGATTTCGGCGGGGACGACGAGGCCTCGATGACGGCCGACAACACCTCCTGCTTCAACTACCGCAAGAAAACCGGCATGCGCGAGCTCTCCAAGCACGCGATGGGCATGGCGGTCGACATCAACCCTCTCGAGAACCCTTACGTCCGGCCTTCGCGGGTGCGCCCTGCGGGCGCTTCCGCCTTCGCGGACCGCTCAAAGGATTTCCCGCACAAGATCGACAAGGAAGACCTCTGCTACAAGCTCTTCCGCGCCCGCGGCTTCTCCTGGGGCGGCACCTGGCGCTCCGTCCAGGATTACCAGCATTTCGAGAAGTGACCTTGTCATTTCGAGAACAACCCCTTGTCATTTCGAGCTTGTCGAGAAATCTATTATCTTTGTACCATGGAACAGCAGCACGACTTTTCCGAAGTTCTGGAAGTTGCCTCGATCGCGGGGCACATCCTGCTCGAAAATGGGGCGGAGATTTCCCGCGTGGAGGACATCATGGCCCGGATTTCCACCTATTTCGGGGTGGACCGGGGCAATTTCTTCGTCCTTTCCAACGGCATTTTCACCACCGGCAGCGCCGGGAAGGTGGAAAAGGCCGGCGGCCAGGCGTCGACCTACGCCAATGTGGAGTTCATCCCCATCCGGCCCATCCAGCTCCAGAAAGTGGTGCAGGTGAATCAGCTCAGCTATGACATTTCCGCGGGCAAATGCACATTGGAGGAGGCCCGGGCGCGCCTGGAGAAGATCCGCAGCACGCCGGCCAAGCCGATGTGGGAGCAGACGCTCGGTTCCGCCTTCGGCGCCGCCGGCTTCTGCGCCGTCTTCGGCGGCGGCTGGCTGGACTGCGGCGCGGCGTTCGTTGTCGGTCTTTTGCTGAACGTGTTCATCTTCCTGGTGAGCGGCCGGTACATGTCCCGCATCGTCGGCGGCATCTGTAATGCGCTGGTTGCCACCCTGTTATGCGTCGGATGCTACCATGTCGGCTTTGGAAACAGCCTCGCGAACATCATCATCGGCGCCATCATGCCGCTCATTCCCGGAGTTCCGTTCGTCAACGGCGTCCGGGACCTCGCCAACGCGGACTATCTCGCCGGCCTGACGCGGCTTACGGACGCCCTGCTGGGCTTTTTCTGCATCGCCATCGGCGTGAGCGTGGGCTTTATGCTGGACGGTGCCGTGGCCGGCGGCCTGATCGCGCTCAACGGCGTGTGGGCGAATCCCGAGACGGCGAGTCTCCTTGTCCAGACGCTGGCCGCCTTCGTCGGAACGACCGCCTTCGCCGTCCTGTTCGGCGTTCCCCGGAAGCAGTACATCCCCGCCGGCATCGTCGGTGCGTTGGGCTGGCTGCTCTATCTGATCCTGTTCCGCAAAGCCGGGATGTCCGCCGCCATGGCGACGCTGGTCTCGACCGTTTTCGTAGGCATTCTCTCCCGCGTCTTCGCGGTCATCGAAAAGTGCCCGGCCGCCGTTTTCCTGCTGTGCGGCATCTTCCCGCTCGTTCCCGGAGCGGGCGTGTTCTGGTGCACTTATTACTTGGTTTCCAGCCAGATCGACCAGTCCAGCGCGGCCGGTTTCCTGGCCGGCAAAGTGGCCATCGCCATCGTGCTGGGTATCATCCTTGCGATGGAGCTGCCGCAGCGGTTCTTCTCCGGGCACCGGAGGTTGTCACATTAGGAAGAACATCGCCACACCCACCATACTCACCGTCACGCCGATGATTTCCTTCAGGCGGACTTTCTGCTTGTACATCAGGGAATAGGGGAGGATGATAAGGACGGGCGTCAGGGCCATCAGCGTCGAGGCGATGCCGGCGTCCGTGTATTGGACGGCCATCAGGGAGAGGGAGACGCCGAGGGCGGGGCCGAAGAGGGTGAGGATGGCCACATAGGCCAGTCCCTTGCGGTCGTGGAAGGCCGCTTTCAGGCGGGGAAGATCCTTCTGCAGGGCCATCAAGGCAAGGAATCCGGCGCAGCCGATGAGCGCGCGGATCATCGTGGACGCGAAGGGAAGCATCGTGCCCATCAGTTCCGGCGCGCCGGCCGGGACCGCAGCTTCGTAATGCTGCATGCCGATCTTGCTCAGGACGAGGCCGACACCCTGTCCGGCGCCGGCGCCAAGGCCCAGCAGCACCCCTTTCAGCGGCAACGAAAGCTTCATCTTGTGTCCTTCTCCTTTACTTAAGATGGAGATGGCTATACCGCTCAGGGTCACGGCCATCGCAAGCATGGATTTCCAGGTAAGCGTTTCCCCGAGCAGGGCCCATCCGGCGATGGCGGCCATCGGGGGAGCAAGAGTCATGAACAACTGTCCGAAGCGGGCGCCGATGACCAGGTAACTGTTGAAAAGGCACCAGTCCCCGAACACATAGCCCACCAGCGCGGAGAGCCCGAGCCAGAGCCAGGCCTTGCCGTCGGCGTACAGGGGATAGGGCCGGCCGAGGGTGACCCACAGCAGGACGGCGAGGAAAACGGACGCCATCGCCAGGCGGAGGACGTTGGTCGACATCGACCCGATCCGGTGGCTCGCCTTGTCGGCGAAGATGGCCGTAACCGTCCAGAAGACGGCGACCATCAGCGAGATGATTTCACCCAGATGCTGCATAGCGGAGGCAAAGATAATGTAAATTCGTGGAAAATTGTTACCTTTGATAATCGAAAGATGAAAGAGCAAGTCACTATAACCGAACCTAAGACCAAAACTACCGTCCTGGAGGTGGATGAACTGCAGAAACTCTTGGGAATCAAGGGCTGGCTGGGCCGTCGGATCGCCTCGGCCGCTTACCGGTTGCTGGAGTTCAAGGAAGTGAACCGCATCCACCACAAGTTCCACGAATCCTTCGGCCCCGAATTCTCCGCCCACGTGCTCGAAGAAGTGGGTGTCCGGTACGAGATTCCGCCGGAGCAGCTGGAGCGCATCCCGAAGGAAGGCGGTTTCATCACGGTCTCCAACCACCATTACGGCAGCCTGGACGGGATGATTCTCAGCTCCGTGGTCGGCGCCCGCCGCCCGGACTACAAGATCCTGACGACCTTCTTCCTGTCGATGATCCCGAGCCTCAAGGACAGCTTCATCCCCGTGGACAACTTCTCCAGCGGCGGCGCCCGGAGCATCTCCGGCATCCGCGCCGCGCTGGGCCATATCGCGGACCAGCACCCCCTGGGTCTGTTCCCGGCCGGCGAAGTGGCCACTTGGCAGAAGGGGAAGAACAAGACTTCCCTCCGCGAAGGAAAGGTCGTGGAAGACATCCCGTGGGCGGAAAACATCGTCAAGCTCATCAAGAAGTCCGGTTTTCCGGTCGTGCCCGTCTATTTCGAAGGCGGCAACTCGAAGTCCTTCCATATCCTCGGCCGGCTCCATCCCCGGCTCCGCACCGCCCGCCTCATCCACGAGGTGTTCAACAAGCGCGGTACGGTGATCCAGGTGCGGATCGGCCAGCCCATTCCCGCCTCGGAGATCGCGGCTTTGGACGTGCCCGCCCTGGGCAAGTTCCTCCGCAACCGCACCTATGCGCTGGAGGGACAGCTCCAGGAGCCGCCCAAGCCGTCCTTGCAGGCCGCGCCGGCTCCGCTCGCGGAGCCCGTTCCCGCGGACGAAATCCGCGCGGAAATGGACAAGCTCGGCCAGCACATCCTGTTTGAAAACGGGGATTATCGGGCTTATCTCCTGCCGGCGGCGGAAGCCCCGACCGTGATGCGGGAGCTCTACCGCCTCCGCGAGGAGACGTTCCGCGCGATCGGCGAAGGCACCGGCCTGGCGTTCGATACGGACGAGTATGACGCCTATTACAAGCAGATGGTGCTCTGGCACATTCCGAACCAGGAAATTGTGGGCGCCTACCGCCTCGGTTTCGGCCCGGAGATCATGCGGGAGCACGGCGGCCTGCCCGGTTTCTATTCGGACTCCCTCGTGCATTACGGGGACAAGGCGGAATCCCTCCTGTCCCGTTCGATGGAGCTCGGCCGCTCCTTCATCGTCCAGAAATACCAGCGGGAAATCCAGCCGCTCCGGCTGTTGCTGACCGGCCTCGCGGTCTCGGTGCTGAAAATGCCCGAGCTGGAATACTACTCCGGCCCCGTGAGCATCAGCAACGACATTCCGCATTTCTACAAGAGCCTCATCGTGGACTACGTCACGAAGAACTTCCCGATGGCCGATGCGGAACGGATTGCAAAGCCGTCGCACCCCTTCGTGCCGGATTACCTCAACGTGAACCCCGACGACTTGCGGGTCGCCCCCGGGAACATCGACGCCCTGGACCGCGCGATCCAGGCCCTGTCGGACGGGAAATACCGCCTTCCGGTGCTCGTGCGGAAGTATTTCAGCTGCAATGCCCGGCTCGTATGCTTCAATGTGGACCCGCTCTTCTGCGACAGCCTGGACGGCCTCATCTTCCTGCGTTACAGCGATTTCCCGAAGAACACAACGCGCGCGGTCCTGCGCGGCCTGCCGGATGAGCTGCAGGATGCGGTCTGGACGCGGTTCTACGACGAACCCCGGCCGTAATCACGTATGGACAGTCCTTTCTGGGTATATCTCATCGGCTTTGCGGGGATGGGCGTCTACGGGGTGCGCATCCTCATCCAGTGGTATCTCTCGGAGAAATCCCATTCGGTGGAGTCTCCGGGCATCTACTGGATCCTGAGCAGCATCGGCGCGGTCATCCTGTATGTGTACGGATGGCTCCGGAAGGACTTCTCCATCATCTTCGGCGAGAGCGTCGGCTATTACATCTATATGTGGAACATCGGCGTGATGGGCCTGTACAAGAAAGTCCCGCGCATCGTGATTGTCATCCAGGCGCTGTTCCCGCTCGTCATCCTCGCCCTTATCGCGAAAGACTTCCATTCCTTCGTGGACACGTTCCTCCAGAACGAGGACGTGCCGATGGGACTGCTTCTTTTCGGCGTCCTCGGCCAGTTCACCTATGAAATGCGGACGGTGTACCAGCTCGTGTACAGCTACAAGCGTCACCGCTCCATCCTGCCGCTCGGGCACTGGGTGCTGGGGGTCGTCGGTTCGGTGATGATCATCGCGTACGGCATCGTCCGGCACGACTGGGTGCTGGCCATCGGCCAGTTCTCCATCGTGTTCACGGTCCGGAACCTGATGATTTCGATCGCGGAATCCCGGCGGGAAGGACAGCGGGACGACGCGCAGGAAAAGGGTTAGGACTCCTCGTCCACGATCTTCTGCTGTTTCTTGATCTTGCGCACGGGATCGCACGTGAGGCCGATTCCGAGCTTCTGGAAGGTCTTGCGGTCCACTTCGCTGAGCATCACCGTGGAATGCACCTGGGCGCCCCGCAGCTTGGGCAGCTGCTCCAGGGCGAGCTTGCAGTTCTCGTCGATCAGGCTCAACATCGAAATCGCCACCAGCACCTCGTCCGTATGCAGGCGGGGATTGCGTCCGTGCAGGTAGTTCACCTTGGTCTTCTGGATCGGGGCGATCATCGTCTGGGGGATGAGCTTCACGTTGTGCTCGATGCCGGCGATGTGCTTGAGGGAATTCAGGAGCAGGGCGGCGCTGGGCCCGAGGAGGGGACTGCCCTCGGCGGTGAGGATGGTGCCGTCCTCCAGTTCGATGGCGGCGGTGGCTGTGCAGGTGCTGGAGCGGTCCAGGCGGTCCTTCGCGGCGACCGTGGTCATCCGGTAGGCCGGGGAGATGCCCGCCCGCTTCATCAGGAGGGCGATCTTGTTCACCTCGCCTTCCGTCGCCTTGCCGTCGGCGAAGTTGCACAGGGCCGTGTAGTACCGGCGGACGATCTCCTGCAGGGAGGCCTCGCGGCACACCTCGTCGTCCGAGATGCAGTAGCCGGCCATGTTCACACCCATGTCCGTCGGGGACTTGTAGGGGGATTCGCCGTAGATGTCCATGAAGAGGGCGTTCATCACGGGGAAGATCTCCACGTCGCGGTTGTAGTTCACGGCCGTCTCGCCGTAGGCTTCCAGGTGGAACGGGTCGATCATGTTCACGTCCTCGAGGTCCGCCGTGGCGGCTTCGTAGGCGAGGTTCACGGGGTGGGTGAGCGAGAGGTTCCAGATGGGGAAGGTCTCGAACTTGGCGTAGCCGGCCTTGACCCCGCGCTTGTTCTCCTGGTACAGCTGGCTCAGGCACACGGCCATCTTGCCGCTGCCGGGACCGGGGGCCGTGATGACGACCAGGGGCTTGGTGGTCTCCACATAGTCGTTCCGGCCGAATCCTTCGTCGGAGTCGATGAGGGTGACATTGTGGGGATAGCCCTCGATCGTGTGGTGGTAATAGACCTTGATGCCCATGGCCTCCAGGCGCTTCCGGTAGGCGACGGCGCTGGACTGGCCGTTGAAATGGGTGATGACGATGCTGTTCACGCTCAGGCCGCGGTCCATGAACTCGTCGCGGAGCCGGAGGACGTCCATGTCGTAGGTGATCCCGAGGTCCGTCCGGACCTTGTTCTTCTGGATGTCCACGGCGCTGATGACGATGACGATCTCGGCGTCGTCCTTCATCTGCATCAGCATCTTGAGCTTGCTGTCCGGCTCGAAGCCCGGCAGGACGCGGCTGGCGTGGAAATCGTCGAAGAGCTTGCCGCCGAACTCCATGTAGAGTTTGTCGCCGAAAGTGGCGATGCGGTCCTTGATGTGTTCCGATTGGATTTTGAGATACTTTGCGTTGTCGAACCCGTATTTCATAAGTCGTTTGCCTGAATACGGGATACAAAGGTAGGAAAAAACGGCGGTTTTACAAAGAAAAGGTTAACTTTGCAACTATGAAAAAACGGTTGTTTTTCCTCGCCCTGCTCTCGGTCGCCCAGCTGGCCGGTGCGCAGGGATTGTACGAAGAATTCGCGAACCCGCCGCAGGAGGCGCGGCCGCGCGTGTGGTGGCATTGGATGGACGGGAACGTGTCCATCGACGGAATCACGAAAGATATCGACTGGATGGAGCGGGCCGGCATCGGCGGGTTCCATCAGTTTGACGCGGGCGGTCTCGGGATGCGCCCCATCGTGGACGAGACGATGCCGTACCAGTCGCCGCAGTGGCAGGTGGCGGTGCGCTATGCGATGAACCTGGCGGCGGAGAAGGGGATGGAGACGGCGGTCGCGTCGGCTCCGGGCTGGAGTTCCACGGGCGGCCCGTGGGTGAAGCCCGCGGACGCGATGAAAAAGCTCACCTGGCGGACGAAGGAAGTGACCGGCGGCAGCACGGTCCAGCTGATCCGGATGCCGGCGCACTTCGATACCCCCGGCTCCTATCAGAATATCGCCGACGGCGGCGATGCGCCGCATTGGTTCCAGCACGTGGCCACGTTGGCCGTGAAACTGCCCGATGCGGAGCGGTCCATGCGGGAGATGGGCGCCAAGGTTACGTCCTCCGGCGGCCATTTCACGGTGGAACAGCTCACGGACGGGGATTTCAACCAGGACCTGCTGCTCCCGCTCGCCCAGGACGGAACGCATGCCTGGATTCAGTATTCTTTCGAAAATCCGCAGCTGATCCGCGCCCTGACCCTTTGCGGCGGAAAGGTCCGCAGCGTCTGGCGGAATACGCCGCCTACCTATGAGAACTACCTGGAAGCCAGCGACGACGGCGTCACCTGGCGGAAGGTATGCGACATTCCCTCGGCCAACTGCCAGGTCCTGACGATGGACATTCCGGCCACCCGGGCCCGGCATTTCCGCTTGCAAGTCATCAATCCGCCGGTGGACTCCTCCCTGGCCCGTTTCGGCGTGCCTGTGCAGGTCCCCAAGGGGACGAAGATCCCCGAGTTCGTCCTGCACGGGGTCGTCAAGGTCAATCACGCCGAGGACAAGGCCGGTTTCGCCGCCCCGCACGATTTCGCCGACTACCTGACGCCGGATTCCGCCGATGCGGTGCACCGCATCGAGGACCTCAGCCTCATCGACGACAACGGACGGATGATCTGGGACGTCCCGCCGGGACGCTGGCGCATCTACCGCTTCGGCGTTTCCCTAACCGGCAAGAAGAACCATCCGGCCCCGCCCGAGGCGACGGGCCTGGAGGTGGACAAACTGGACCCGAAGGCCTGGGAGGCCTATTTCAAGGAGTTCTTCCGCATCTATGAAGGCGCTCCGGTGCAGTATGTCCTGACCGACAGCTACGAAGCCGGACAGATGACCTGGACGGGGAACATGTTCCAGGAGTTCAAGCAGCGGCGGGGCTATTCGCTGTTCCCGTGGCTCCCGGCGCTGACCGGCGAAGTGATCCGCAGCACGGCGGAGACGGAGCAGTTCCTCTTCGACTGGCGCCGCACGCTGGGCGAGCTGATGGCTGAGAACTACGACCGCCTGGGCGGCATCGCCCGGGAAGCGGGCTACAAGGGCCGCTACACCGAATCCCACGAGAACGGACACGTGTTTGTCGGGGACGGCATGGACCTCAAGCGGACGGCCGACATCCCGATGTCCGCCATCTGGATGGACAACGCCGGCGACGGCTCATCGATCCCGATGGCGATGGCGGACATCCGCGAATCGGCCTCCGTGGCGCACATCTTCGGCCAGAACATCGTGGCGGCGGAATCCTTCACCACCAGCGGCGTCGGCGGGAAGAACTATTCTTACTGCCCGGAAAACATGAAGAACACGGCCGACATCGCCCTCTCTTGCGGCCTGAACCGGTTCGTCATCCACGAGTCCTCCCACCAGCCGGACGACACGCACCGGCCGGGCCTGGACCTCATCGGCTTCGGCCAATGGTTCAACCGCCACGACACTTGGGCGGAGGAGGCCCGCGCCTGGACGGACTATCTGGCCCGCAGTTCCTACCTGCTGCAACAGGGCCGCTTCAAGGCCGACATCCTCTATTATTACGGCGAAGACAATTGCATCACCGGCCTGTTCGGGGACAAGCTCCCGGACATTCCGGCCGGCTACTCCTACGATTTCGTGAACCCGTACGCCCTGCAGCGGGCGGTGTTCCCGATCGACGGACATCTCGTCACCGAGTCCGGGATGAGCTACAAACTGCTGGTTCTCGGTCCCAACTGCAAGACGATGTCCTACGCGCTCCTCGAGCGGATCCTGTACCTGGCCAAGGCCGGGATTCCCGTGTGCGGGACCCTGCCGGAGCGCTGCGCTTCCCTCACGGACCACCAGGAGGCCTTCGACCTGCTGCTCCTGCAGCTCAAACCCCTGTTCCTGGAAATGCCGGTGGAAGCGGCGCTGAAGGCGAAAGGCATCGAGCCGGAGTGCGTCCTTCCGGAGGGCTGGGCCTATGTGCACCGGGAGACGGACCGGGAAGACATCTGGTGGATCCGGAACTTCTCCGGCACCCCGGGTTCCTCCGTCATCCTCGTCCGGGGCGGCGAAGGCCAGCCGCGGTTGCTGGATCCCGCCACGGGCCAGGTCCGGCGGATCAATGCGTCCACCTCGCAGGACGGTTACCGGTTCTTCAAGCTCGATCTGGAAGCGAACGACGCCCTGTTCGTCGTCATCGGCAAGGCGCCGGAGACGCCCGTTCCGGCCGCCCACATCCGGAAGGAGCCGGTCCTGACGATGGAGGGTTCCTGGAAGCTTTCCTTCGAATCGGGCCTGGGAGCTCCTGCCACGGCGGTTTTCGACCACCTGATGTCCTATACCGAATCGAAGGACCCGAATATCCGGTATTATGCCGGCACGGTCACTTACCGGAAGACCTTCTCCTTGAAGAAGAAGCAGGTGAAGGGCGCGTCGGCCTGGGAAATCGACCTGGGCGACGTGAAGAACCTCGCTCGCGTGAAAGTGAACGGGTTTGACCTGGGCGTCGTCTGGAAGGCTCCTTTCCGGGTGGAAGTCCCGGCGGAGTACCTGCACGCTGGCGTGAACGACCTGGAAGTGAAGGTGATCAACCTGTGGCCGAACCGGATCATCGGCGACCTCCAGCCGGACGCCCCGCGGAAATGGACCTTCACCGCCTCGAACTGGTATACGGCCGATTCGCCGCTCCTGCCCTCCGGCCTGCTGGGCCCGGTGTCGGTGTCAAGCCTGCACGAGTAAAGCGGTCAATTCCGCTGCAGAGAGCCTGTCGAAACAGTTTTCGACGGGCTCTTTGCTTAAGGTCGCCAGGATGTCCTCCCGCGTGAAGCGGCAGCCCTGCAGGGCGTCAGCAATCCGGTCTGCCGGCAGGTTCCCCAGGAAATCGCCGCTGAAGCGGAGGCCGTCGATGCAGCCGGCCTTGAGGGAGAACGCGGCCTCGACGCGACCGCAGACGAATTTCTTTCCGACGCTGAAGGACGCGACGGGGGAGTGGCCGTAAATCCAAGCCCAGGTGCGGAATTTGGCCGCCGCATCGGCCTCGATCTGCGCGATTTGCGCATCCGTCAGGCGGATTTCCTCGTCATCCCCCGCGAGAAGGGCCTGCAAGGCCGCCTGGAACGCTTGGATGTCCTCGAACTGAGGAAGATATCCCTTGAGGTTCGCGACGCGGCTACGGACCGAGGAAACGCCCGCGGCGGAGAGCTTGCTCCCGGGGGTGGCCAGGACCTGCGTGAGCGTGTCGATGTCGACATCGTACATCAGCGTGCCGTGGATCATCAGGCGGTCCTTGGAGACGCGCTTGGCATAGCCGGAGCATTTGCGCCCGTCCACGAGGATGTCGTTCCGCCCGCTGACCTCCGCCGGTACGCCCAGCTGCCGGAGCGCGCGGGCCATCGTCTCGACATAGGCGGGATAGTCCGTCTCCAGGTCCCGGATGCGCCCGGTGATGGTGTAGTTAAGATTCTGCAGGTCGTGGTAGACGGCGCCGCCGCCGGTCACGCGCCGGGCCAGGATGATGCCCTTCTCCTTCATAAAGGGGAGATTTACCTCGGCGTACGCGCTTTGGTTCAGGCCAATAATGACGGACGGCCGGTTCTGCCACAGGTAGAAAACCGGCTCGTCCGCCTTGAGTTGTTCCAGGCAGAACTCGTCGAACGCCATGTTGAAGTGCGGGTCCGTCGAGTAATTCTGGACGATGTATTTCATCCGTTAACCGAGGAAGGCCAGGAGGATACCGGCCGCCACGGCGGAACCGATCACGCCGGCCACGTTCGGGCCCATCGCGTGCATCAGCAGGTGGTTCTTCGGGTCGATCTCGCGGCCCACGACTTCGGACACGCGGGCGCTGTCCGGCACGGCGGACACACCGGCGTTGCCGATGAGCGGGTTGATCTTCTTCGCCGGGTTCTTGATGAAGAGGTTCATGATCTTCACGAAGAGCACGCCGCTGGTGGTGGCGATGACGAAGGAGAGGAGGCCGAGGCCGAAGATGAGGACGGACTTCGCGCTCAGGAACTTGTCAGCCTGCGTGGAGGCGCCCACGGTGAGACCGATCAGCATCGTCACGACGTCGATCATCGGGCCGGCGGCGGTGTTCGCCAGACGGCGGGTCACGCCGCTTTCCTTCAGCAGGTTGCCGAAGAACAGCATACCCAGCAGCGGGAGACCGGACGGGACGATGAACGCGGTGGTGAGGAAGCCCACGATCGGGAAGATGATCTTTTCCTTCTGGGAAACCGCGCGC
Source organism: uncultured Bacteroidales bacterium (assembly GCA_947169405.1). Taxonomy (GTDB): domain Bacteria; phylum Bacteroidota; class Bacteroidia; order Bacteroidales; family UBA932; genus Cryptobacteroides. Next base: position 22,141 of record CAMVPS010000026.1, read on the forward strand.
GGGGCGGGCATCCGGATGAGGCGCTCCTTCTTGGTGGTCAGCAGGAGCATGATCGGCTTCTGGATGACCGGGACGAGGGCCATGTAGGAGTAGGCCGACACGGCGATGGCGCCCATCAGGTCCGGAGCCAGCTTCGAAGACAGGAAGATGGCGGTCGGGCCGTCGGCGCCGCCGATGATGCCGATGGCGCCGGCCTCGTTCGGGGCGAACCCGAAGACCAGGGCCAGGAGGTAGGCGCCGAAGATACCCATCTGCGCGGCCGCGCCGATCAGGATGAGCCGCGGCTGGGAGATCAGGGCCGAGAAGTCGGTCATCGCGCCGATGCCGAGGAAGATCAGCGGCGGATACCAGCCCTGCCGCACACCCTGGTACAGGATGTTCAGGACCGATCCGTCCTCATAGATACCGATGTTCAGCCCCGGGAACATGGGGATGTTGCCGACGATCATGCCGAAGCCGATCGGAATCAGCAGCATCGGTTCCCACTCCTTCACGATGGCGAGCGTGATGAAGACCAGTCCGATGACGATCATCGCCACGTTCTGCCACGCGCAGTTGGCAAAACCGGTATATTCCCAGAACTGGGAGAGGGATTGGAAGATGTGCTCCATACGGGAACTAGGCAATCGTTACCACCGGGTCGCCTTCCTGCAGGGTGTCGCCCTTGTGCACGTGAATGTCGGTGATGGTACCGTCCTTGGGGGCGGGGATTTCGTTCTCCATCTTCATGGCCTCCAGGATGGCGACCTTCTGGCCGGCCTTCACCTGCTGACCTTCCTTGACGGAGATCTCGATGATGACGCCCGGAAGCGGGGAAGCGACCTTCTCGCCGGCGCCGGCGGGCTTCGCCGCGGGAGCGGCGGCTGCGGGCGCAGCCTGCACGGGGGCGGCCGCCGGCTGGGGAGCCGGAGCGGCGACCGGCGCGTTCTCGGACTCCACCTCGTAGGTGGCGCCGTTCACGGTCACATCGAACAATTTGCCTTCCTTGGGATTGACGGTCACGTTATACTCCTTGCCGCCGATCTTGAACTTGTACTCTTTCATATCGCTGGATTTGTTTTATCTGGGTAATTTTCTGAAAATCTGCTTCTTGTCGTTCCAGGCGGAACCTTCCTTGGGACGCATCGTCAGGACGAAGGACTCGTTGTCGTGGACGGCGTCGGAGAAGTAGAGGTGCATGGCCATCGCGATGGCGGCGTAGTCGTCGCCGCCCTGTTCCATATCCATGGCGAGGGCGATGACGGCCGCGATTTCGTCGGTCGGGGAGCCTGCAGGCACTTCGGCCAGGCTGGCCTTCTTGCCTTTCTTCTCCTTCTTGGGCTTCGGAGGCTGGTTCTTCGCTTCGGCCGCCTTCTTGGCCGGACGGTCGAAGAACAGCCAGAACAGGAACCACAGGATGGCGAGGGCGCTGAACACGACCGTGACCGCGACGAGGGAGAGGATGCCGCCGTGCGGGTCCTTCTCCGCCATGGCTTCGGCCTTCGAAGCGGCGTTCAGGTCGCCGTTGAAGATGCCCGGGCTGGGAACCGTCGGGGTGGGAACGGCCTTGAACTCCTGCTGGCGCAGGTCGTGGGCCTCCTTCCGCATCGACATGCCGACCGGGATGTTGGCCGGGATGGTCAGGGAGTCGATGACGGTGCGTCCGTCATTGGAAACCAGATAGACGGTGCTGCCGGGACGGACTTTGAAATTCGCGTAGAAAGTGCCGTCGTCGCCGTTGCCGCTGGCATAGAAGAGGGTGGTCTGGCGGGGACCGATCTTGGTCCGGAGGTCACCCTTGGGGATGATGCTCTTCTTGAGGTTGGAGCGGTCGTCCGTCAGGAAGCACCCGGCGCAGTTGACCGTCCCCTGGGAGGTGTTGAAGATTTCGATCCAGCCTCCCTGCCGCCCATAGTCGTCCACGACGCCGGTGGAGTCCGGAACGGCAAGGGCCTCGGCGATGATGAGGTCGATGACGTTCTGGGCGCGGAGGCTCGTGAAACTGACCGCGATAAGGGCCAGGATGAGGAGAATGCGCTTTCTCATAACGGAAGGTTGTCGTGTTTCTTGGCAGGGACTTCCTGCTGCTTGTTCGCCAGCTGTTCCAGGGCGCGGATCACGCGGAAGCGGGTGTTCCGCGGCTCGATGATGTCGTCGACGTAACCCTTCTGCGCGGCCTGGTAGGGATTGGAGAAGAGGTCTTCGTATTCTTTCTTCTTTTCGTCGAAGATCTTCTGGGCGTTCTCGGGATCGTCCTTCATATCCTTGGCGTAGAGGACGTTCACGGCGCCGTCGGCACCCATCACGGCGATGCTGGCGGACGGCCAGGCGTAGTTCACGTCGCCGCGGAGCTGCTTGCAGCTCATCACGATGTGCGCGCCGCCGTAGCCCTTGCGGAGGGTGACCGTCACCTTCGGGACGGTGGCCTCGCCGTAGGCGTACAGGAGCTTCGCGCCGTTGGTGATGATGGCGCCGTACTCCTGCTGCGTGCCGGGCAGGAAGCCCGGGACGTCCACCAGGGTGACGAGCGGGATGTTGAAGGCGTCGCAGAAGCGGACGAA
>CAMVPS010000027.1:0-23702 GCA_947169405.1 uncultured Bacteroidales bacterium
GCTGGGTGCGTTCCATCGGCCAGAACCCTTACTACTATTCCATCAAGCCCAGCGGCCGCGGCTACGGCTATGTGGAGAACGACGGTTCGCCGCTCTTCCCCTTCGGCTATGGGCTGAGTTACACGACCTTCGAATACGGCAACCTGCAGCTGCCGGAGAAACTCGCGGCCGGAGAGCCGCTCCGCGTGAAGGTCACCGTGACCAACACAGGCGCCGTGGAAGGCGACGAGGTGGTCCAGCTCTATGCCCATGATGAGATCGCCTCCGTCGCACGTCCCATGAAGGAACTCGTGGCATTTACCCGTATCACGCTTGAGCCGGGCGAAAGCAAGGAAGTGGAGCTGGAAGTTCCATTCCGCCGCTTCGGCCTCTGGGACGCCGCCATGAGGTACCGTGTGGAAGAAGGCTGGTTCGAACTCTGGCTTGGCCGTAATGCGAACGAAAAAGTGACCGGCGGCCGGGTGTACGTCGCCGGCTTGTCGATTGATGATTAATAACACTTTGAATATGAAGAAACTTTCTTTGTCTGCCATCCTGATGGCCTTGTTCCTTTCCTGCGCAAAGCCCGAATCCCACGAAGTGGAGCACGTGTTCTACATCGGCCTGGATGGATGGGGCTCCTACAGCGTGGAGCAGTCCGACATGCAGAACGTCAAGAAGATGATGGCCGAGGGCGCCTGGACGTTGAAAAAGCGCACCGTGCTGCCTTCCCACAGCGCCACCAACTGGGATGCCATGTTCACGGGCGTGGGGCCCGAGCAGCACGGGTTCTGGGAGTGCTGCTCCGAGAAGCCGGACCTGGAGCCTGCCGTGAAGAATGCAGAAGGCATCTTCCCGACGGTGTTCACATACCTGCGCGAGAAGGAACCCAAGGCCGAGATCGGCTGCCTGTACGAGTGGAGTGGCATCAAGTATCTGATCGATACCGTGGCATTCAGCTATCATGCGAAGGTGGCGCAGGCCGAGCTGTGCGAGGCTGGCAGGCAGTACATCCTGGAGAAGAAACCCCGCTTCGCCGCTTTCATCTATGACGATCCGGACCATGTGGGCCATTCCGTCGGCCACGATACGCCGGAGCTCTACAAGAAGCTCAAGGAACTGGACCTTTGGATTGGCCAGATTGTCGATGCCATCGACGAGGCCGGCATCCTGGACAAGTCCGTCATCGTCATCACCTCCGACCACGGCGGCATCGACAAGGGCCATGGCGGCATCACGATGGCGGAGATGCGCACCCCGCTGATCATCTGGGGCAAGGGCGTCAAGAAGGGCTGGTGCTTCGACGACGTTCCGACCGTCCAGCAGGACGTGGCCAGTGTCCTGGCCGATCTGCTTGGCGTGAAACTGCCGGACTATTGCCGCGGCCGTTCCATCGGCGGTATCTTCGAGTAGCCGTCCATGAAGCGTATCCTTCCGTCGTCCCCGTCAAGGGCGTCCAAGCCGTGACCCTCGAGTTATTCCGCGACATAAGCCTTGATTCTTTCCGATTCGAATACTTGTCAGCGATATGAAAAGACTGTCTCTCCTTGCATTGCTCCTGGTGGCCTGCCAGCCTTCTTTCGGGGTGTATGACCTTTGCTGCGAGGGCCTCCCGGAGCCGCTGGGCATCGACAGCGCCCAGCCGCACTTCAGCTGGAAGATCCGTTCGGACAAGCCGATGGAACAGGCCGCCTACGAGATCGAGGTCGGCCCGGACCTCTGGCAGTCCGGAAAGGTGGAATCTCCGGACCAGGTGATGGTTCCGTACGAAGGGCTGCCGCTCTATTCCCGGCAGCAGGCCTGGTGGCGTGTCCGCGTGTGGGACGCTGCCGGGAAAGTGTCGGCCTGGAGCCCGAAGCGGCGCTTCGGAATCGGCGTCCTGGACGGTCTCAAGGGCGTTTTTATCGGCGCCGTCCCCGGGGAGGGGCGCCAGCCGGTGTTCCGGAAGGTGTTCACGGCGGAGAAAGGCGGTGAGGCCATCCTGCACGTGACGTCCCTCGGCTATCACGAGGTGTATGTCAATGGGAAGAAGGTCTCGGACACCGTGCTGCTTCCGGCCGTTTCCCAGTTGGACAAGCGCTCGCTTATCGTCACTTACAGCTTGAATCTGCGGAAAGGGGAGAACGAACTCCTGATCTATGCCGGCTCGGGCTGGTATAAGCCCAAGACCTTCGGCGTGGCCTACGACGGTCCGCTGGTGAAGGCGGAACTGGACGTGGACGGCGTGCCTGTCCTTTGGACCGACGACTCCTGGCAAGGCGCCTGGACCGGCCGGAAAGACCTGGGCACCTGGGAGGCGCACCGCTTCGGCGGGGAATGGATCGAGGCCGGGGTGGAACTCGCGTGGGGGCCTGTGGACAATGTGGCCGTGGAAGGGATTGTATCCACGCCGATGATGTGCAGCCCCATCCGCTTCCAGGAAACGCTGGAGCCGGTCTCCGTCGAAAAACGGGAAGACGGAAGCATCCTGGTGGATTTCGGCCGCATCGTGAACGCGATGCTGGAAATGACGCTGCCCCAGCTGCCTGCCAGGACGGCCGTCACGGCCACTTTCAGCGATTTCTTGCATCCCGACGGAACCCTCGAGGCCGCCACGCAAAGCCAGGATGTCTATGTGGCTTCCGGCGCGGCCGATGACCGTTTCTCCAACCGGTTCAACCATCATCTGATGCGGTATATGCTCCTGGAAGGGCTTCCGGAGCCCCCGAAGGACATCCGGGCCTGCCGGATCGGCGACGCCCTGTCCTGGAGCAGCAGTTTTGAAAGCTCCGACCCGGACCTCAACGCCATCTACGGCCTGGTGGAGGCGTCCGTGAAGAACCTCACCTTCGGCGGCTATATGGTCGATTGCGCCAGCATCGAGCGCCTGGGCTACGGCGGGGACGGCAATGCATCCACGCAGACGCTGCAGTCGATGGCCGATGTCGCCCCGTTGTACCTGAACTGGCTGCAGGCCTGGGCCGATGCGCAGCGCCCGGACGGCGGCCTTCCCCATACCGCGCCCAATCCCTACAAGGCGGGTGGCGGCCCCTACTGGTGCAGTTTCCCGGTCCAGGCCGCCTGGCGCACGTTCATGAATTACGGCGACAAACGCCCCCTGGAGCGCTTCTATCCGGTGATGAAGCATTGGCTGGACTATGTGGACGCCTATTCGGTGGACGGCCTGCTGAAGACCTGGCCCACCCCGGTTTACCGGTGGTGGTACCTCGGCGACTGGGCCGCGCCGGCCGGGGTGGACGTGCAGGATCCGGCTTCGATCGACCTGGTGGCCAACTGTACGCTGTGCCAGGTGTATCCGAAACTGGAGGAAATCGCCCGGGTGCTGGGGCAGGAGGCCGATGCGACGGAATTCCGCGCCCGGTACGACGCTCTCCGCCAGCGGATCCAGGAGGTCCTGTACCACGATGGCGTCTATGCTTCCGGCAGCCAGGTGGACCTGGTATTCCCGCTCCTGACGGGGGTTGTGCCCGAGGAACTACGCGATGAAGTGGTCGAAACGCTGAAAACCCGCACGCAGGAGGTCTACGGCGGCCATCTGGCTACCGGCCTCGTGGGCGTTCCGGTCATTACGGAATGGGCGACGAAAGCAGGGGAGTGCGACTGGCTGTACAGCCTGCTCAAACAGCGGGATTATCCCGGTTATCTGTATATGGTAGACAACGGCGCCACCGGCGTCTGGGAAGAATGGAACGGCGGCCGGAGCCATCTGCACAACTGCTACAACGGCATCGGCAGCTGGTTCTACGAGGCCCTCGGCGGCATCCGCGCCCTGGAGCCCGGCTACCGGCGCGTCCGCATCGACCCGCAGACCCCTGAAGGGCTCGACTGGGTGAAGGTGACGCAGGAAACCCCGTACGGTCCCATCATCGTCCATCGGCAGGGAGAGCGCCTGCAAGTCTCTGTCCCTGTGGGCGTTACGGCGGAGATTGACGGAAAGACGGTCGGCTCCGGCGAATATGCGCGATAATTTGTTATCTTTGTATACTGACTGATAACCAATCGATTCTTATGGCTGATTCCAGAAGATCTTTCCTCAAGAAGGCGGGGGCCGGCATCGCCGGGTTCACCCTGCTTCCCAGACATGTTTTCGGTGCCATGGGCGGAGACAAACGCTTCGTCGCTCCCAGCGACCAGCTCACGCGGGGCATCATCGGCGTCGGGGGCATCGGGATGTCCTCGCTCCATTTCGCCAGCGACGACAAGTGCCGCCTGGTGGCGGTCTGCGACGTGGACAAGAACCATCTCGACCACGCCCTCGAGGCGGGCAAGAGCCGGTTCGATACGACGCTCGCCGCCTATTCCGACTGGCGGGACCTCGTCCACGACCCGAACGTGGACATCGTCCACATCGCCACGCCGTCCCACTGGCACGCGATCCAGGCCGTCGAGGCGGCCCGCGCCGGCAAGGACATCTTCTGCGAGAAACCGATGACCCGCACCATCGGCGAGGGACAGAAGGTGGTGGAGGCGGTCGCCCGGTACGGCCGGATCTTCCGGCTGGACACCTGGTTCCGTTTCAAGGACACCTTCTACGGCCTCGGAACGACCGTCGAACCGCTCAAGAAGCTGGTGGACAGCGGCCTGCTCGGCTGGCCCCTGACGGTGCGCATCTCCGGCGCCACCGGCTTCACCTGGAAGTTCTTCTGGACCGGACGGGAGAACCTGGTCCCGCAGCCCGTTCCCAAGGAGCTGGATTACGACATGTGGCTGGGTCCCGCACCCTTCAAGCCCTACCATCCGCACCGGGTGCACCAGACCTTCCGCGGCTACTGGGATTACGAGTCCGGCGGCCTCGGCGACATGGGCCAGCACTACATCGACCCGGTCCAGTACATCCTCGGGAAGGACGACACCTTCCCGGTGAAGGTCGAGGTCGATGCGCCCCAGCAGCATCCCGACGCCGTAGGCATCTGGCGGAGCATCACCTACACCTATGCCGACGGCTGCAAGATCATCCTCGAGGGCGAGGGCTTCGAGAGCAGCGGCAAGGTCCCCTATATCGAGGGTCCGAAGGGGAAGGTCTACAAGGGCTTCGAATGCACGATCCCGAACGTGTGGGACGTCATCAACGCCCTGCCCGACCCGGCGCCCCGGCACACGGACTTCCTGGAGTGCGTGCGCAACCGGCAGCATTTCGCCCTGGACGAAATCATCGGCCACCACAGCGCCACGGTCGTGAACATGGGCGCCTGCGCCCTCCGGCTGGGCCGTACCCTGCACTTCAACCCCGACACCCAGCGTTTCGTCGGGGACGACGCCGCGAACCTCCTTGTGAACCAACCGATGCGCGCCCCCTGGGCGTCGATGATCTAGGCCTATGAAAAAGATCGTTTCCCTGATAGCCTTGGCGCTTGTCGGCGCCACTCTGTGTTTCGGTCAGGACGCCCGCGGACGGGTGCCTTCGACCGTGGTCAGCGACGTGCTCGCCGCCATGCCTTGCGACGACGCCGCCACCCTTGCGCAAAACGTGCAGGACCTCGCCGTTTCCGCCCCCGCCACTGTGGAACTGCTGGCGGGCCGGCTCGGCGAGCAGGGCACGAACGCGCTCGTGGAATATGCCCTTTCCTCCCTGGCGGCCTTCGTCTCCGATCCGGCCCGCGCCCAGTTTAAGGACGCGGTCCGGGAAGGCTTCGCCAAGGGAATCGCCGCGCAGACGGATCCCGTGAACCGCCAGTTCCTGCTGGCGCAGCTGCGGATGTTTGCGACGGCGAAGGATGTCGACCTGTTCAAGCAGTATGTGAACGACCCGTTGGCCGGCCCCGCCGCGCTGGCGACGATTGCGGACCTCGGCGGAAAGAACACCATCCTGGAGCTCGTCGAAAGCGCGGCCGCGCCCAAGGCGGCCCTCGCCGACGTCATCGCCGACCAGGGTTACCGCGAGGCGGAGCCTGCGCTCCTGAAGTGGGCCGCCGTCGGGACGGACCCCGTCGAGAAGAACGCCATCGCCGAGGCGCTCGGCCGCATCGGCGGCGAGGCCTCGCTGGGCTGGCTGAAGGCCAACTCCCTGTCCGACTATATGGTCGCGCTGCAGAACATTCCGGCCGCCAAGGCCGTGAAAGCCGCGAAAGAGATCCTCAAGACCGGCAATTCCGGCCTGCAGTGCGCCGCCGCCGGGATTGTTCTGGGCAAGGACACGGAGAAGGGCGCTCTCAAAGTCCTGCAGGAAATCTTGAAGTCCGAGGACCGTCCGCTCCGAAATGCCGCCCTGGAGGCGGCGACGAGCCGTTTCGGTGCCGAGGGGGTGGCTCCGGTCCTGACCAAGGCTTTTGCCAAGCTGGGGGACGGCGCCAAGACGGACATCGTCAACTGGTTCGGCGCCCATAAGACCGGGGAGTCCATCGTCCTCTCCGCCATGACAGCGCCCGGCGAATTGGGAGACGCAGCCATCCGTTCCGCCGGTCTCTTCGGGGGAAGCCCGTTCGCCCGTGTCTCCCTCATCGAGACGCTTGCCGGTGAACGCGCCCCGCAGGCTTTGAACGCGCTGAAATCCCTGGCGGACGATCCGTTCCTTCCGGAAGTGGTCGTCAGCTACCTCGGCCAGCCCGCGAATGAAACCCAGCTGAACAACCTGATGGCCCTCGCCAGCGCGAAGGAAATGAAGGCGGCGGCACCCGTCGTGCTGAAGAAGGCCGCGGAGGGCTCGGCCGAAGCGGCCGCCGCCCTCGCGGGCGTGGTCGGCCCGGACGATGCCAGCGCCGTCGCCGCGCTCCTGGCGAAGGCCCCCGAAACCCTGGTGGCAGCCCTGCAGAAAGCGCTTTCTGCCGCGATCCATACCCTTGCGCCCGAAGCGCAGACCGCTTGCGTCAAGACCTTGATGATCGGCCGTCCGTCCCGGTTCTATCCGGTGCTCGGCCGCATCGGCACGGACGAGGCGGCGGGCATCCTGCGCGGCCTCGCAAACGATCCGGCCGCGAAGGAAGCCCTCCTGGCGATGGACAACGCCACCGTCATTCCCGACCTCCTCGCTTCGGCGGAGGACGGGAACGCCGCCTCTCTGAAGCGTTACATCGAGATGCTCTCCGCCTATGAGCAGAATACCGACAAGAAGCGCCTGGGCCTGGCCGAGGCGATCGGCCTTGCCAAGGATCCCGCCCTGCGGGTCCTGGCGCTCGGCAAACTGGGTGACATGCCGCTGATGAAGGCTTTCCTCCTCGCTTCCCGTTCCCTGGACGACACCAACGCCGACGTCCGCTACGCCGCCGCCAACGCCGTGAAGAAGATCGCCTCCAAGTGCACCGAGGAAATCAATTACGACGACCTGAATGCCGCGCTCGGCAAGGCCCGCGCCCTGTTCGCCGCCACTGGCGACGCCGATGACGGCTATGCCGTCGATGAAATCGACAAGATGCTGCGGGAGGCGAAACCCTCGCCCCGCAGTGAACTGACGGCGGAGGAGAAGGCCCGCGGCTTCGAGATGCTGTTCGACGGCACCGACCTGAGCAAGTGGCACGGCGACCTGGAAGGCTACACGGTTGTGAACGGCGCCATCTATGTGTCCGCCAATTACGGGGCGACCGGCAACCTGTACACGAACAAGGAATACCGCAACTTCGTCTATCGTTTCGAGTTCTGCTTCCTGGAGGAAGGCGTGAACAACGGCGTGGGCATCCGCACCCCGGAGAACGTGGACGCCGCCTACGACGGCATGTGCGAACTCCAGATCCTCGACCACGACGCCCCCGCCTATGCGGGCTGGCTCCGGGACTACCAGGTCCACGGTTCCATCTACGGCGTCGTCCCGGCCAAGCGCCTCAAGCACAAGCCGCTGGGCGAGTGGAGTACGGAGGAAATCGTCGTCGAGGGCGACCACATCAAGGTCACCGTCAACGGGGAAGTGATCACCGACGCCGATGTCCGCAAGGTCACCAAGGGACACAACGTGGCCCCGGACGGGAGCGACAAGAACCCCTACACGATCGACGGGCACAATCATCCCGGCATGTTCAACTACAAAGGCTTCATCTCCTTCTGCGGCCACGGCGCGGGCCTGAAGATCCGCAACGTCCGCATCCTGGACCTGGGCTACAAGAAATAACCAACGCGCTATGCAAAGAAGAGATTTCCTTTGTTATTCCGCGCTGGGGGCCGCCGTGGCCGCGGTGGCCGGTACGACGGACATCGCGACGGCGGCGGAGCACATTTCCTCCCTGGGAGAGGAACCGGAGGTGAAACCCCTCCTCGCATCGGCTCCGATGCTCCAGAACTTCGCCGAGACCTCCATCGGCGTGGCCTTCGCCGTGAACGACTTGGCCAACGGGTATGTGCTCATCGGCGAGCGGAAGGACCTCAAGGACGCCCGCAAGGTCCTTTGCGGCGGCTATCGGCTCGCGGACATCGACGACCGGGTGATTCAGGTACGCATCACGGGCCTGAAACCCGCTACGAAGTACTACTACCGCATCGGCGCGGACCGCATCCATTACGGGGGCGGCTATGACATGAAGGTGCTCGGCAACGAGGAGGATCCGAAGGTGTACTCTTTCAAGACCGCCGGCGAGGACCTGAAGGGCAAGTTCTGCGTCATCAACGACACGCACGTGCGTTGGGACGCCATCGGGGCGGAACTGGACAAGATCGCGGAGATCGCGCCCGCCTGCGTGATCTGGAACGGCGACGCCTCCAACACGGAGGAGAAGCTGGAGAACCTGGTCAACATCTACCTGAACCACTCGCTGGACCGGAAGAACTATGCGGCCGAGACGCCCTATCTCTTCTGCCCGGGCAACCACGATTCCCGCGGCCGGGCGAACCGGCACCTGGAGAAGGTCTGGATGTACCGGCAGCCCGAGGAGCGCGACGTGCGCGACTGGGACCTGGGCCGGAACTTCGCCATCCGCCTGGGCGAGATGGCCCTCGTGGGCCTGGACACGGCCGAGGACAAGCTGGACACGAATCCCCGGTTCGCCGGCCTGTTCAAGAGCGCCGAATACCGCGAGGCGCAGACGGCCTGGCTCCGGGACGCCCTGAATCGGCCAGAAATCGCCTCCGCACCCTATCTTGTGGCCTTCTGCCACATCCCGCTCTTCGACGACGACCCTTCCCACAACCCCGGTGACGTGGCGCCGGACGATACCGATCCGCGCTACACCACCGACTATGCCTATTGGCAGCGCACCTGCGGCAATATGTGGGGTCCGCTCCTGCATGAAGCGGGCTGCCAGGTCCTCATCGTGGGCCATCTGCACCGCTACCGCTACTATGCGCCGGGCGTGGACCGCTGCTGGGCGCAGCTGGTGGGCGGCGGCCGCGACATGAAGGAAGGCCCGGGCTTCCCGACGGTCATCGAAGGGAAAGTCATGGGGGACCGCCTCCGCCTGACCGTCCATAACATCTTCGCCGGCAAGGTGCAGGATGTCTTCGAGTTTTTGCCGCGATAAGCCTATGCGAAAAGTCCTCCTACCCCTTCTCGCCCTGTGCGTGGCCGCCTGCGGCGGCCCTGTCGAGCCTGCCGGTCCGCTGGATTCCGGCTTTGTGACGGAGTATCTGACGCCGACCCGGATCGTCTGCACGGCCGGGGCCGTGGACAATGCGGAACATCTCCTGAAACCCTATGTGGGGCAGGTTTCCACCGACGAGCCGGAGGTGACCTCCTTCGGGCAGGGCGGCTATGTGCTGCTGGATTTCGGGAAGGAGATCCAGGGCGGCATCCAGCTGGTCCGCACCCTGAGCGGCCCCAAGGACGAAATCCGTTTCCGGATTGTCCTGGGCGAGTCCGTCACCGAGGCCTTGAGCCGATGGGACGCGCCGGGGAGCACGGCCACCAACGACCATGCGGTCCGGGACTTCGAATTGGCCGTTCCCTGGCTGGGCAGCGTGGAGGTGGGGAACAGCGGCTTCCGCTTCGCCCGGATCGAGCTCGCGGAAGGCCGGGGCGATGAAATCGACCTGCTGGCCGTCCGCGCCATCTCCCGCAAGCGCGATCTGGCGTACCTGGGCTCGTTCAAGTGCAGCGACGACCGCCTGAACCAAATCTGGCAGACGGGCGCCTATACGGTGCATCTGTGCATGCAGGATTACCTCTGGGACGGCGTCAAGCGCGACCGCCTCGTATGGATGGGGGACATGCATCCGGAAATCATGACGGTCAATACCGTGTTCGGAAACCAGCAGGTGGTCCGCAAGAGCCTGGACTATGTCCGGGACAAGACGGCGCCGACCGACTGGATGAACGGCATCTGCTCCTATTCCCTTTGGTGGATCATCCTCCAGCACCATCTGTATGCGTGGTATGGGGACAAGGCATACCTGGAAGAGCAAGGAGATTACCTGCAGGCGCTCCTGCATTCGGTGATGGAGAATGTCGACGGGAACCGCGAGGCCTACCGGGACGGCCGTTTCATCGACTGGCCCTCCAACGACCAGCCGGACGTGATCCACGCCGGCCTGCAGGCCTTGACGATCCGGGCTCTGGATGCAGGCGCCGAGATGGCGGAGTGCCTGGGGAAAGATTACTTGCAGAAGGAATGCACGGCCGTTGCGCAGCAGCTCCGCACTTATGTGCCGGACGCCGTGGGCAACAGCCAGGCGGCTGCCCTGCTGTCCATCGAAGGGCTCATGGACGCGGAGGAGGCCTCGGCCATCATCCTCAAGAACGGCCCGGAGAAGTTCACTTCCTTCATGGGATATTACCTCCTGGAGGCCCTGGCGAAGGGCGGTCATTACGCCGAGGCCATGCGGCTGATCTCCGACTACTGGGGCCGGATGCTGGACCTTGGCGCCACGACCTTCTGGGAGGATTTCAACTACAACGACGCGAAGAATGCCGGCCGGATCGACGAGATCGTTCCGGAAGGCAAGTTCGACATCCACGCGGACGGCGGCGCCTGGTGCTACGTAGGCCTCCGCCACAGCTTCTGCCACGGCTGGGCCTCGGGCCCGACCGCATGGCTCAGCGAGCACGTGCTGGGCATCGAGCCGGTGGAGCCGGGCTTCAAGACGGTCCGCATCGACCCGCACCTCGGCGACCTGGAATGGGCGGAAGGAACCTTCCCGACCCCTTATGGCCTGATCGAGGTCCGGCATCAGAAGAATGCGGACGGGAGCGTCTCTTCCGATGTCAAGTTGCCGAAGGGAGTCAAGTTGGCCAAATGATTGATAACGCTTATAAACAAGGAATTATGAAGAGATTCATCCTCTTGGCGGCTGTCGCCGCCGCGCTGGCGGCCTGCGGGCCAAAGGTCGGTCCCGAACCCGTCGGGAAGCGCGCCGATGCGCTGGATGCGTCGGCCTGGGACGTCTCCCAGTGGATTTCCGTCGTGAACGCCCCGGAGCGGGTGATTTCCGACGAGAACAGAGACCGGGCCGCCGACGGCGCCAGCTGGTTCCTGTCCACCGTGAAGAACGGCAAGAAAGTGACCAAGGCGGTCTGGATGACGGCCGGCCTGGGCGTCTACGACCTGTACGTGAACGGCAAGCTGGTCGGCGAGGAAGTCCTGAAGCCGGGCTTCACCCACTTCGCGAAGACGAAGCGTTCCTTCACCTATGACATCACCGACGCGTTCGTCACGAAGGCGGGAAAGGAGAACGTCCTCTCCGCGCAGGTGACCCCGGGCTGGTGGGCGGACAAGATCGTCTCGTCCAAGCGGGAGTTCACCGGCAAGAAATGCGCTTTCCGGAGTGTCCTGGAGCTCACATATGCCGACGGTACCACCGAACGGTTCGGTACGGACACGGAGCACTGGACGGCCGGCATCGCGGGGCCGGTCAAGCACGCCGCCATCTTCGACGGCGAGGAGTATGACGCCCGGGAACTGCCCGGCTTCGCCACGCCCGAAAAACTCTCCACCCCGGAGGTGAACACGGAGTTCGCCGGGGAGATCCTTCCTTCCGCCGGCGCCGAGATTTATCAGCGCAAGGACCTGGCCCTGAAGCCCGTCAAGACCTATGTCTGGGAAGGCGTGACCGGGGAGGTCGCTTCCGAGAACAAGGAGGATGTGGAATACGGCAAGGTCGTCATCAAGCAGGAGTATGCCGCCGGGGAGCCCGTGACCCTGAAGCCGGGCGAGACCCTGGTCGTGGACTTCGGCCAGAACGCGGCCGCCGTGCCTTCCTTTGTCTTCCAGGCGAAGGAGGGAACGTTGCTCGTCTGCCGGCCTTCCGAGATCCTGAACGACGGCAACGGCGCGGAGCGTCGCGGCATGGACGGCCCCGAGGGCTCGACACATCGGCGCAATCTCCGTGTCAAAGACAACGAAATCTGGCTCACCTATACCTTCGGTCCGGCCGAAGGCCCTGTTTCCTTCCTCCCGCGCTGCACCTTCTACGGCTACCGCTTCATTTCGGTGACGGTCACGGACGAAGTGAAGATCCTGTCCGTGGAGTCCGTTCCGGTCACTTCCATCGCCCAGGACCTGGAGACCGGCACCCTCGTCACGGGCAATGACGACATCAACAAGCTGATCTCCAATACGCGCTGGGGCCAGCTGTCCAACTACCTCTCCGTCCCGACGGACTGCCCGCAGCGCAACGAGCGCCTGGGCTGGATGGCCGACACGCAGGTCTTCACCGAGACCGGCACCTTCTTCGCGAACACCGACGCCTTCTTCCACAAGTGGACCCGGGACGTCCGGGACTCCCAGAGCGAGACCGGCGGATTCCCGGGTGTTTCGCCCACGGCGCAGTACGGCAACGAAATGATGCGACTCGGTTGGGCCGATGCCGGCGTAATCGTCCCCTGGACCGTCTGGAAGCAGTTCGGAGACAAGGAGATCGTGGCCGAGAACTGGTCGGCGATGGAGAAGTTCATGAAGCACGTCGCCGAGACCAAGTATGACCACAAAGCCCTGTCGGCGGAGAACGGCAACTACAACTGGGCCGACTGGGTGGGTTACGAGCCCCTGGAGAGTTGCAGCGGGCGGGCCTTCGAGACCCTGGAAACCCGTCGCCAGGCCGAGGAGTACTGGAGTTATCTGGGCGCCTGCTACTGGGTCATCGACGCCGGGATGATGCGTGACATGGCCCTCGCCACCGGCCGGGACGCCGCCAAGTACCAGGCGATGGAGGACGAGGCGAAGGACTACATCCGCACGCGTTTCCTGCGGCCGGACGGCACCTTCAAGCTGGCCATCCTGAACACGATGCAGACGCCGGCCCTGTTCGCCCTGAAGAACGGCCTCGTGGACGGCAAGGCGAAGGAGGCGATGCTCGCGCGGCTCAGCAAGAACTTCGCCGACCACGACAACTGCCTCCAGACCGGCTTCCTGGGCACGTCCATCCTGATGCAGACGCTCACGGACAACGGGCTTTCGGACATCGCCTACGAACTCCTCTTCCAACGGAAGAATCCGAGCTGGCTGTACTCCGTGGACAACGGCGCCACCACCATCTGGGAGCGCTGGAACAGCTATATGGCGAGCGAGGGCATGGGCCCCAGCGGCATGAACAGCTTCAACCACTACGCCTACGGCTGCGTGTGCCAGTGGCTCTGGGAGACGGCCGCCGGCATCGCCGCGGACCCGATGGTTCCCGGCTTCAAGCACATCGTGATGAAACCGGTCCCGGACAAGCGCCTGGGGAGCCTGGACGCCTCCTTCCAGTCCGCCGCCGGCCTCATCAAGAGCAGCTGGAAGTATGAGGGGGACACCTGGACTTGGACCTTCACCGTGCCGGAGGGCGCCACCGCCACCGTCACCCTGCCGGGCGAGACGGCCGCCAAGGACTACGAAGCCGGCACCTGGACGGTTGTAAAATAGGGCTGGAAATCGTATCTTTGTCTGATTAGATTGATCAGACCATGGCAGACATCAGCAGACTCGACCCTCATTCGGAAGCGATCCTGGAAGAATACCGGGCGCAGCGGCCTGTCTTCGAGAAGATGAACGAGACGATCCCTGCGCGGGTACGCGCCCTCCTGGACGAGGCCGGTGTCGTCGTCGCCTCCATCGAAAGCCGGGTGAAGGAGGAGAAATCCCTCGCCGGGAAGTTGGAAATGAAGGGGACGAAGTACGCCTCCCTCGCGGACATCACCGACATTTTCGGGATGCGGATCATCACCTTCTACACGGACGACGTGGACAAGGTCGCCTCTGCGGTGGACCGCCTGTTCGAGGTGGACTGGGAGAATTCCGTGGACAAGCGCAAGCTGCTCGAGGTGGACAGCTTCGGCTACCTTTCGCTGCACTACATCTGCCGGGATGCGGAGTTCCCTTACCGCTTCGAGGTGCAGATGCGCACCATCCTGCAGCACGCCTGGGCCAATATGAACCACGACACCGGCTACAAGTCGGGCGTCGAGGTGCCGGTGGAGTACCACCGCAACATGAACCGCCTCGCGGGGATGCTGGAGCTGGTGGACGAGCAGTTCAGCCGGATCCGCACGGAAATCAACGACTATCGGCGCCAGGTGCAGTCCCTGGTCGCTTCCGGCCGGCTGGAGGAAGTCCCGCTGGACGGCGACAGCTACCGCAGTTTCCTCCAACTGGGGCCTTTCGACCCGCTGAACCGGCGGATCGCCTCCGTGAACCAGGCGGAGATCCAGGAAGTCACCCTGATGCCGTTCCTCGCCGTGTTCAAGGCCCTGGGACTCAAGACTTTGGGCGACGTGGCGGGGCTTATCAAGAAATACGGCGACGCCGCCTACCAGATCGCCTGCTACCAGATGGGCCTGACGGATCTGGACATCGTGGCCTCCTCCGTGGGTCCGCAGAATCTCTGCCTGGCGTACCTGCTCAAGAAGGGCGGGGGCCGCGCCGGCATCCGGATGATGCTGGACACGCTCAACGGCTCGTCCGAGAGCAACGATACGATGGCCGAGTACATCCTCGCGCAGGCGGAGGACTTTTCATTCATGCACACCAAGGACTGAACCGATGGATACCTGGAAAGCGATCAAGATCGATTTGGCCGATTACGAGTATGCGGGCGAAGGGGCCAATGGCGTGAGCTACAACCACCGCCGCGACCCCGACGTGATGCTCAAGTTGTACCGTGCCGGGATGGTTACCCAGCCCCTGGACGAGATGCGGATCGCCCGGAAAGTGTTCGAGATCGGCATTCCGACGCCCGAACCCGGCGACTATGTGACGGACGGGGCGCGTTACGGCGTCCGTTTCCGCCGCATCCGGGACAAGGTGTCCTATGCGCGCGCGGTGGGCGACCATCCCGAGGATGTCGCCCGCTATGCGGAGGAGTTCGCGGAAATGTGCCGCGGCCTCCACGCCACGTACGTGGACACGAGCGCTTTCGAGTGCGTGAAGGACCGGTATGCCCGCCAGCTCGCGGAGAATCCTTTCTTCACTCCCGCGGAGAAGGACCGGCTGCTCCGCTTCATCCAGGACGCGCCGGACACCGACACTGCCCTCCACGGCGACCTCCAGTTCGGAAACGCCATCTTCGTCGGCGACAACCGCTATTTCATCGACCTGGGCGATTTCTGTTACGGCTATCCGCTGTTCGACATCGGGATGGTCTATTGTACGGCCTACATCAGCGAACCGGGGTTTGTCCGGGAGGCTTTCCATATGGAGCCGAAGACGGCCGTCCGCTTCTGGCAGGCCTTCGCGCCCGCCTATTTCGGAACCGACCGTCCGCTGCGGGACATCGAGGCCGAAGTCCGGCCTTTCGCCGGCTTGAAGACCATCCTCGTGGAACGCGACATGGGGCGTCCGATGCCCACGTTCCGGGAAGCCTTGAAATCCATCCTCAAACCCTGACGGAGCCATGTCCAAGAAGCGCAGAAACAAATTGGGATATGCCTTCCAGGCCCTCGTGACGGTGATCGTCGCGCTGGCCACGCTGGAGGCGACCTTCCTGATTCAGTATTACTTCTCGCGGAAATCGATCTACGAGGAGGCGACTCGCCGGGCGGAAGGCCAGCTGGAGGCAACCAACCTCAAGATCACCGACGTCCTGGACCAGGTGGAGACCACCGTCCGGAACAATGTATGGCCGGTGCGCAAGACGTTAGCCCTTCCTGACAGCCTCTGGTCCCTGTCCCGGCGTATCGTGGACTGTAACCCGTTCGTCTCCGGGACTGCCATTGCCCTGATGGAGAACTATTTCCCGGAGAAAGGACGGCTGTTCTGCCCTTATGCCTATCGCAACGGCGACCGGATCGAAACCATCCAGCTGGGCAACGATTCCTATGACTATCCCAAGAAAGAGTGGTTTCTCAAGTCGCTGGAAGCCCAGGAAGGATACTGGTCCGAGCCGTACTACGACACGGGCGGCGGCGAAATGCTGATGACCACATTCTCGCTCCCTGTCACCGATACGAAGGGCCGGGTGGCGGCCGTCCTGACCGCCGACGTGTCCCTGGACTGGCTCACCGACCTGGTGGGCAGCCTCCCGGAATACCCCGAGGCGTTCAGCGCCCTGGTCAGCCGCACGGGCCAGCTGATGGTGTGCCCGGCGCCGGCGCTGGTGATGAAGAAGACGGTCCAGGAAGTGGCCGCGACCCTCTCCGATTCCACCGCCGTCCGCGACATCGCCCTGGCGATGCTCGCCGGGGAGCGGGGGAGCCGGCAGGTCTGGTACAAGGGGGAGAAAGAATTCGTCTTCTACGCCCCGATCGAACGGGCGAACTGGTCGATGTGCATCGTGGTGCCCCAGAAGGAGATTTACGGGGATGTCCAGCGGGTCGGACTGTTGGTCATCCTCCTGCAGGTCCTGGGTTTGCTGGTGATGAGCTACATCCTGTACACGGCCGTCAAGAACCAGATGCGCTTCCGGGACGTGTCGGAGAAGAAGAGCCGGATGGACGGCGAACTCCGGGTCGCCCGGGACATCCAGATGTCGATGATCCCGACCTCCTTCCTGTCGGCGCCGGAATGGACCGACGTGGACATGTCCGGCCTGGTCGTTCCCGCCAAAGAGGTGGGCGGCGACCTGTACGATTTCTATGAGCGGGACGGGAGGCTCTTTTTCTGCATCGGCGACGTGAGCGGCAAGGGCGTGCCCGCCGCGCTGGTGATGTCTGCCACGCGAGGCCTCTTCCGGTCCGCTTCCGCCCACGAGAAGAGCCCGCAGCGGATCGTCTCCGTGATGAACGAGTCGATGATGGACACGAACGAGAACAATATGTTCGTCACCTGCTTCCTGGGCGTGCTGGACCTGGCGACCGGCCATCTGCGCTATTGCAACGCCGGCCACAACGCGCCGGTCCGCCTGCACGCCGGTGCGGCGGCTTTCCTGGATGTCGTCCCGAACCTCCCGCTGGGCGTGGAACCCGGTATGCAGTTCGAGGAGCAGGAAACCGACCTGGCCGTCGGCGAAGGCCTTTTCCTCTACACCGATGGGTTGACGGAGGCGGAGAACGCGGACCACGCGCTCTTCGGGGAAGATCGTCTGCTGGAGAATGCGCTTCGTCTGGGCGGGGAAAAGGCCGATGTGATGGTCAAGTCGATGGCGGCGGCCGTGCAGGCCCACAGCCGCGGCTGCGACCCCAGCGACGACCTGACGATGCTGGTCGTCCGCTTCACGAACCCGTCTCCGGCCTCCGGTTCGGTGCGCCGCCTGAAACTCCGCAACGACATCAACGAGATTCCCCGTCTCCAGGGGTTTATCCAGACCCTCTCCGATGACATCGATTTGGATCACGCACAGGCGATGAGCCTGAACCTGGCGCTGGAGGAGGCCGTTTCCAACGTGATGCTCTATGCTTATCCGGAAGGCACTGAAGGACTGGTGGAGGTCGAGGCCGCCATCCTGGGCGACCGCCTGGAATTCAAGGTCTCCGACAGCGGCGTCGCGTTCGACCCGACGGTCGCGCGTGCGCCGGATCTCGCGGCCGACCTGAAAGACCGCCCGATCGGCGGGCTTGGCATCTTTTTGGTAAAGCGCATCATGGACCAGGTGACCTACACCCGGGAGAATGGCAAGAATATTCTGTCAATGACAAAAAAACGATAACCATGGAAGTACACATCACTGAATCCGAAGGGATGATGACCGCCCGCCTGGTGGGCCGGCTCGACACCCCCGCTGCGGCGGAAGTCACCCGCGAAATCCAGCCCCTGCTGGACCACGCCGGGGAGACCCTACTGCTCGACTGCTCGGAAATGACGTACATCAGCAGCTCCGGCCTCCGCATCTTCCTCACCCTGCGGAAGGCGGCGGCCGCCGCCGGCGGACACGTCGTCATCGAAGGCCTCTCGAACGAGATCCGCCAGGTCTTCATGATGACCGGATTCCTCCAGCTTTTCGAAATCAGGTAGGCCGATGAAGGACATTTACGTGAGGCACGTCGCCTCCTTGCTGCAAGTGAAAGACTGGCAGGTGGAGAATTGTGCGGAACTCTTCGCGGAGGGCTGCACGATTCCGTTCATCAGCCGGTACCGCAAGGAACGCACCGGCGGCCTTTCCGACGTGGAAGTGGCCGAGATCAAGCACTGGACCGAGGTGTTCACGGAGATGGAGAAAAGGAAAGCCTCCATCCTGGGCACCATCGAGGAGCAGGGGAAACTGACGCCCGAACTCCGGAGCCAGATCGAGAACTGCGTGAGTTCCAGCATCCTCGAGGATCTGTACCTGCCCTTCCGGCCCAAGCGGAAGACCCGCGCCACCGTGGCGGTGGCCAAGGGCCTGGAGCCGCTGGCGGACCTCTTGTGGAGCGGCAAGTCCCGCAATCCCGAGGCCGACGCCGCCAAGTTCGTGAAAGGGGAGGTCGCCTCCGTGGACGAGGCGCTCGCCGGCGCCCGCGACATCATCGCGGAACGGCTGTCCGAGACCGCCGTCGTTCGGGAGAACCTCCGCGGCATCTTCCGGACCCGCCGGGTGCAGTCCAAGGCGACGAAGGCCGCGCAGACGGACCCGGCCGCGGCCAAGTACCGCACATATTTCAACTACTCCAACCCCATTGCCAAGATTCCTTCCTACAGCCTGCTGGCCCTTCTGCGGGCGGAGAACGAAGGCTTCCTGAAAGTGTCCCTCGACGCCGATGCGGAAAAGTGCGGCAACAAGATATACTACGACTACTGCCAGGAGAAGGGCTATCCTTCCCGGGAGTGCGGGCTGGAGATCCGCGCAGCCGTGGACGACGCCTACAAGCGTCTCCTGGAGCCGTCCATCACGAACGAGGTTCTGAAGGAGGCGAAGCTCAAGGCCGACGTGGATTCCATCCGCGTCTTCGGCGAGAACCTCCGGCAGCTGCTGCTCGCGGCCCCGGTGGGGCAGAAGCGGACCCTGGCCATCGACCCGGGCTTCCGGACGGGCTGCAAGGTCGTCTGCCTGGACGAGCACGGCACCCTGCTGCACCATACCGTCATCTTCCCGCATCCGCCGGCCGCGAAGAAGGTCCAGGCCATTACGACCGTCGCGGACCTCGTGGAAAAGTACGGAATCGAAGTCATCGCCATCGGCAACGGGACGGCGGGCCGCGAGACGGAGGAGTTCATCCGCAAGGTGGGCCTTCCCGACAGCGTCCGGGTCTTCTCCGTGAGCGAGGATGGCGCTTCCGTCTATTCCGCGTCGGACGTCGCCCGGGAGGAGTTTCCGGACGAGGATGTGACGGTCCGCGGCGCGGTCTCCATCGGCCGCCGCCTGATGGATCCGCTCGCGGAGCTGGTGAAGATCGACCCGAAGTCCCTGGGCATCGGCCAGTATCAGCACGACGTGGACCAGACGCTGCTGCACGAGCAGCTGGACAATACGGTGGAAAGCTGCGTGAACAGCGTGGGCGTGAACCTGAACACGGCGAGCCCGTACTTGCTCCAGTACGTGTCCGGCATCGGCCCCACGTTGGCCGACAACATCGTCGCCTACCGTGCCAAGGCGGGCGGTTACAAGTCCCGCCGCCAGCTGATGGAGGTGCCCCGCCTGGGCGAGAAGGCCTTCCAGCAGTGCGCCGGTTTCCTCCGGATCCAAGGGGCGGAGAACCCGCTGGACGGCAGCGCCGTGCATCCCGAATCCTACCACATCGTGGACCGGATGGCCCGCGACCTGGGCGTGTCCACCCGCGAGCTGGTGGGCAACGCGGACCTGTGCCGGAACATCAAGGCCCAGGACTATGTGGAGGGCGATTTCGGCCTGCCCACCATCAACGACATCCTGAAGGAGCTCGCCAAGCCCGGCCGCGATCCGCGCGCCGAGGTGAAGGAGTTCTCCTTCGCGGACGACATCCACGAGATCGACGACCTCAAGGTCGGGATGGAACTCCCGGGCATCGTGACGAACCTCACGGCCTTCGGCGCCTTCGTGGACATCGGCCTGCACGACAACGGCCTCATCCACGCCACCAAGATGGGCGTGCACGGGATGGCCGACCCTTCCAAGATCCTGAAGCTGCACCAGCACGTGCTGGTGGAGGTCGTTTCCGTGGACCTGGAACGGAACCGCATCGGGCTCCGACTGATTGACAAGAACCTTTGATATCCTTATGAGAAGAATCGTTGTTTTACTGGCGGTCCTGGCCTCCGCCGCCCTGTTGCAGGCCAAGGACTATGTTGTCACATCGCCGGACGGGAATGTCGTCGTGACCGTCTCCGCCGCCGAGAAGGTGTCCTATACCGTAGACCGGGCCGGTATCCGGCTGCTGGATCCGTCCTTCATCTCGATGACCCTGCAGGACGGGACCGTCTTCGGCTGGAAAGAAAAGTTCCGCGCTTCGAGCCGTAGCGTGGACGTGACCGTGCCCGCGCAGAATTTCAAGCGGGCGTCGGTGCGGGACCATTTCAACGAACTGACGCTTTCCGCCAAGCGGTATGACATCGTCTTCCGCGCCTATGACGACGGTGTCGCCTACCGGTTCGTCGCCAAAGGGAAGAAAGGGGAGACCGTCGTGACCGCCGAGCAGGCGGAATTCGCCTTCCCGGCCGACTGGAACCTCTATGTCCCGTATGTGGCCCGCGATTTCACCTCCTTCGAGCCGCAGTTCTTCAACTCGTTCGAGAACACCTATGCGCACCACGCGCTGTCGGCCTGGGAGAAGGGCCGGCTCGCCTTCCTGCCGCTCACGGTGGAGGCCGCCGGCGGAATCAAGCTTTGCGTGACGGAATCCGATTTGCTGGATTATCCGGGTATGTATCTCTACAACGGAAACGCTTCCAAGACCCTGACCGGCGTGTTCGCGGCGTATCCTGACGTGATTGAGCAAGGGGGCCACAATATGCTGCAGGGCCTGGTCCGTTCCCGGAAGGACTTTATCGCGAAGGGGCCGGCGGAATGGGCCTTCCCCTGGCGCACCGTCATCATCGCCACCGAGGACCGCCAGCTGGCGGAGAGCGACATGACCTGGCGCCTAGCCCGTCCGGCCGCGGCCGGAGACTGGTCCTGGGTCAATCCCGGCAAGGTGGCCTGGGACTGGTGGAATGACTGGAACGTCTACGGTGTCGATTTCGAGGCCGGCATCAACAACGACACCTACAAGCATTACATCGACTTCGCCTCCGAGCACGGGATCGAGTATGTCATCCTGGACGAAGGCTGGGCGGTGAACCTGCAGGCGGACCTGATGCAGGTGATTCCCGAGATCGACCTGCCGATGCTGTGCCGCTATGCCGAGTCGAAACAGGTGGGACTCATCCTCTGGGCCGGCTACTGGGCCTTCAACCGCGATATGGAGGGCGTTTGCAGGCATTACGCCGAGATGGGCGTCAAGGGCTGGAAGGTGGACTTCATGGACCGGGACGACCAGCCGATGGTCCAGTTCTACGAAAAGGCCGCGGCGACTGCCGCGAAGTACCATATGACGGTGGATTTCCACGGCGCCTTCAAGCCCGCCGGCATCCAGCGCACCTATCCGAACGTCGTGAACTTCGAGGGCATCCACGGGCTGGAGCAGATGAAGTGGAGCGGTCCGGAAGTGGACCAGGTGACCTATGACGTGACCGTCCCGTTCACCCGTCTGGTGGCCGGCCCGGCCGACTACACCCAGGGCGCGATGCGCAATGCCACGCGCGGAAACTATCGTCCGGTCAACACGGAGCCGATGTCCCAGGGAACCCGCTGCCACCAGCTGGCCGAATACGTCATCTTCGACGCACCCTTCACGATGCTCTGCGATTCTCCTTCCAACTATCGGAACGAACCGGAATGCACGGACTTCATCGCCTCCATCCCCACGGTCTGGGACGAGACCGTCGCCTTGGACGGCAAGATCGCCGAATATGTGGTGATCGCCCGCCGGAGCGGTTCCACCTGGTATGTCGGCGCGCTCGGGAACTGGGAAGCGCGCGACTTGGAGGTCGATTTGAGCCCGCTGGGCATCCAGCACGCGGAAGGAGAGGCCTTCGTGGATGGCGCCAACGCCCATCGGGCCGCCCGCGATTACAAGAAGACAGAAGTGTTCGTCAACAAGAACTGGAAGGTGCATCTGGCACCGGGCGGCGGCGCCGTCCTGGTGTTGTAAGCCTAAAAAAAAGCGAAGGAATTCAACCTTCGCTTTTTTTATTGCTTGCCCTTGATTTTCCGGAACCGGAGCTTGATCACGCCCCAGAAGGCTTCCCCGAAGATGCCGCTGGACATCTTGGAGGTGCCCAGCTGGCGGTTCGTGAAGATGATCGGCACCTCGACGATCTTGAATCCCAGGCGGTAGGCCGTGTACTTCATCTCGATTTGGAAGCCGTAGCCTTTCATCTGGACGGCGTCCAGGTCGATGGTCTCCAGGACCTTCCTCGAGTAGCACACGAAGCCGGCCGTCGTGTCGAACACGTGCATCCGCAGGATGCCGCGGACATAGGCCGAGGCGTAGTAGGACATGATGATCCGGCTCATCGGCCAGTCCACGACGCTCACGCCGTGGCAGTAGCGGGAACCGACGGCGAGGTCCGCCCCTTGTTCGGTGCAGGCGGCGTGGAGGCGGAGGAGGTCGTCCGGATTGTGCGAGAAATCGGCGTCCATCTCGAAGACATAGTCATACCCGTGCTCCAGCGACCACTTGAAGCCGGTCAGGTAGGCCGTTCCGAGCCCCTGCTTCCCGCTGCGTTCGAGCAGGTGCAGCCGCTCGGGGAACTCCGCCTGGAGCCCTTTGACGATGCCGGCCGTCCCGTCGGGGGAGCCGTCGTCGATGACGAGGATATGGAATTCACCGGGAAGGGAGAACACCTTCCGCGTGATGGCTTCGATGTTCTCCTTCTCGTTGTAGGTCGGGATGATGACGATTTTGCGGTCCATGGGACGTTAGCGGATGACGATTTCGGAGCGGTCGGGACCGACGGAGATGATTTTCACGGGGCAGCCCGTCTCCTTCTCGATGAATGCGATGTAGTTCTTGAACGTTTCCGGGAAATCCTCGAAGCGGCGGACCTTCGTGAGGTCCTCCTTCCAGCCAGGGAAGTCCGTGTACACGGGTTCGACTTCGTCGGGGCACTCGAAGGGGAAGTCCTGCGTGATTTTCCCGTCGATCTTGTAGGCGGTGGCGACGCGGACCGTGTCGAAGCCGTTCATCACGTCGGCCTTCATCATGATCAGCTCGTTGACCCCGTTCACCATCACGGCGTATTTCAGGGCGACGAGGTCCAGCCAGCCGCAGCGACGCGGACGGCCGGTCGTGGCGCCGTACTCGCGGCCGATGCTGCGCAGGCGCTCGCCGGTGGCGTCGAACAGTTCCGTCGGGAACGGGCCGCTGCCCACGCGGGTGCAGTAGGCCTTGAAGATGCCCATCACCTTGCCCACGCGGCTGGGGGCCACGCCGAGGCCGGTGCAGACGCCCGCCGTCATCGTGTTGGAGGAGGTGACGAAGGGATAGGTGCCGAAGTCGATGTCCAGCATCGAACCCTGCGCGCCTTCCGCGAGCACGGGGACGTCCTGGTCCAGGTAGCGGTTCACGGTGAACTCGCTGTCGATGAAGG
>CAMVPS010000028.1:0-22919 GCA_947169405.1 uncultured Bacteroidales bacterium
TCCTTCCAGATGGTGTCGTCCCAGTCCCAGCTCTTGTCGATCGGGCTCACGAAGGCCGGGTCGTCGCCGGAACCGCCGAGCACCCAGATACCGAACGGAGACGCATTGCCGCCGAAGACATTCCAGCTTCCCGGCAGGCTGGCCCAGTCGAAGGTGCTGCCCGGTTCCACATACTCGAAGTCGGCGTCCGTGGTGCGGGAAGCCTCGGGAACGATGAAGCCGTCCGGCATCGCTTCCATCTCAATGAACAGGGCGCGCGGACGGGCCGCGATCTTGTCGTAGTCCTTGTAGATGTTGGTCCAGTCGTCCTTGCCGCCCGTGATGGTGAAGGCCAGGGCCTGCCGCGTGATGGTCACGGACTTGCCGCCCGTACCCGGAACCTCATAGGTGCCCGGGCCCACGAACAAGGCCTGCGTGGTGCTGCCATCGGCCTTCGTGAAGGTCACGGTGTTCCCGTCGAGGGCATACCGGCCGTCGGAGAGCGGCAGGACATCGTAGAACTTCCGGAGGTCGAGGTCCTTCCCGTTCGCGGGATTCACGCTGCCGGAATAGACGAACCACCAGTTGCGGCCATCCTCGCCGGCGTAGTTCACGAACGTGCCGTCCGGACGGAGCTGGTAGTAGTTGTCCTTGAGCGCCGTGATGCCACGGCCGTCCTCGGTGTTCCAGTAGTTGGATTTGGTGAGGATGTCGATGACTCCGGCGCCACCATACTCGGGACCCGTGCCGCCGGCCACCCACATGTTGGTGATGCGGTAGGTCGGGATGTCCTGCTGCAGGGCGGACAGGTCCACGGAGAGGCCCTTCTGCAGATCCACCTCCCCGACGCTGACGTGGGCCGTCGCCTTCTCGCCGGAATAGGCGACAATGGTGATGCCCTCATAAGAGCCGGGGAGCGCGGAGAACGAGTAGGTCTGACCGGGCTGGAATTCGCCGCTCACCTCCACGAAGTCCTCCGTGGCGGAGACGATCGGGGTTTCCCCCGCATAATCCGCCGTCACGGTGCCGGCGATGTTGCCACCGGTGGTCTGGAAACGGACCTTGGTCACGCCTTCGTACCCGACGGAGAAATTGACCACGGAGACCAGGCTGCGGAAATAAAGCTGGGTGCCGGAAGCCTTGGCCACCTTGTAGGCGGGGCCGGCCGCGGTCTGGGCGGTCGGAATCTCGAAGGAGACGGTCGTCCCGTCGATGGACACGCCGTCCGCCGCGGGATACACGGCGACGAAAGCGGTCTTGCCTTCCGTCACCTTGCCCGGGAACTCGGCCACCTGGCCGGCGGCGGCCCGGTTGGTCAGGGTCTGGACGGAGGCTCCGTCAGAAAGGAGAATGGACTCTCCCTGCGCCCAGACGGCCTGGGAGCCGTCCGGAAGGTCCTCGATGGTGGCCGTGAAGACGACATCGCCGGAAAGCGGAACATCCGGATCGACCACCGGGACGTTGCCGGACCCGGAAACATCGGGAATCTCGATTGCATCGCCGCAGGACGCCAGGAGCGCCAGCGCGGGAACCAGAAGAATCAATGCTTTTTTCATATCGTGTAAGTTTAATCTTTATTTCTTGAAAATACGAGAGGCGAAGGCGTAGAGTTGTTCCCGCCAGAACTGCCACTGGTGGGCGTAAGGGGCGGAATCGAAGACGTGCTGGATGCCCAGCGAATCCAGTTTCGCGGAAAAGGCCTGATGGCCCTCCCAGCGCTCGTCCTCCGTTCCGCAGGAAACCCAGAGGAGGCGGAGGGCGCCGTTGATGGCGGAAGCGTCCATCGGCACGCCATACGGCCCGAGGTCCAGGTCCGTGTCACTGAGCAGGCCGGCGCTGAATTCTCCGACCCAGGCGAACTTGTCCAGGTTGCGCAGGCCCATCACGAAGGCCTGGCCGCCGCCCATCGACAAACCCGCGATGGCGCGGGACAGCCGGTCCTTGCGCACCCGGTAGCGTTTTTCCACCAGCGGGATGACATCGCTGAGCAGCTCCTGCTCCAGCAGGGCCATCCCTTCCGGCGTGCTGCCGCCGGCCCAGGAGCCGTCCGTGAGGCCGTTCGTCATCACGACCAGCATCGGTTCGGCGCCGGCCGCCAGGGCGTGGTCCAGGATCGCGTCGGCATGGGCGCTCTCCCACCAGCTCCGCTCGTGGTCGCCGCCGCCGTGCCGCAGGTACAGCACCGGGAACTTGCGTTTCGGCTGCTCGAAATAGACGGCGGGAACATAGACGCACACGCGCCGGTAGGTTCCCAGGACGGAACTCCGGTAGCTGATGACGTCCACCTCGCTGCCGGTCAGGTCCCGCGTGTCGATGCGGTCACCGGGAACATCCACGGTATTGCAGTAAATCTCGGTGCCGGCTTTGACGGAAGGATTCCCGTAGTCGAGCACCTTCAGGCCGTCCACCTCGAACTTGTATTCATACTCGCCCGGGGCGACCGGGCCGATGGTGGTCTCCCAGACGCCGTCGGGGCGCTGTTTCATCTCCTGGACGAGGATCTTTCCCTCGCCGAAGGCCAGCTTGACCACCCGGGCCTTCGGGGCCTTGAGGCGGAACGTGATCATTCCGTCCGCACCGACCACCGGCGAGAAAGGCGGCTCGGCGGGCTTCCACCACCCGGAGGTGGAGAAAGTCTGCGCCTGCAGGGCCACGGCCACGAAAAGGGCGATGGCAGTCAACATCTTTCTCATAAGGTCCACATATAAGTGCCGACCGCGCCCGCAGGGAGCGAAACGTCGGCGAATTGCCCATGGTATTGGATCTTCACCCGCTGGGCGGAGGATGAAGTATTGGTCACGATGAGGACGACACGGCCGTCCGGCGTGCGGTAAGCGACGTTCGGAAGCACGCCGGCCTTGTCGTAGCGCATGAAGCGCATCACGCCCGGCGCCTGCTCGTCCTCGAAGAGGAAGCCGGCGGGATCGTCCGGGGCCGTGGAATGGATCCGCAGGGATCCGGCGGGTACGGCCGCGGACGCGTGGGCCACCACGTAATAGGCCAGGTTGCGTGTGACGGTGCTGCCGTCCAAGGTGATGGCGCCGAAGCAGAACGGGCAGCCGCCGTTCCCGGTGTGGGGATTCGCCTCCGGGTCGGCGGCGAGGTTCCACAGGATGACGTCCCGGCTCCAGTTGCGCGGGATGTCCACCAGCATCCGCTTGGCGGAGGGCGCGATCTGGCGGGTCACAGGACCGCCGCTGCGGTCCACGACCATCTGCTCGGTGAAATAGATGTCCTTGTCGGGCCGGAAATCGTGCATCTGCGTCATCGCCGACAGGTCGCCCATATAGTGATGGAAGGCGCTGCCGGCCGCGTAGGAGGCCGCTTTCGGATCCTCGAGGATGGCGAGCGGATAATCCGGCCGGTCGCAGTTGTGGTCGAACAGGAGGATGTCCGTCACGATTCCCTGCCTGTCGAACTGCGGGCCCAGGTAGTCCCGGATGAAGACCTTCTGGTCCTCTGGACTCCAGGGCATCGACGGCGTGTTGCGGGAATTCAGAGGCTCGTTCTGGATGGTCAGGGCGTCGATGTGGATGTCTTTCTTGCCCATCTCCACGATGTACTTCGCCAGATAGCGGGCGTACACGTCGTAGCAGTCGCGGCGGAGCTTGGGACCGCGGACGTCATACTCCTCCTTCATCCAGGCGGGCGCCGACCAGGGCGAGGCCATCACCCAGATATCGGGGTGGATGGACAGGATCTCCTGCATCACGGGGACGACGTCCTTCAGGTCCTGGGCCAGGGAGAAATGCTTCAGGTCCCAGTCGGTCTTCCCTTCCGGCATGTCGTCGTAGGAGAAGACGAAGCTGTTCATGTCGGAGGCGCCCACGGTGAGCCGCACGACGCTGATGTCCAGCTGGCCGGGGTCCTGGCCGAAGAGCTCGGTCAGGATCCGGGTGCGGGCGGAGGCGTCCATCTTCATCAGGAGTTCCGCGCTGCCGCCGGTCAGGGAGAAGCCGAAGCCCAGCATCTCCTGATAGGACTGGCGCTCGTCCACGATGATGGGGACGGAACGGTCTCCACGCGCGTCCGAGAAGACGGCGTCGGCGCCCGGGGCGTACAGGGAAGCCCCGTCCGCCGTCGTCAGCCACTGGCGCAGCGTCCGCTGGCCGAAGGCGGTCAGCGCGGCGAGAAGGCCGAGGGATATGAGGATGAGTTTTCTCATTCTTTGCTATTTGATTTCAAACAGGATTTCGCTACGGGGGGCCAGATTCGTTGAAATAACCAGTTGGCCGTCACGGGCCCTGACCTTCTTTCCGCCCCGGAAAACGGCCTTTCCAAAGTCGAAAGGAACGACCTTGCGGCGGCCTTCCATGGGCACGGAGACCTCGGTCACAGGCTTGTCGGTGCCATTGTAGGCATAGACATACACCTTCTTGCCGCAACGGACGGCATAAGCGTCGGCACCTCCGGCCTTCACGGGAACCACTTCAAAAGCGCCCTTTCCTTCCTTGAGCATCCGGTCATTGACATACCGAACGTTCCGGAAATACGGGACCATCCCGCGGTTCTCGAAATACTCCCACCACCAGCTCATCGGGGTGATCGGCGTCGGCGAGAAGAGGCCGTACCAGAGGCCGCGCTTGAAGTCCAGGTCCATATCCTCGCCGAAATCGTCGAAGTTCTTGGACCAGTCCCACTCATAGCTGAACTCGCCGATCACATAGGGCTTCCCGTGCGCCTTCTCGTACCGGATGATGGTCTCCGGCATGGAGGAGGTGGCGCGGTAGATGTGCTTCTGGTTGATGTCCATGTCCTTCACATCGTTCAGTCCTTCCAGGTCGCGGTGCGAAATGGAGGTCGTCACGAGATGGCCGAACGGGTCGATGGACTTCAGATAGGAAGCCATCTCCGCGTGCCAGGCGACGATATCCGCCGCCGGAATCGGATTCCGCTGGTCGCGGAACTGGATGTTGTCGATCTCGTTGAAGAACTCCCACATGCCGATGGCCGGGCTGTAGCCCCAGCGGGCCACGATGTAGCGGAGGTAGTTGCGGTGCCGCGCCTTCGCCTCGGGCGAGACGAAGAAGGAATGGTCCGTCCGGGCGTCGCCGGGGCCCATGCACAGCATGAAGTACACGCCCAGTTTCTCCCCCAACTCGACCGTATGGTCCAGGCGGGCCACGGCGCTGGGATTGAAATACTCGTCCGAAGGCTGGTAGCGGCGGTTGTTGAACCGGTCGTGCCGGTCGATCGGGAAGTTCCAGGAGCACATCCACAGGCGGCAGAAATTGCCGCCTGCACCCGCGAACTGCGGCAGCATCACGTCGTAGTTATACCGGTCCGCCTGCTCGTGGAGCTCGCTGAAGAACTTGCTGTCATCGCTGTCCCGGGACTCCCAGCAGATGTTCTCCGCAACGCCCCGGAACGGGGTGCCGTCGTCGAACGCGAGGGTCCAGTAGTCCCGCGCGTGCAGGATGCCGTGGCCGGCCGGCTTCCCGGCCTCGAAGCCCCCCTGCGGGGACTCCGAGACGGGGCGGCCGTGCTCGGCATAGCGGAATACGTAGCTGTACCGCCCTTGCTCCTGCGGCGTGAAACGGGCCGCCCAGCGGCTCTCCGCGCCGCTCTTCCCCTCCACGAAGAAGCACGGGAGGGTGAGCGTCTTACCGGAGGGAGCCGTCAGGACCATGTCCAGGGTCACCTCCTCCTGCAAGTACGGATTGCTCCACGTACCTTGCAGGACGATGCTGAAGTCGGCCCGCCCATACTGCGGGACCCGGGTCCGGGGACCCTCCACCGAGAGCACCTGGGCTCCGGCGGCCGCGGCGGTGGTCACCGCCAGGATGAAGGACAGCAAGCGTTTCATATCAATAGCCGGGATTCTGCTGCAGGGTGCCGCCGGCGTTCACAATCTCGGAATGCATCAGCGGGAGGTAATAGTTGCGCGCGCCGAAGGTGCGGTCCGCCACGTCCACCACCTTGTAGGTGTAGGCGCTGCCGGAGCGGGAAATCTTCACGCCCTGCACCGGGCTGTTCAGCACGGTCATCGCGTCCTTCCAGCGGAGGAGATCCCAGTAGCGGTGATCCTCGAAGGCGAGTTCCACCTGGCGCTCGTGTTTGACGGCGGCCCGGAAGGAATCGACGGTCGCGGCGTCCACGTCCGGGAGGCTCACGCTGGCACGGTTACGGACCGCCTGCAGGGCCTGGGCGGCGCTGATCGGGTAGCCGGCGGGCACCATGGAAGGGCCCCAGGCCTCGTTCACGGCCTCGGCGTAGTTCAGGAGGACCTCCGCAAAGCGGTAGGCGACCCAGTTGTGCTGGGCGGTCTGGCCCTGGGTGAGGTTCAGCCCGTCGGTGAGGAACTTCTTCAGGTAGTAGCCGGTCCGGCTGGCGTTGGCGCGGGCCTGGTCGTCGGTCTCGCCGGCGGCCTGGGCGATCACGCGGCCGTTCCAGGTGCTCCCGTTCGTAACGATGGACGCGGCGAGGCGCGGATCGCGGTTCGCATAGGGATTCTCCGGGTCGGGCGTGCCGATGTACTCGTACGCGGAAACCAGGTTCTCAGTCGGGCACACGCCGCTCTTGCCGCCGGAAGTGGCGATCGGGTAGTTGTTTGCTTCCATCGTGTTGTTCGCGGCGCGGCGCACCACATAGATGGTCTCCTTGCTGGAAAGCGAGTTGCTTCCCTGGAAGTAGCTGCCATAATCGCCGGCCAGCGTGTAGCCGAGGTCCGTATTCACGAGGATGTCCTTCGCGGCCTCGGCGGCGCGGACCCACTTGGCGCGGTCCCCGGCGGGATTGTGCAGCGGGGAGGCGGCATACAGCAGGACGCGGGCCTTGATGGCCAGGGCGGCGCCCAGGGTGAAGCGGCCCTCGCGGGTGTTGTCGTCGTTCCAGTTCAGGGCGAGCTGGTCCTTCCAGTTGTCGATCTCGCTGACGATGTACTCGACGCAGGCCTCGTAGGAGGAACGCTCCACGAAGGCGCCGCCACTCTGCTGCTGGGTCTTCTCCACGATCGGAACACCGCCGTACATCTTGATCAGCTCGGCATAGTAGTAGGCGCGGGCCACGTGGGCCTCGGCGATGTAGAAGTTCAGGGAACGGACGTCACGGGCGTAGCTCGCCGCGTCGGTGATGAGGTTCCGGTTCTTCTCCAGCAGGGCAATACCCTTGCCGTCCGCCACATAGTCCAGGAAGAAATTGGCCGCCCGGATGCCCTCGTAGCAATTGTTGTAGTAGGTCCACAGCGGGTTCAGGCTCTCGTTGAGCATCCCCTTGTTGAAATACAGGGCGTTGGAGGACGCGGCCGTCTGCTGCGCCTCGTCGGAGGCGGCGGCGAACAGGTTGCCGTCGATGACCGAGTACCCGTAGATGATCGGGGAATAGAACGCGTTCGCGAAGCTCCAGATGGTTCCGCGGTTGGTCTCCACGGTCTCGCCGCTGGCGTTCAGGTCCAGGCTGGTGTCCAGGAACTTGTCGCAGGAAACGGTGAGGGTTGCCGCCAGGATGGTCAGGAAAATGTATCTTGTTTTCATCTCAGGTGCGCTTTAGAAGGTGATGGAAATACCGGCATTCACCGATTTCAGGGTAGGATAGCCGCCGGAGAGGTTCTCCGGGTCGCGGCCCCATTCCTTGAGGAGCGGGCTGAAGGTGAACAGGTTCTGGCCGTTCACGAAGCAGCGGAGCGCCTTGACGCGGTCGTTGTCCGCATCCTTGGACTGGAAGGTGTAGCCCAGCTCCAGGTTCCGCAGTTTCAGGAAGGAGGCGTCCTTGATCCACAGGGAACTCGTCCGGTAGTTGTTGGAGTTGCCCTGGGTGGTCAGGCGCGGGTAGGTAGCGTTCGCGCGGTTGTCGATGCCCTCCGTAGGATAGTAGGCCCAAGCGCCCTTGGCGATGGCGTAGGCGTTGCCGTTGTCCACGAAGGCGACCGTCTGGTCCCAGTTGTCCAGGAGGTTCGCGCTCACGCCGGCGAGGCCCTGGAACAGGCATTCGAGGTCGAAGTGCTTCCAGGCGAGGCGTCCGCCGAAGGCGAAGCTCCACTCGGGCACCCAGCTGCGGCCGATCTTGGTGACGTCGTTCTGGTCCACGGCTCCGTTCTTGTCCAGGTCGAGGTACTTCACGTCACCGGGCTGCACGGCGCCGAAGGCCGGCAGCGGCAGGCCGGCGCGGAGGTTCCCGGCGTCGTCGAAATCGTCGACGCCGTAGAAACCGTCGGCCACCAGGCCGATGTACGTGCCGTAGGGACGGCCCGTCGCGGCGCTGAAGGCGTTGGCCGTCGCGACCTCCGCCATGTAGTCCACGGTATTGTGGGCATAGGCGACGGAACCGTTGATCCGGTATCCGAAGTTCCCGCATCCGCCTTCATAGGCGAGGTCCACCTCGAAGCCCTTGTTGGTCATCTTCCCGATGTTGGAGAAGCTGTACTGCTTGCCGTAGTAGCCCATCAGGGAGTTGTCCAGGGTGAGGATGTCGGAGCGCTTGTCCAGGAAGGCGTCCGCGGTGAGCGAGAAGCCGCCGATGCGGGCGTCCAGGCCCACGTTGAACTTCAGGCTCTTCTCGGCGTGGGCGTTCTCGTTCGGGACGAACATCGGCACGAGCGTGCTCTGCCAGGACGGGCTGGAAGCGCCGGTATAGAACGAACCGATGTAGCTGTAGGTGTAGTAGTCCTTGAACAGGTAGCGGCCGTTGGAGGAATAATCGGCGAGAACCGATGTCGCGCTGGAATCCGAGAATCCGGAGAGGCCCGCGGAAGCGCGGAGCTTCAAGAGGCTCACGGCGGTTCCCTTCAGGAATTCCTCGTTGGAAATCACCCACGCGGCGGAACCCGTCGGATAGAAGGCCCAGCGGTGGCCCGGCGCGAAAGCGTCGTTTCCGAACTCGGAGAACGCCGCCTCCAGGATGTACCGGTGGTCGTAGTCGTACTTCAGGTAGCCGTTGAGATTCAGCGTATTGTACTTGTAGGAGAAGTAGCCGTCGCCCTTGTAGGCCGACACGTAGCCGTTCACGGCCGCGTTGAAGTAGTGCGGCCCGGTTTCCTTGTCGTAGCCCAGCGTCACCCGGCCCTGCTTCCAGTCCTGCATGCCGCCGGAGCCGTAGCCGCTCGCGGTGATGGTCGTGGTCTGGTTGGTGGTGGTGTTGACGCCGTTATGCCAGCGGGCGTAGTCCTTCGTCTTGGAGTAGGTGCTGAGGGTGTAGCTGTAGAGCGACACCGCCTCCTCCAGGTACAGGCCCTTGGCGATCATGTCCAGGCGCTCCCGGATGGCGAGGTTCGTCTGCAGGCTGCGGCCCTTGTAGGAATACCAGCCCAGCTCGTGGACGGAACCGTACGGGTTGTTCGGGAACACGGCCGTACCGCTGAGGTGCTCCTTCATCGCGTCGTCGAAGATGTCGTAGACGTTGGACGGATACTTCCGGAGGTTGCCGAACAGGCTGGAGACCGCGTAGTTCGGGCGGTGCAGCATCTCGATGCGGCCGCCCATGTCGAAGCGGACCTCGAAGATCTTCAGGACGTTGAAGTCCAGGTTCGCGCGGACGTTGAACCGGTTGTATCCCAGGTTCTTCGTCTGGTCGGTGTTCCGAGTGCCCAGGATGCCTTCACTGCCCAGGTAATCCAGATTGACGTTGTAGCGGGCGTCCTTGGATCCGCCGTTCAGGATGAGGTCGGCGTCCCGGAACATCCCGAAGCGCTGGAGCGCCGTGTCGTACCAGTCGACATTCACACCGGTGCCGTCCTTGTACGCATTCAACTGCTCCGGCGTATAGGCGGGCGTCCACACCATACCGTTGTCGTTGGACACGGCCTGGTTGTACAGGGAGGCGAATTCGTAGGAGCCGAGCGGCTTGTTCAGGAAAGTGGGCGTCTGGAGGCCGGACCGCACGCGGGCGGTCACGGTCGGACGGCCTTCCCGGCCGCGCCGGGTCGTGATCCGGATGACCCCGTTGGCGCCCCGCTCGCCGTAGAGCGCGAGGGCGGCGGCGTCCTTGAGGACCTCCACCTTCTCGATTTCGGCCGGGGTGATGGCGGACATGTACTCCTTGTTCACCTCGAAACCGTCCACGAAGATCTTGGCGGTGGACCAGGAGCCTACACCGTAGGTTCCCATGCCGCGGACCAGCCACTTGGCCATGTTGTTGCCCAGCTCGCCGCTCCCCTGCATCACGGCCATTCCGGAGAAGGCTCCGGCGAAGGTGTTCGACAGGTTGGCGTCCTCGGTCTTGTAAAGCCGGTCGCCGGAAGCGGTGGAAATGGCGCCCGTGCCATACTCCTGGGCCGAGAGGGTCACGGCCGCGAGGAAGGCGCAAAGGAGCGCGGAATATCTTGCAATCTTACGTTTCATAGCAATCGTCCTTTAAATCAATAACCGGGGTTCTGCGTGATGGTTCCCTTGTTGATTTCGGTCTGCGGGAACGGTTCCAGGTACATCGCGTCGCTCCAGTAGGAGTTGTAGGCGACGGCATCCCAGTAAGTCTCGACATTGCTCGCCGCGTACGGCCAGACCACACTGTCGTCGTTCTTGATGTTGAACTGGAGCATGCGCATCGCGCCGCCGCAGACGCCGTCTGCGATGTCGGCGAGCTTCCAGTGCTTCGCGTCGTAGTAGCGGTGGTTCTCCTGGAAAAACTCCACGGCGAACTCGCGCTGGATGAGGGCGCGGAGCTTGGCCTGGTCGGTCTCGGTGATGGCCGGGAGGCCGGCGCGGTTGTGGACCTTGTTCAGGTTCTCCAGGGCCTTGGCGCTGTTGCCGTACTCGTTGTAGGCCTCCGCCAGGTAGAGGTAGGTCTCGGCCAGGCGGAAGAGCGGCGGTTCGAACCAGAGACGGCCGCCCGCGTGGTAGAAGAACTTGGTGCGCTCGCCGCAGCCCTTGTCGCTGTCGATGGCGTTGGGGAACACGTCGCCCTTGCCCTTGTCGGCCGCATAGCCGCCGCGGTTCCAGCCGGCGTTCTGCCAGTTGTAGTCGCCGGGGTTGTTCGCCGAGTCGTGGCCGCCGAACTTGATGTCGGCCTTGGCACGCGGCTCGATCTTGGCGACATTGGCCACCCAGTCGGAACCGGCCCGGGGCATCGCGTCCCCGACCTTCGGCCAGGAGATCTCGGAGCCGTCGGCCGCCCAGTACTTCTCCAGATGATTCGTCAGGACGCCGCTGCAGTCGGTGTCGTAGCGGTTGTTGCCCTGGTAGCGGGAGCAGTTGATGAAGTTCACGAGCGGATCCCAGCCGCCGGTGTCGTCGAACTTGTAGGCGAGGATCAGCTCCGCATTGGCGGGAACCGAGGTGGCCTTGCCGTAGTCGTCGAAGGCGTTCGGATTGGGCTGGCCCACGCCGGCGCCGCCGGAGTTCAGGAGGGCCACGCCGTTCGCGGCGGCCCAGCTGAGGACGGCCTCGTTGGCGTCGATGGCCGCCTTCCAGCGCTCCTTGTCCACGTTGCCGAAGCAGATGACGTCGTTATGCTCGCCGTTGTCCAGGTAAGGCGTCGCGCTGTTGAACAGCGGACGGGCGGCGAACTGCAGCGTCCGGGCCTTGATGGCGAGGACGGCGCCCTTGGTCATGCGGCCGGTGTTCGCGGCATCCCACTTCGCCGGCAGGACGGCCGCCGCCTCGTCGCACAGACGGGTGATGAATGCGACCATTTCCGTCAGCGAGGCGCGCGGAGCGCTCAGGTCGTCGGTGGACGCGAAAGACTTCTCCACGATGGGCACGCCGCCGTAGCGGTAGAACATGCCCATATAGCGGTAGGCGATGAGGGCCGTCGCTTCGGCCTTGAACACCGCCTTGTCGGCCTCGGACATGTCCGCGACGTTGTCCACGTTCTCGATCAGGATATAGCACTGGCGGATGAAGCGCCAGTTGTTGCCGTAGTTCTCGGCGCCCGCGTCGGAGCCGTCCGTGCCGTTCACGGTCAGACCCTGCTGGGTGATGTGGTAGCTGCCGTGCCAGTTGTAGCCGCGGCCCACCTCGCCGGAGATGGCGCCGTAGGTGGAGTGGCCGATGCCCATGCCGCCCGGCCAGCCGTGGCGGAGGACATTGCGGTAGCAGGACATCAGGGCGGCGCGGGCGTTCTTCGTCGTGGAGAACACCGCCTCCTGGTCCACGGTACCCGTGGTGTCCGGCTTCTCAAGGAACAGGCTGCACGAGGTGACGGCGAGAAGCGCCGTCGTCAAGAGTATGTTGACAATCTTTTTCATATCGCGCAAGGTTTAGAAACGGAAGCTGATACCGGCCATGATGATCCGGGTGAGCGGATAGACATAGGTGCTGCCGTCCGTGGTCTCGGGGTCGATGCCGTAACGGCTCAGCTTGTTCGGGAAGGTGTAGATGTTGTTCGCATTGACATACACGCGCACACCCTGCAGGATGACGTCACGGCCGCCCTTGCCCAGGTCGAACGTGTAGCCGAGCTCCACGTTCTTGAGCTTGAAGTGGTCGGAGGAGACCATCCAGTAGTCGCTGGTCAGGAAGTTGTTGTGGGAGGTGTCGCCGGAGTAGACCGCGCGGGGATAGGTGATCTCCTCGCCCGCGAGGTACTTCGCCTCGGTCCAGCGGCCGTCATACTGCCACTTCCAGGCGTTGCCCGCGTTCTTGTAGAACGGGATGGTGTAGCCGCTGGGCAGGTAGTAGGAGCCGTCCTTGCTGCCCGTGAAGAGCAGTTTCAGGTCGAAGCCCTTGTAGCCCAGCTGGATCTTGAAGTTATAGTGGTACATCGCGTACCGCGGGAAACCGATGGGGCCCACGTCGTTCTGGTTGATCTTGCCGTCACCGTCCAGGTCCTTGTACCGGACATCGCCCAGGGTGGCCTTGTCGCCGGTGTAGGTATTCTCGGGACGAGCGTCCAGCTCGGCCTGCGTGTTGAACAGGCCGTCACTCTGGAGACCGAAGCGCTGGCCGATCATGTGGCCGGTCTTGTTCATCCACTCGTACGGGTTGTTGGCCTCGGCCATGTAGATGATCTTGTTCCGGGAGTAGCTCAGGTCGGCGCCCAGGGTGTAGATCAGTTCCCCAATCTTGTCCGTCCAGTTCACGACCACCTCGTAACCCTTGTTCATCGTGACGCCCACGTTGGCCGGCGGGACCTCGCTCTGGCTCACGCCGTAGATGGCCGGGATGATGCCCAGGGTGGTGAGGATGTTGTTGCGCTTCTCGTAGAACCAGTCATAGTCGATGGAGAGCCGGTTGCGGAAGAACTTGGACTCCACACCGGCGTCGAACTTGCGGGCGCGCTCCCAGGTGATGTCCGGATTGCCCAGGCTGCCCTCGGTGGCGCCTTCGAAGTAGGTGTTCGGCGCGGAGCCGTCGCCGTTGCCGAGCCAGTAGCCGCCCTGGTTGAGGTTCCAGGTGTTGGGCAGGTAGTAGAACCGGCGGTTGGCGCCCAGCTGGTCGTTACCGACCTCGCCGTAGGAGGCGCGGAGCTTCAGGAAGCTGAGGAAGTCGTTCTTGGGATACCAGGGCTCCAGGGTCGGGACCCAACCCACGGACACGGCCGGGAAGAGGCCGAACCGATGGCCTTCCGCAAACTGCTCAGTGCCGTTGTAACCCACGTTCACCTCGGCCATGTAGCGGTCGGCGTAGTTGTAGGTGAGACGGCCGACGAAACCCATGATGCCGGAAGGCACGTGGTAGGAGTCGGACGGCATCGTGTACTTGGAAGCCTTGCCCAGGAGGAGGGCCGACACGTTGTGGTCCCCGAAGGAGCCGTTCCAGTCGAAGCCGGCGTCCACATAGAACTTGTTCCAGTTGGAATAGCCGTAGGAGTTGAAGGAGCCGCCGCCCATCGAACCGCCGAAGAAATCGTACACGAGCGGGTTCTCCGCGTTGCGCTGGATGCTGTAGGCCGGGAGGGACGGGGTGTACCGCACATAGCGGTTGTAGTTGTCCTGATAGGAGACCGTCACGTGCGAGGAGAGGTTCTTCAGGAGGTAGTCCATCTTGTGGTTCAGCTTCAGGGTGTTGTCCAGGAGGCTGTTGTAGACGGTGGCCGTGCCGCTCATCAGGAGGTTGTACACGGCGTTCTGGAAGCCGATGTTGCTGTTGGTCTTCGTGGCCAGGGGGTTCTGGGCGGAGCCGGCGATGCCGGCGAAGCCGCTGATCAGGTGGCCGTCCACGATGCCCGGGCTGATGAACGGGTTGCAGTCGTAGATGTACTGCATGATGATCTTGTAACGGCCGGACAGGTCATAAGCGTCCGCGCCGTTGCCGGGGCCCGTGGTCTCGCCGAACTGGCCGGCGGAATTGACCGTGAGGGTGGTCCGGTCCGTGATCTTGATGTCGAAGTTCGAACGGAAGTTGTACCGGTTGAACAGGGAGCGGGTGTCGGCTCCGTAGTACTGGACGGAGTTGGTGATACCCTCCTGCCGGAAGTAACCGAAGGAGACGAAGTACTTGACCCGCTCGGTACCGCCGGAGACGTTCAGGTTCGCCTGGTACTGC
Organism: uncultured Bacteroidales bacterium; assembly: GCA_947169405.1. GTDB lineage: Bacteria > Bacteroidota > Bacteroidia > Bacteroidales > UBA932 > Cryptobacteroides. The sequence continues at coordinate 14,337 of CAMVPS010000028.1, forward strand.
GGAGCGACCTTGTTGAACTGCTCCTTGTACAGGTTGTGGTCGGCATAGTAGAGGGCCGGGGTGTTCTTGAGCTGCTCCTTCTGGGAGGGGGTGAGGTTCGTCATCGCATCCACTTCCTGCGGGGTGAAGTCGCGGTTGTTCTTGAACTTCCACAGGTCATAGTCATCATAGATGTAGGAGGACAGGCCCTCGTTGCCGGGATAGGCCTTCTGCTCGTTGCGGATGGCCTCGTTGCGGAACAGCGCGTATTCGTAGGCCGTCACGCCCTCCTGCAGCTGGGTGGCCTGGGTGAGGCCGTAGTTGGCGGAGAAGTTGATGACCGGCTTGCCCTGGGCGCCGCGCTTGGTCGTCACGATGATGACGCCGTTCGCGCCGCGGACGCCGTACACGGCCGTGGAGGCCGCATCCTTGAGGACGCTGATGCCCTGGATTTCGTTCGGGTCCATCGCGTTGAACTCCGCGAACGCCTGCTCGGAGGACTGCTCGACGCCGTCGATGACGATGAGCGGCGTGGAGGAACCGTAAGTGGAGACGCCGCGAACGTAGATGTTCGCCGCGTTGCGGCCCGGCTCACCGGAAGTCTGCAGGCCCGCCACGCCCGGCGTGTTGCCGATAAGGGCGTTGGAGATGTTGGAGACCGGCGCCGACAGGATGTCGCTTCCGTTCACGGAGGAGATGGCGCCCGTCACATTGACCTTCTTCTGCGTGGCGAAGGCCGTCACGACGACTTCGTCCATCAGGTTGGTGTCGGGATTGAGCGTCACGTTCAGCACGGACTGGCCCGGGGCCACGGTCAGCGCCTGGGTCGCATACCCGATGAACTGGAACTCGAGGACGACTTCGCCGGCAGGCACCCGGAGGGAATACTTGCCGTCCAAGCCGGTGGAGACGCCGTTGGAAGTGCCCTGCTGGATGACGAAGGCCCCGTACAGGGGTTCCCCTCGCTCATCCAGCACCGTACCTCCGACGGTCCGCGTCCCCTGCGCGTAAAGCGCGGGGCCGGCGGTTCCCAGCAGCGCGGCGAAAGCGCATGCGAGGATCGTTTTCAGTGTCTTAGTCATTATCGTTGGGTTTTATTTGATTTCATAGCCTTCGGGCAGGGTGTACATGTCGGGGAGGTCCCGGCTGAACAGGCTGCGCGGGTCGGCGTACATCTTCCGGAAGTCATCCTCGGAGGGATGGCCGGGATATACGCTGTAATAATGCTTGTCGGATTCGTTGTTCCCGACATACTTGTTCCGCCACATCGTCACCAGCGAGATGCGCTTGGCGCCGAGCGGTCCCACCAGGAACTGCGACCAGAAATTGGCCTCCGTGAAGGATTCCTTGCCGTCCTCGGTGACGCCGCAGGGCTTGCGCTTCTCCTGGGAGAGGGCCTCCAGGGCCTTCAGATTGGATTCGAACGCCTTGTTGTTGGTGCCATGGTAGCAGTCCATTCCGATGAAGTCCACCCACTCGTCGCCGGGCCAGCGGAACAGGAGCCGGCCCTTGGTGTTCCCCTGATAGTCTTCGTCCATCTGCGGGGAAACCGCATACAGGAAGTTGTGGACCCCCTTGGTATCGCGGAGATACTTGACGGTGAACTGCCAGAGCGCCACGAACTGGGAGTCGTTGGCGCAGGACGTGCCCCACCAGGACCAACCCTGCGTGTGCTCGTGGAAGGGACGGAGAATCACCGGAACCAGGTTCCCGCGGGCGTCCTTCAGATTCAGGGCGAAGTCGGCCAGGCGGTCCAGGTACTCCAGGAACGTTTTCCGCGTAGCCGAACCGTCCGTCAGGATTTCGGTCACGGCCTTCTTGGCAGCCTCCTGGTCATTCTCGTACTGAAGCCAGGCGGAAACGCCCGTCTTGGGGTTGTTCAGGTGCATGCAGGCCAGGATGACCTCTCCTCTTTCGCGGGCTTCCAGGATGACCCGGCGCCGGATGGCGTTGGAGGAATCGCCATGGCGGTTGTCCATAAGCTCGGCGAAATCGACGCTGAACACGGCGGGATAGTCGCCGCAGACGGCCTTGGTGTCGGAGTTGCCAGCCTCATTGTACCAGTAACGGCCGTACCACAGGTCGTCGTGATGGCCGAACATCCAGCCTTTCTCCGCGACGGCCCACAGGTTGGCGAAGAGCGCCTTGGTCTCAGGCGTCGCGTTCTTGTCCACGATGGTGAGGGTCACCTTCTCCACCGGGTTCGCCGCCTGGGTCACCTTGACTTCCTTGGCGTAGTAGCGGTCGGCCTGGTCCACGAAGCGGAGGGTCGCCGTCCGGGGCGAGGCCGCCTCGTTCTTGCGCGCGATAAAGTATTGGGTCGCGGCGGTGGAGGTCCGGTTCGGGTCGGAAACAACCCAGTCGTCCTGGATGTCCACCCGGTAGGCGAAGTTCGCGTCCACCTGGACGGAGAACGCGGTTTCCGCGTAGTCCACGTCGATCCGGTCCTTGGCGAAGCTCAGGTGACGGGTGTCCGTGGGAACGGGCTCCACCGACGCGGGCTTTTCACACGACGCAGCGAGCGCGCCCGTCAGGGCGAGCAGGGTCAGGAGCGTATGCATTCCGGTCCGCATCGTTTAGTCCGCAAGATAGTCGGCGTGGTCGGGAATGGGCGTGTCGGCGTCCTTCTTCACCAGCCAGAAGGTGTTCCGGACGTTGTCCGTGAACCAGCGGGTGTCCGGCCAGTTGTAGTCGATGACATCGAAGGGGCCCGGGAAAGAGCGGCCGAAAGCGAGGTTCGGCACGTCGAAATTCACACCGGCGTACTCGTGGTTGCCCGCCTCGATGAGTTCGACTCCATAAAGCGGCGTCGTATAGCCCTCGTCGGCATAGTCGAAGATATAGAGGACCTTGCTGTCGACACCGAGCTTGCCCCAGCGGCTCTTGCCGGCCGGGAAGATCCGGTACTTGTCGTTGACGTCGATGGAATTGCCGTACATATAATTGGCATACAGGCCGTTATCGCCGGGGGTGTTCACCAGGGTGCCGTAGGTGGCGCCCGTCTCGGGGTCGGCCCCTTCCAGCCGGAAGCTCAAGGTGTTGTCATCCTCGTCGGTGGGCATGTAGCCGCCGCCCCAGTGCCACCACTTGTCCATGACCGTGGAGCGGACGACCGCGCCGTCCCAGCCGCCCACGATGATGAAGGCGCAGGGCGGAGCGCTGCCGTCCAGGATGCCGCCGACCGGCGTGAACGTGTACGTCCCCTCCAGCGGATCCTTGAACTGCGTGTAAGTGACCGTGTAGGTGCGGGTTTCCCCGTTGTGGGCGGTCACCACGAAAGAAGCCGAGCCGGAGCTGAGGTCCAGCGTGCTGCCGGGCCCGATGCTGGCCGTGGGGCAGAACTCGCTGTCCGGGAACTTGAAGTCCAGGGCCTGGACTTTCACGGCGGACATGTCCAGTCCGCCCGTGATCAGGTTCACCACGACGGAGCCCACCCCGTCGTTCCGCCAGTCGTCGGAAATGACGGCGGCGCCGATCTGGGACTCCAGGCGGAGGTTGACCGGCGTACGCTCGCGGAGCCAGGGATCGACCAGCGGCTCCGTGTTGCGGGGCTCTTCGGTGCAGGCAAGCGCCACCACCAGGGTTACAGCCCCGATAACGAATCTGTTGACGAAAGTACTCATATCGGTAATACTAGTTGTTTATGGCATATCAGTCAGGAGGACAAGCCCCTGCGCGGGAACCGTCAGCTTGTGCCGGTTTCCGCCGATTCCCGTCGCGACGGGGACGGGCAGGCCGTCCGCGTCGGTCGGGCAGGCGCCCTCCACATATTCATAACGGACGCCTCCGGACAGCGGGATGGCCGCGTCCAAGATCCGATCCGATTCGGAAAAGTTCACGACGGCGAAAGTCCGCCTCCCGTCCAGGCAGGCGGCCGCCATCCGCAGGCCCTCCACCGGGGGCGCGTCGACTTTCAGGATGTCGCATCCCCGCGGGAAATACCGGCTCATCAGCGCCCAGCTGTAGAAAGAGGGCTTGGGCGCTTCCAGGGACTTGTCCCCGAAGAGTTCCTCGCCCAGAATGTTCCAGAATCCCCAGATCTTGAGGTTCCGGGGGCTGCTGCCGCCGGCGTGGAGCGCATCGTCCAGCATCCAGACGGCCAGGCCGGCCACGCCGGCGTTCATCACGTCCATGGCCAGGACGGAGAGGTCCAATCCATAGAAAAAGTCGCCGCACAGCATCTGGCTGTCCGTTCCCAAGGTGTAAGGGGAAGCCTCGGCGCGGCGGTCGTTCTCCGCCTGCAGCGCCGCATCTTCCTCCCGCCAGTATTTGTAGCCGGCTTCGCCCAGGACCAGCCGCTTCCCTTCCGGGATACGGAAGTCCCCGAGCATGTCGGCGAAAGCGCCGCTCCGGACCTGATGCTGTCCGGGATAGGCGTGGATGTCATACAGGCCGACCAGGGAGTCCAGGTCAGCCGCGGTCTGCGCGACCCAGCCGGGCGCATCATAGGCCGAAGCCGGGTTGCGGTATTCGATGACGACGTCGGGGCCTGCCAGGGTGACTTTTTCCAGCAGGCCGGGATGCCGGGCCATCTCCGCATGGAACCGTTCCATCATGGATTTCCAGAAACCGTAATCGCCCTCCGGCGTCGCCCAGTCCCCGTCCGGTTCGTTGAAGATGATGAAATGGCGGATGCAGTCGAAACCCTTCTCCCGGACCAGCCAGTCCAGATAGTCCACGCTCATCTTCACCCAGGCGTCGTCCGCCTTCAGGGACCGGTCCGGTGGATTGAACTCGCCATAGATCACTTCGATGCCCCGGTCCTGGCAGAAGGAGAGCAGTTTCAGCAGCGAAGCGGCATTGCGTTCCCGGTCAAAGGTTCCCCGGTCGTAATACAGGTTCTGTCCGCCTACCATGCAGCGGATGAAACCCGGCCGCAGGAAGTCCACCCGGGTGAAGAGGGTCTCCCAGTCCGCGTCGGAGACTTCCGCTCCCCAAGAAGGGGCCTCGTCGTAAGGGTCCCATTCCACCCCGTTTCCCAGATAGGATGACTGGACCACCTCATCCGAAACGCAGACCCGCAGGCGCTCCTGCCCGGAGCACCCGCAGGCGAGCATCACCAAAACAACCAACCAAATCCGATTCATCCGATTATCAGAAAAACTGTAAAAAATGTGGTCTGTTATCCTTCGATGCAAAGTAACGCCATATTTTCCAATCATAAATCCCATTTTCTGCTCAATGGTTATACTTTTTTGAAACCGAGGAGCGCATCCAGCAATTCGTCAAGCGAACACGTCGCGACGCCGACATATTTGTCCGCCGCGCCATAATAGACATACAGGGTTCCATCCACCACCACATTGCCCGTCGGAAAAACGCAGCCGGCATAGCATCCGTCCGTCTCATAGGAAAGATCCGGCTCCAGGATGGGCTCCGGCAGCCGGGCCAGGACCCGCGTGGGATCCTCCCGGTCCAGCAGCGCCGCCCCGACACTGTACCGGGAACGGCCGCCGTCGGCAACGCCGTGGTAGAGCATCAGCCAGCCGACGTCCGTCAGGATGGGCGGCGTGCTGCCCCCGACCTTTTCCTCCCAGGTGCCGGGGCGGCCCGCCAGGAGCAGCCGGCTGGGCTTGTCTTCCCAGTCGAGCAGATCCTCCGAGAACTTGATCCAGATGGCAGGATACGCCACCCCGTAGGCAGGGCCGACATACTGTTTAGGTCTGTGCAACAGGACATATTTACCGCCGACCTGTTCCGGAAAGAGAATGACATCCCGGTCGTCCAGGGTGGGAGAGGTGATCCGGCCCAACCGGCGGAAGTGCCTGAAATCCTGCGTCATGGCCAGGCCCGAATTGCCCAGGTTCCGGGACCAGGCGCCCGGCGCACAGGCATCGGCGTCCGGATAGCGGACCGTGTCGTGCGGGAAAGTCCAGTACCGGCCGGGCGCATAAGGCCGATACGCATAGGTAATATAATAAGCATCTCCGAACCGGACGATGCGGGGATCCTCCACGCAGCCGCTGTCCGGGCCGTCCACGCTGGGGCCGAAAACCGGAGCGTCGGACATCCGGGTGAAATGGAATCCGTCCCGGCTTTCAGCCAGGCCGAAACGGATGACATGTTCCTCGTCGTCACCGGCCGCGCGATACAGCATATAGAAGGTTCCGTCCCGGTAGGCGACCCCCGGGTTGCAAGTGACCAGATTCTCCCACGCATGGTCGGGGCATGGGGAAAGAATGGGATTTCCAGAATACTTTTGCAGTTTCATCTCTAGCAGAATAGAAGGAGAAGGGCGGCGCAGGCAGCCAGCAGGCAGCCGCCCCAAAAACGGTAATTCCGATATAGCGGAAGCTTTTTCAACATTTTTCCTTCCTCTCGGAAGTCCTTGAGGGAGAAGGTAGTATCAACCAGGCGCTCCGCGGCGGGAGCGGGGAAGGCCAGGCTGGAGAGCAGGATCACCGCCATGCTGAAGAGCAACAGGACGGGAATGATCAGCAGGAAATGCAGGTCCCCGAAAATCCGGTGCCGCCACAGCAGCAGCACCCCCGCCATCGCCAACCCGGAGAGCAGGCCGATGAAAGCGCCGTTCCCATTGGCCCGCTTGGAGAACATCCCCACCAGGAAGGCGGCCACCACGGGCGGCGCGATATAGGAAAGCATCTCCTGATAGTATTTCAGGAGAGAGCCGAACCGACCGATATTGGGCGCCCACAAGGCGGCGATGGCGACCACGGCGACAGCCGCCAATTTGCCGACGAGCACGAGCTTCCGGGAATCCGTCCCGGGACGCGCCTGGGCGTAGAAATCCATCGTGAACAGGGTGGACGTCGAATTGAGGATGGCGCTGAGCGTGGACGTGAGCGCGGCCAGCAGGGCCGACAGCATGATGCCCAGCAAGCCCGTCGGCAACAGCTTGAGCACGAGGGTGGGATAGATCATGTCGGGCCGTTCGGCGCCCGGGAACAAATGGCGGGCGATGACGCCGGGGAAGACGATGATCACGAGGGTCAGCAGCGTCAGGAAACCCGCCAGCATCACGCCCTTCCGGCCCTCGTCCATGCTCTTGGCCGAAAGGACCCGCTGGACGAGCGTCTGGTTGTTCGCCCAAAAATAGATGCCCGATACCGGCATGCCGACCAGGACGCCCAGCCAGGGCGTCGCCGGATCGTCCAGGGGGCGGATCAGTTTCATGGACAGGTCGCCGGAAGCGAGCAGGCCGGAAAGATACTCTCCGCCTCCACGCGCGAAACAGGCCACCGTGAGGACGATGGATCCCAAGATCAGGATCACGGCCTGGATCAGTTCCGCATTGATGGCTGACGAGAGTCCGCCCGGAATGGTATAGGAGGCGGCCAGCAGGGCGAAAATCAGGATGATGAGCTGCAGGTCGGCCTGCGGGAACAGGAGTTTGATGATAAGGGCGGCGGCATAGAGCGCGCCCGCCGCATCCAGGAAGATGCCGCCGATGATGCAGATCGCGGAGAAAAAGTAGCGGGAACGCTTGTCGAAACGTTTCTCCAGGAACTCCGGGATGGTGAAGATCCGGGATTTGATGTACAGGGGCAGCAGGAACGTGGCGAAAAGGACCATGACCACGACGCCGGTCAAGTTGTAGTTGAACACGGCGATGCCCGTGTCATACGCATCCCCGCACTGCCCGATGAGGGTCGTGGAAGAGATGCTGGCCGCGAACAGCGACAGCCCCACCACCCACCAGGGCATGGAACGGCCGGCCAGGAAATAGGAGCCCGCATCGCCACTTTTTCCGTGACGGAGTCCCCACCAGACGATGAATACGAGATACAGGACGACGATGGATATGTCAATCCATCCGATTGAGACTGGGCCCATGGCAAGAAGTGGTTACCGTTTCTGTTTACAAAGATAAGCGATGCAGGACACGGTTGGTTATATATATCGGTCAAATAAGTATACTTTTTTGACGCAAGGGTATCACAAACCGATTTCTTCGTATCTTTGTAAAAAGCGAACCGCCATGAGTGAATTCCTCCAGGAAATCGTTCCCATCAACAAGGATGACCTGTTCATCATCCTCAACCACCCCAATGCCAAGTTCGACTACCCGGTCCACTATCATCCGGAATACGAAATCAACCTGGTGATGGATTGCACCGGCAGCCGGGTGGTCGGGGATTCCGAGGAAGCGTTCGGCACGTCGGACCTCGTGATGGTCGGCCCGTCCCTGCCACACGCCTGGAAGTCGGACGCGGAAACCAACCACGTGATCACCATCCAGTTCTCGGCGGACATGCTCAACTACCCCATGGTGTCCAAACGGATCTTCTCGCCCATCCGGCAACTCCTCCAGGACTCCGTGCACGGCCTCAGCTTCGAAGGGACGGACCAGACGGCCATCAAGGAGCAGATCATCGCCCTGACGCGCATGCAGGGTTTCCAGTCCGTCACCACCTTCCTGAACATCCTGAACCTGATGGCCAACGCCAACCGGAAAAGGCTGGTCACCAACCTGTACGAGCCGGAACTGGGCGCCAGCTCCAAGAGCCGGCGGATCGCCAGGGTGTGCGAGCACATCGACAAGAACCTGGACAAGGAACTGAGCCTGTCCGAGGTGGCCGAACTGGTGAACATGTCCGACTCGGCTTTCTCCCACTTCTTCAAGAAGCGGACGGGCATGTCCTA
>CAMVPS010000029.1:0-22810 GCA_947169405.1 uncultured Bacteroidales bacterium
GGTTGATGAGCTTGATCTTGTCCTCGGAGCGCTTCAGGACGGGCTGGTCGCCGATTTGCACGAGCTTGTACACGTTGCCGAAGCACGGGGCGGCCTTGGAGGTGGCGATGGCGTCGCCCACGCCGTAGCTGTCGATGCAGGCGCCCTGGCGCTCGAGGTCCGTGATCAGGTACTCGTCCAGGCTGTTGGTCGCGAAGATCTTGCACTTGCGGAGGCCGTGCTCGTCCAGGATGGAGCGGACTTCCTGCGACAGGTACGCAAGGTCGCCGCTGTCCAGCCGGACGCCGTAGCCGCCGGGATAGCTGTCGTCGATGCCGTTCTCGCGGAAGGCGCGGATGGCGTTCTTGACGCCGCACTTGAGGGTGTCGTACGTGTCGATCAGGAGGATGATGTTCTCCCCGCGGTGCGTGCGGATGTAGTCGCAGAAGGCCTGGTGCTCGCCCTCGACGGTGCTGCCGTAGGCGGTCACGAAGCTATGGGCCATCGTGCCGGTGGAGGGGACGTTGTTCATCGCGCCGGTGAGGATGTTGGATGAGGAGGCGCAGCCGGCGATCTGCGCGGCCTTGCCGCCGTAGACGGCGGCCCAGGGGCCGTGCGCCCGCCGGGAACCGAACTCCGAGACCGGCTTGTCCGTGGCGCGGCACACGCGGGAGGCCTTGGTCGCGACGGCCATCTGGTGGTTCAGGATGCACAGCATCGGGGTCTCCAGGACCTGGGCCTCGATCATGGGCGCGACGACGGTGACGATGGGCTGCGTGGGGAAGGCGATCTCGCCCTCGCGCATGCAGTACACCGCGCCGGTGAACTTCATCGTGCTCAAATACTTGCGGAACTCCTTGTAGTCGTCCCCGGGGAGGAACTTCTCATAGAATTCCTCCGGCTCGGTGCCCAGTTTCTGGACCATCTGGATGACTTCTTCCGTGCCGCTGACGACGGCCCAGTTGTTGTTCTCCGGGGCCTTCCGGTAAAACAGGTTGAAAGTGGCGATTTCCTTGTCCTTTCCGCATTCCAGGTACGACTTTCCCATCGTGTACTGGTACTTGTCGGAGCAATAGGCAGTGTTCAGTTTGTCCATGATTTTTTTTCTTTGTAGATGCCGCCGAGGGCGTTATCCACAAAGATATGAAAAAAACCGATAGGATGTTACCGGAAAAGAATCACTTTCACGTACTCGTTCGTCAGGCCGCCGGAGCCCTTCTGGGAGTCGGCGATGAGGACGAGCGTGCGCCGGCCGTCCGGCAGGACGGGACCGAGGCACATCCCTTCGAAATTGGCGAGGTTGAGGGCACCGGTGGTGAAGGTGCACAGGAGGGATTTCCGGAGGATGCCGGCGGTGTCCCGGACCGGGTCCACGACATAGATGTGGATGTCCGTGAAAGCGCCCTGCAGCTTCTCCCAGAGGGTTCCCTTGGGCACATAGACTTCCCGCTCCAGCACGAGCAGGCGGCCGTCGTCCAGGGCGGCGAGGGACGGGACGCCGAAGACGTAGGCGACGGTGTTCCGGCTGGTTTGCGTCGGCTCTTCGGTCTGGTAGAAATAGCGTCCGGCGGGCTTCCCTTCGCGGTCGAAGCTCTGCAGGCGGTGGAGGCGGGGGAGGAAGGTGTCGGCCTTCAGCGGCGCTTCCGTCGTGGTCCAGAACAGGCCGGTTGTCTCGTTGTAGGTGAGGGCTTCGAATCCCAGGTTGTTCGCGGTGGCCTTCAGGTCCGCCGGGACGTCCAGGCTGGTGCCGGCGTCGTTTCCGTTCAGGTCGTAGCCGTGGATTTCCTGGTGTTTCTCGGAAGTGACATAGAGACGGTTCTCGGAGGGGACGAAGGCGATGCCCTCGGTGTCCCGCTTCTTGCCGTCGGCCGCCTCCGTCCCGGGCGCGACTTGCCGCAGGACCGTGCCGACATTTCCATACTCGTCGATGGGAATGGCGAACCGCAGGATGCCGCCACCCTTCAGGTTGTCGTCCACGACCGCATACTGGTTCCCGCCGAGACAGGTGATGCCGGAATACTCGCCGGGGTCGATGTCCAGGAGCGTGGCGTGCAGGGGCGTGGCCTGGAGGCCGGCATCCGGCGCTTCCGGCGGAAGGAGGGTCCCGGTCCACCGGTACGCGAAGCCGGGCTGCAGGTCCAGGGCGGGGAGGCGGGCCGACCAGAGGCGGCCGTCCGGCGCCTCGGCGACGGCTGCCGCCGCCGGAAGACCGCCGGGCTCCTTCGCCATCCACACGACCGGGGGCTCCGTTCCTTCCACCGGAATGGTCCGCGTTTCGCCCACCACGGGCACCAGCAGGACTTTGTCGATTCCCGCCGGCAGGCCGTCCAGCTGCATCTGGACGTATGCGCTGGAGTGCCTTACGTTGAAGAGTGTATCACCCTTCTCCGTCACCGTCGTATCCGTCACGAAACGATCTTGCGCGAACAGGCTGTCGGCCTTTGCGTCACCCTCCACGGGCGTCCCGTCCTCGAACCGGACCGGTTCGTAAACGACCTTCCCCTTCGGTTGCGCACTGCAACCCAAGGCTATGAAACTTGCCGCGAGGAGGCTGAGCAGAATCCTTTTCATCGTACCGTCATTTGCTTGCAAAGATAAGAATAATTAATTTTGCATTATGTCACTGGAATCCTTGTTCGAACAGTATACCGGGGCGGCGCCCGTCGCCAGCGTGGCGCTCACCGGGTCGGCCTCGCACCGGCGGTACTACCGCCTGACGGGGGCCGACGGGCGGACCCTCATCGGCGTGGAAGGCACCGACGCCGACGAGAACCGCGCCTTCCTCACCATCGACCGTCACTTCGCCGCCCAGGGAATCAACGTCCCGAAGGTGGTCGCCGTCGACGGCCTCTGCTACCTGCAGGAGGACCTGGGCACGACCGTCCTGTACGACGCGCTCGCCACCGGCCGCGCCTCGGGGAACTACGGGCCGGACGAGGTCGCCTTGCTGCGCAAGACCCTCGCCGCCCTCCCGAAGATCCAGGTCGAGGGCGCCCGCGGGCTGGATTTCTCGGTCTGCTATCCGCAGCCGTCCTTCGATGGGCGGATGGTGGACTTCGACCTGAACTATTTCAAGTACGACTTCCTGAAATTCGTCGGCGTGGAGTTCAACGAGGTCTTCCTGCAGGACGACTTCGACCGCCTGAAGGCGGACCTCCTGGCCGAACCTTCCGACACCTTCCTGTACCGGGACTTCAACGCCCGGAACGTGATGCTGGTGGACGGGGAACCCTGGTTCATCGACTTCCAGGGCGGCCGCCGCGGCCCCGTCTACTACGACGTGGCCTCCTTCCTCTGGCAGGCCCGCGCCAAATACCCGGAGGCCCTGCGCGAGGAACTGCTGCAGGTGTACTTGGACGCCCTTCGCGCCTATGGGCCCGTGGACGAGGCCCATTTCCGGCAGCGCCTCCGCCTCTTCATCCTCTTCCGGATGCTCCAGGTCCTCGGCTGCTACGGCTACCGCGGCCTCTGGGAAGGCAACCAAGCCTTCTCCTCCAGCATCCCCCCGGCCCTCGCGATCGTCAAATCCCTTTTGCCGTTCGATGACTATCCCTACTTGAGCGAGTTACTTGGGAAATTGTGTACGACAGATTTCTCGACTCCGCCTGCGGCTCCGCTCGAAATGACAAAAAGAGATTCCTTCGCTCCGCTCGGAATGACAAAAGGATTGTCCTCTCGACCGAGTGAAGGCACCTTGTCATTTCGACCGAGCGAAGCGAGTGGAGAAATCTCTGACTTGACCGTGACTATCTACAGTTTCTCTTTCAAGAAGGGAATCCCCGAGGATCCGTCCGGGAATGGGGGAGGGTATGTGTTCGACTGCCGGAGCGTGCATAATCCCGGGAAGTACGAGCGGTTCAAGCAGTTGACCGGCCTGGATGAACCTGTCATCCAGTTCCTGGAGGAGGACGGCGAAATTCTCCGTTTTCTGGATCATGTATACGCCTTGGTCGATGCGCACGTGGAGCGCTTCCTCCAGCGCGGTTTCACGCACCTGCAGGTCAGCTTCGGCTGTACCGGCGGCCAGCACCGTTCCGCCTACAGCGCCCAGCACCTCGCCGAGCACCTCGCCGCGAAATATCCCGTGAAAGTGCACCTCATCCACCGCGAGCGTGGCATCGAACGCTGGTTACCCGAAGAGTGCGTCGAATGTAAGTGATTGATAGTGATTAACTTATCGGTATTTGAGTGTGCTAAACGGAATACTCATCATTGCATAAGGTATTGATAATAAGAAAGTTCCATTCGACGGCCGTCAGACGATGAAAGCGATGATCTTTGCCGCGGGGCTGGGGACCCGCTTGAAACCCATTACGGACACGATGCCGAAGGCGCTCGTGCCCGTGTGTGGGCAGCCGCTGCTGTACCACGTCATCACCAAGCTCGTCGCGGCGGGGTATGACGACCTCGTCGTGAATGTCCATCATTTCCCGGACCAAATCATCCATTACCTCCATTCCCACGACTTCGGCGCCCGCATCGCCGTCTCCGACGAAAGGGACTTCCTGCGGGAGACAGGCGGAGGGATTCGCTTTGCGAAGCACCTGCTGACAGATTTCTCGACTCAGCCTGCGGCTTCGCTCGAAATGACAGAAAGAGATTCCTTCGCTTCGCTCGAAATGACAGAAGGAGATTCCTTCGCTTCGCTCGGAATGACAAACGAGCCCTTCCTCGTCCATAACGTGGACATTGTCAGCAATCTGGACCTCAACTGGCTGCGTGAGCAGCACCGGGAGGGGGCGCTGGTGACGCTGGTGGCGAGCGAGCGGAAGACGCAGCGGTATTTCCTGTTCGACGAGGATTACCGGCTGAAGGGATGGACCAACATCGCGACCGGGGAAGTCCGAAGCCCGTTCCCGGACATCGATCCGGACCGGTGCCGCAAGCTCGCCTTCGCCGGCATCCACCTGATGTCGCCGGCTATCTTCGACGCTTTCGACCGGTACGGTTTCGGCGACCGCTTCTCCATCGTGGACTTCTACCTCCGCGCCTGCGCCGACTATCCCATCTACGCCGCCGTCCCGCCGGACTTCCAGCTGGTCGACGTGGGCAAGTTCGACGCGCTTCCCGAGGCGGAAGCTACTTGTGTTACGATCCTAAACGATTGATAATCAAGCTTAAAGATATGTAGAGGTGCACCTCGCCGTGCACCTCTGCAGTATCATTTGACTGAGTGTCAATCTATTAACGCATAAGAGGTGCACAACCAAGTGCACCTCTTATGCGTTAAAACGCTGAGGAACAGCGGATTACGAAAGTTACTCCGCAGGTACGGCAGGATCTTCGTCCGCGGGCTGTTCCTCGGTGGCGGGAGCCTCATCTGCCGGCTGGGGCGCGTCAGCGACCGCCTCGGTGGCGACGGTCTCGTCAGCGGGCGGGATGCGGTCGATGTTGCCCCAGGGGTTCTCGACCTTGATGCGGGAGAAGGCCCAGATGCAGGCGGCGAGGATGAGGACGCTGATGGTGAAGATCTGGTAGTAGGTGCTCTTGTCCATGATTTCGATCAGGTAGAGATCCTCCATGTCCTTGAACTGCTCGATGTTGGAGAGGATGACGGAGGTGCCATTGTTCACGAAGTGGATGATCATCGTCAGGATCAGGGAGCCGGTCTTGTAGTAGACATAGCCCATCATCAGGCCGATCAGGAAGGCGTTCAGGGCCTGCCAGGGGTTCGCGTGGATGACGGCGAAGAAGAGGGCGGAGACGACGATGGCCCAGCCGGGCTTCATCTTCGTCAACAGGCCGCGGAGCACCATGCCTCGGCACAGCCACTCCTCGAAGATCGGCGCGAAGATGGCCACGACCAGGAAGGAGGACCACAGCGGACCGCCGGTCATCTGCTTCATCAGCTCGGTGAACATCTCATAGAACTTGGCCATGATGGAGGACTTGGTCGTGAGCTGGAAGTTCCAGTAGTTGGGCAGGTCGAAAGCGAACATCGAGGCGAAGGTCATCAGCACGGTGATGAGGATCGCCAGGCCCATGCCGTAGGGCCCGAAATGCCTGTTGTCCAGCACATAACCCGGATCGAAAACCATGTTCTTGCGGCTCTGGTTCGCCGCGTAGACCATGGCGGGAAGGAACTGGAGGGGATAGACGACGATCATCCCGTAGTCGAGGACCGCCTGCTGGGACATGAACAGGCCCAGGATGGCCTGGACGACGCCGCCCAGCAGGCCGCCCAGCAGGAACCAGCCGATGAAGCCGAACATTCCCTTGACACCGGGCACGTACCAAGCGTGGCCGGAATAGAGGTCGTAATCCTTGACCTTGCGTGCGGAGAAAGCAGCCATATCAATACAGGGGGCTGGGATAGACACCTTCCTCCACGAGGGAAGCGAACTTGGCGACGACGCCGGGGCGGTCCTCCTTGAAGGTCACGCCGAACCAGCGGGACGGGGTGGAGAGCACTTCGCAGGCGCCTTGGCCGGACTTGACGATGCAGTCCACGGCGAAGGGGATGTAGAATTCCTTCTTGGGCTCGTTGGCATTGACCTCCAGGAACTGCTCGAAGATGGCCTCGCTCTTGGCGAAGTAGTCGGGGGTGAAGCCCCACATGTTCATCGAGCACAGCGCCTTGGCGTCCAGGACGACGTGCTTTTCGCCGGTGACGGAGTTGTTGCCGTACACGACGCCGTCGGCTTCCTGGCCGATTTCCAGGTGCTCGGCGATGTCGGTGAGGTTGCCGGCCGAGTCATAGGCGCAGATGCCGCGGGAGACGGTGCCGTTCTCGGACAGGGTGTTGTCCAGCTCGAAGCCGACGATGCAGTACTGGCCGGTGGTGTCGGCGTGGGCGCGGCACCAGTCGCCGAGGATGCGGAAGGACTCCTTGCCGTAGAAGTCGTCGCCGTTGATGACGGCGAACGGCTCGTGGATGACGTCCTTCGCCATCAGGACGGCGTGGGCGGTGCCCCAGGGCTTCACGCGCTCGGGATTCAGGGTGAACCGGGCGGGGATCTTGTCCAGTTCCTGCGTCACGAAGACGAACTCCAGGGGTTCTCCGTCAATGGTCTTGACCCCGGCATACTTGGCCTGGACCGCTTTTTCCATATCGGCCTTGAAGGATTCCCGGACGATATAGACGACCTTGCCGAAGCCGGCTTCCACGGCGTCGTGGATGGAATAGTCGATGATGGTTTCTCCGTGGGGGCCGAGGCCGTCCATCTGCTTGAGTCCGCCATAGCGGCTGCCCATGCCGGCGGCCAGGACGAGAAGGGTGGGTTTCATAGCTTATACGATTTTTTAATTTGTTGTCGCGTAATTCGTGCAAATTTACTAATTTCGCAGAAAAGTCGGCAAACAATCTCCCGGAATTATGGCAGACCAGAAACAGAAGGGCAACCTGCTGCGGCGCAGCGACCACAATTACTTCCTCCCGTTCGTGATCGTCATCACGGCGCTGGCGGCGCTGTGGCTGCTTTTCCTGTCGCACAGCAGCGTCCTGAACTGGGTCCGCGCGAACTGGGAGATCCAGCGCCAGGAGCGCCAGATGGACCAGCTCCGAAGCGACATCGACGCGATGAACGAGGAGATCCAGGCGCTCACGAACAGCCGGGATTCCCTGGAGAAGTTCGCCCGGGAAACCTACCACTTCGCCGCTCCCGGCGAGGATGTCTACATCATCGAGTAGAGATTCCGGGGCAAGCCCGGAATGAGGTATCAAGCCCTGAATGACGAGAAGATAGCCACCGTGCGGCGCGCTTCGGCGACGTCGTGCACGCGGAGCCAGGTGGCGCCGCGCTGGAGCGCGATGAAATGCGCGACCTGCGTCGCGGGAAGCGACGCTTCGGGCGTGATGTCGAACCGCTTGTAAATCATACTTTTGCGGGAGACGCCCACGAGAATGGGCATCTGCAGGACCTGCAGCCGGTCCAGTTCTTCCAGCAGGGTCCAGTTCTGTTCCACCGTCTTGGCGAAGCCGAAGCCCGGATCCAGGATCCAGTCCGTGACGCCGGCCTTCGCGGCGCGCCTGGCGAATGCCTTGAAGTATCGCAGGACCTCCTCCGTCACCCCCTTGGGATAGTCGGTCATCGATTGCATCGTTTCCGGCGTTCCGCGCAGATGCATCGCGACGTAAGGGAGGCCGAGCCGGCCCACGAGCGGCAGCATCGGCGCGTCGAACGCCCCCGCCGAAATGTCATTGACCATAAACGGGCCGATGAGGTCGTACGCCCGCTCGACGACCGACGCCCAGTAGGTGTCGATGGAAACGCGGGCGTCCGGAAACGCGTGCCGGAGGGCCTGGAGGGCCGGTTCCAGCCGCCGCCACTCCTCGTCCGCCCCGACAGGCTTCGCCCCGGGCCGGGTGGAGCAGGCGCCGATGTCGATCCAGTCGGCCCCCTCCGCGAGCATCGTCCCGACGCGCGCGAGGAAGGCGTCCGGGGTCTGCGCCCGGCTCGCCGCGTAGTACGAGTCGTCTGTGAGGTTAACGATGCCGAGGAGCTGGATTTTCGGTTTCATAACGCAAAAATAGTTATATTTGTGAGATTAAACGAAAAATCATGCTCATCGTGCTGGAGGGCCTGGACGGGGCGGGGAAGTCCACCCAGGTCAAGAAACTGAAGGAATACCTCACCGAACGCTGCGGCGCGCTGGAATACATCCATTTCCCGCGCTACGACGCCCCCGTGTACGGCGACCTCATCGGCCGTTTCCTCAAGGGCGAATTCGGCAGCATCGAGGCCGTGCATCCGCAGCTCGTGGCCCTGCTCTTCGCGGAGGACCGGCACCGGGCCGCGCCGATGATGCGCGAGGCCCTGGACGCCGGCAAGGTGGTCCTGCTGGACCGCTATGTGTATTCCAACATCGCCTACCAGTGCGCGAAGCTTCCCCAGGGCCCCGAGCGGATCCGTCTCCGCAATTGGATCTTCGACACGGAGTATGGCGATTTCGACCTGCCGGAACCGGACCTGAACCTGTTCCTGGACGTGCCCATCGGCTTTGTGGAAAAGAGCCTGGCGGCGCACCGCCAGGGCGACGACCGCTCCTACCTGCACGGCGCGCAGGACATCCACGAGGCGGACATCCGCTTCCAGGAGGCCGTCCGGGACATGTACCGCGCCGAGGCCGCCCGCGATGCGCATTTCCTGCGCATCGACTGCGGCGACGCCGAGGGCCGGATGCTCCCTCCGGACGACATTTTCGCCAAGGTCCGCGCGGCCGTCGACCCGTATCTCGTATGAAAAAGGCACATCATAGATTAAGGCGTTTCTGCGCCGTCGTCATCGGCCTGGTGTTCCTCGCCTCGGGCCTGCTCAAGCTGCTGGACCCGGTGGGCACCGGCCTCATCGTCAGCGAATACTTCAAGTTCTTCCACCTGGACTTCCTGCAGGGGACCGCGAAGGCCCTCGGAATGGTCCTGTCCCTCGTGGAGGCCACGACCGGCGCGGCGCTCATCAGCGGCGTGTTCCGCAAGACGACGGCGGTCGTCACCTCCATCCTGGTGGTGTTCTTCACGATCGTCACCCTGATCCTCTGGATCGCGAAACCGGAGATGGACTGTGGCTGCTTCGGCGAGGCCATCCACCTCACCCACGGGCAGACGCTCCTGAAGAACGTCGTCCTGCTGGCCCTGTCCGCAGTCGCTTTCATCCCGTTCCAGAACTTCGGCGTGCCCCGGAAGGGGAAGTACGTGGCCTTCTTCCTGGCCCTTCCTTCCCTCATCTTCGCCCTCTGCCACAATGCCCGGCACTTGCCGATGATCGACTTCACGGAGTTCGCCCCCGGTACGGAACTCTTCGCCTCCCTGGATAACGACTTCCAGGAGATGGACGGCAAGGTCCCGACCTTCATCTACGAGCGGAACGGGCAGCGCGGGTCCTTCACCCTGGACGCCCTGCCGGATTCCACCTGGACCTTCGTCGGCGTGGACACCCTCAGCCGCAGCGGGATGTACAAGAACGCCGCCAAGCCGGTCCTTTCCTTCCGCGACGCGGAGGGCGAGTACCAGGACGAGCTGGCGGTGCTCGGGAAAGTGATGGTGTTCTCCGTGTATGACCCGGAGGATGCCGATTGGGACCGCATCCGCACGCAGGCCGCCGAGGCCCGCATCAGCGGCGCGACGCCCCTCATTCTCGCCGTCCCCGGCGAGGACACCCCGGAAGATGTTTATCTGGCCGATTACAAGCCGCTCATCACGCTGAACCGCGCCAATGGCGGCGCGACCTACTTCAACGACGGCGAACTGATCTCCAAATGGAGTCCCCGGGACGTCCCGAAGGGCGAGAAGCTGAAGGAAGTGCTCGACCGCGAGCCTGTGAGCCTTTCCACCGACTTCATCACCGGTCGCCGCATCAAAGCGCAGGGCTTCGCGCTCTATCTATTGGCCCTGCTGCTCCTGCTGTAATACAAGAAGCGCCCGCTTTCGTGCGGGCGTTTCCATTTGGTTTCCAATCAATTACTCGAGCGTCAGACCGTAGCCTTCCTGCTGGGGCAGGATGTACTTGGCCGGATTCCATTTCTCCTTGAAGTTGGCGTGGGCCTGCACGGCGGCGGGGACGACACCCTTCAACTGGTTTCCGTTGAGGAAGAGCTGGTTGCACGTGGTCGGCAGGTTGCCATAGGATTCCGGAATGTTGCCGGTGAAGTTGCAGTTCTTGAGCTGGAGGGAGGTGACTTTCTTGGCGTTGCCCAGGGAGGCGGGCAGCGGGCACGTCAGCCCTTCGTTGCCATACAGCTGCACGATCTTCAGCTCCGGCCACTGGTCCCAGTTGTCCGGGATGGAGGTGAACTTGGCCTCGTAGGCCATGAAGTTCTGCAGGGATTCGCACCCGGACAGTTCGGCAGGCACGGCGCCGGTAATGGATGTCTTGGCGACGTTCAGGCCGACAAGTTTCTTCAGCTGCCCCATCGTGGCGGGAAGCGAGCCGCCGAGCTGCTTGTTTTCATTGACATACAGCTCTGTCAGTTCAGTCAGCTGGCTGACCTTGTCGGAGATTGCGCCGGTGAGGTTGTTGCCGTTGAGCCGGACCTTGCTGAGGGAGGTCATGCCGTACAGGAACTCGGGAATCTGCCCCTTGAGCTTGCTGCCCACGATCTGCAGGGTGCTGACCTCGGTCAGGTCGGCCAGCTCTTCCGGAATCTCCCACTCCACGGTCGAGACGGTTCCGTTGGTCATGCTGAGTTCGATGACGCGGCCTTCCTCATTGAGCTTGACACCAGGCCACTTGTCCATGGGTTCGGTCAAGGTCCATCTCCGGGATTCCTTCCAGTTCGCGCCGTCGGCGATGGTGTAGATTTTCACCAGGGCCAGGGAATCGGCCTTGTGTCCGAGCGGCAGCGCTTCCTGTCTCACGTCGACGGTCTTCTCGGTGTTGCCGACGGTCTCCTTGACCGTGACGACGGCGTTGCGGACGGCGCGGACGTCGCTTTCGGCGACGGTCAGCACGACCTTGGCATCGCCCTCGCCGCTGGCGGGATCGACGGTGATCCAGTCTTCCGCGACGGTGACGGTCCAGGGGGCGTTGGAGGTGACATTGAACTCCAGCTTGCCGCCCAGGTCACTGACGGACAGCGTGGCCGGAGCGATTTCCAGCGCCGGGGTGGCGGCCGCCTGGCTGATCTTGACGACGGCGGTCTTGCCCTGGGCGGTAAAGGTGACGTCGGCCGAGCGAGTCTCGAAGCCGGCATTGGCGGCGACGGTGAAGGCCACTTTCTTCGAGCCTTCTCCAGCGGCGGCATCCGGCGTGATCCAGTCGATGCCGGAAGGCACCGAGATGGTCCAGGGGGCGTTTGACGTGACATCGACGCTCACGGTACCGCCGGCGGCGTCCACCTCCAGGGTGGCGGGGCTGACGAGGATGGACGGGGTGAGGGAGAGCTGGCTCACGCGGACCGAGGCGGTCTTGTCGCCGGCCTTGACGGTCACGGTGGAGGAGCGGGACTCGAACTTGTCATTGGCGGCCACGGTGATCTTGAAGCTTCCGTTGCCGGTTCCGGCCGCGGGGGAGACGGTCACCCAGGCGTCGGGGCAGGACACGGTCCAGTCGACGTTCGAAGTGACGCTGATGCTCTTCTCCAGCGCGCCGGTCGCCTCGAAGTTGGCGGCCAGGTCGGACAGGGAGAGCTCCGGAATCACCGTCGGCGTGCAGGCGAGAACCAGGAGTCCCGCCACGAAGGCCGCCAGGGATTTCAGGGTGTTTGAGGAATGAATCATAAAGGTGAAGATTGATTGTTGAATATCCATTCGTCCTCGTCTTTCAGGGGAAGACGGGGGTGCTTCCGCGCATAGCGGCGGAGTTCGCGTCCATACCGTTGCAGGGACTTCTCCCCGCAGGTGCGGAGGATCCGCTCGGGGAGGAAATGGCCCACGAGCTCGTTCAGGATGCGCTGCTCTTCGCGCTCGTCCTTGAGCCGGGCGGGGACTTTGTCGAGGGCGTCGAAGATGAACTTCAGCGTGCGGTTCCGCGTTTTCTCGTCCACGGGCTCGCCGGCCACGACTCCGCCGATGTTGGACAGCGACAGGGACAGGTAGCGATAGTAGTATTTGCGGAGCAGGGCCAGGCGGTCCGCCGTGAGGCCGTCCAGGTCCAGCAGGGCGCGGCAGTTGCGGAGGCCGGCCTCGGAGGAGCGCAGGAGGTCGTTCCCCAGGCTCTCCGCCTGGGAGGACGGGTCCGGCGAGATGGCCGCGCTGATCATCGGCGCGTAGTAGCAGTAGGGGCCGGGTTCCGGGGCCGGTCCGGCGCCATAGCCGCAGGCGATGGCGTAAAAGTCGTAAGGCCCCAGGCGGGGCGGGAGAAGCGCCACGCCGGCCCGCACGTCGGCCGCCGTGGCCAGGTGGTTGTAGCGGGCGTAGTCCATCACCGAGGCGGTGGTGCCGTATTTCCGGGTGAAGGAAGGACTGCGCAGCGAATCGGCCGGATAGGCCCAGGAGGCGCCCATATTGTGGTTCAGGCCCAGCACGTGCCCCATTTCGTGGCAGACGGCGTGGCGGATCATCGGACCGAGGATTTCCATCGGAAGCTTCGCCTGCCGGGCGGCAGGATCGGCCGCGCCCGTCTGGACATAGCGCCAGCCTTGCATCAGATCGACGACGTTCTTCCACCAGAGGATGTCCCCCTGGAGGATTTCCCCGCTGCGGGGGTCGATGAGCACGTCCCCCTTGGCATTGGATTCTTCCACGTCCATGTACCGGACCATGTTCACCAGCGGGGACGTGGTGTCCAGCCCTTCCGGTTCCGGATGGACGGCGAGCACGTCGCCCAGGCCGCAGGCCCGGAACGCCCGGTTCCAGTCCTCGATGCCTTCCTTGATGTAGGGATACCACGCTTCAGGGAAGGTCTTGTCCACATAGAAGTCCAGCTTCCGGCCGCCCGTCAGGTCCCAGCGCTGGTAGCGCCCCTCGGGATGGCGGCCTTCCACGCTGTTGTACCCGACTTGGGCGGGGTCGAGGTCGATCGGCGGCAACGGTTTCTCCCGGAGCCAGAGGAAATAGCAGGCGGCGGTGACCTCCAGCCCGTCCCGATACCGGTAGCGCCCATTGACCTGCAGCCATTCCGGCGGGGTCGGCGGGCAGCTCAGTTCGTGCTCCATGGCATGTCCGGGCAGCATCTTGGGCGGGATGGCGGAGATTTCCTCCGGATAGGTGGAGAAGTAGGGCTCCAGCGAGATGGCGAAGGCGTCCGCCGTCTCTTCCACGATCGGGAAAATGACAGGGCGCGGACCGGGCCCGCGCCCGCGCCGGCGGGGAGGACGGTCCGGGACGAGCATCAACACGCTGTCCCGGCGCACGAACTCCATCACCTGCGGCCGCGGGTTCCGCTGGCCGGGCGCGAACACTTTGCCGTGTGCGCGGTTCACGTCCACGATCCGGGAACCATACAGGACGGGCGTGCCGACTTTGTCTTTGGGCACGGAGAGCACCGTCAAGGCCGTCAGTATGCTCAGCAGCAGGTGCATCCGCTAGCGTGGCCAGATCTTATACTCGACCTTCCAGAGACCGTCATCCTTGGAAATAGCCCATTTGGTGAAGTCCACGTCCTCCATCAAGTGCGCGTCTTCGCTGCTGAACCAGGCCGTGACGTACAGGACCCGTTCGTCCAGGTCGTACGTGCCTTCCAGCTTTTCCAGCGTCACGGTCACCTGGCCCTGGATGGCGGGATCGGTGGAGGCGGCCATGTCGCCGCCGGTTTTCTTCGCGTCGTCCTTCCAGGTGTTGCCCCAGGCCGCGCGGTCGCCGATGTAGGCCTTCAAGCGGCGGGGAGAAGGAATGGCCAGGGTACCTTGGTTGGGGGTGTCCGGCTTGTCCGCGACGAAGCGGAGGAGGGAGTCGCAGGGGAAGAAACTCCGGTAACTCTCGTTGGCACCGTAGTCCAGGATGGCCACCTCGTTGGGATGCCTGATCTTGGGACAGAGGTCCGTCAAGCGGAACGGATGGGACGGGGAAGCGGTGGCAGGGCAGCTGAAGGAGGAATGGTCCCAAAGGCTCCGCTGGTTCTGGACATAGTTGGAGCCTTCGGCCGACAGCCACATGTCGACGGTCGTATTGCCATCCCATTCGCCTTCCGGGGTCTTGATGGCCTGGTTCCAGCGGTAGCCGGTGCCGCCGTTCAGGGCGGGCGTCCGCCAGAGGGCGTTCAGCGGCACCACGGGGTCGCTCAGATGGACGGAAACCGAACTTCCTTCCGGATCGACCGTATACCGGCCCTTCTGGGGCACGACGGCGAGGGTGGCCTCCCGGTCGTAGCCGGACTGGTCCTTTTTCAGGATCTCCACGGAGAAGAGATGGCTGCGGGCGCCGGCCGGATAGGTGAAACCGGCGGTCTCGCTGCCCGCGATCCGGTAATCCTTCCCGAGTTCCAGGTCGCCGAAATCCAGCACCACGTCCAAGTCCTTGGTCGTCGCGCGGTCCGCTGTCAGCTGGAATTGGAGCGTTTCGGCCAGGAAGGGGTTCGTCACGACCGGCGCTTCCGGCGCGTTCAGACGGAAGATGGGCATTTCGATGGTCTTGCGGATGTCCACCCGGGCCGTGCTGTTCTTTTCCGGGTCCACGGTATAGCGCTCGCCGGGTTTCAGCAGGAGCTCGATCCAGGCGGATTCTACCCAGATCTCGTCGTCGACCAGGTCCACGTGCACCGTGGCGTCCTGCGCTCCGGCGGCGATGTCCACCGTCCGGGAGGCCACGCGGTACTGGAGACCCTCTTCCAGGGAACTGGAGACGTTCAGGCCGATGTGCAGCGCCTGGGGCGCCGGCCGGGAAAGGTGCAGGTCGATGTCCAGGCCGCCCTCACCGGGCGTGACGGCGTACCGGTCGCTCCCGAACTGGACCGCCGGGGCGAAGTAGCGGGTGTCCTCGGCCTGCCGGCAGGCGGATGCGGCGAGGAGGACCGCCAAAAGTATGAGGTATCTTTTCATGGCATCAGAAAGTGAACAGTCCGACGGAAAGGGATACGTTCGCCTGGCTGCCTGCGGGCATCGCCTGGATATATCCGCCGCTCAGCCGCACGTAGCCGTTGGCCAGGCCGGCCTTCCCCAGGTTCATCGGGAAAGTCCAGGTGAGGCTGCCGGCGCCGCCGAAGCGCCGCTTGCCGTAGTAGACGGCGTCCGGCGCGAGGACTTCGCGGGTGTAGTCGTTCTCGTAGAGGAGGCGCTGGAACGTCAGCAGGGGCAGGCTGCCCGTCGCCTGGAGACTGGCTTCCAGCCGGTGCTTGCGGACGTCCGCCACGAGGAAGGAGCCGCCCAGCGAGAAGGAGAGGACATCGGACTTGAAGACTGAGAAGGGGAGGTAGCTGTTCTTGAGGAAGCCGGTGTAGGCGGCGCCGGCCTGGAGGCTCCAGCGGTAGTCGGAGCCGGTGCAGGCGCCGTACAGCGTATAGTCCAGCGCCGTCTCGTACTGCTTGAGCATATACCGGTTCTTGTACTCGTACAGGGTCACCCACGTCTCGGTGGTGATGCCCGTGACGGGATCCTTCTCCGCCTGGAGCTCCTGGAGGAACTCGTCGGCGCCGGCGTCCTTGAAGCGGCCGGTCCAGTGCAGCCGGTGGAGATGCTTGCCGCTCTGCAGCTGGAGATCGGCGAGCGCGTGGTACAGGAAATAGTTGTACGAGCCGGGGCTCGCTTTCTTGTCGCCATAGGCGTCCAGACGGCCGTACTCAGCGCCGCCGGAGACCAGCGCGCGGACGTTTCCGGCCGTGTAGGCGTAGCTGAGGCCGCCGAGGAAGCGGGGGCCGTAGAACTGCCGCTTGAAGCCGCTGTAGGCCCCGATGGCGCCGTCCACGTGGTCCAGTCCGGACATCTTGTAGTAGTACAGGTTCGGATAGGACTGGATGGTGGTGAGGCCGGAGAGCTTCTCCTTGGAATAGCCGTAGCCCAGGTCCAGGCCCACGTGGTGCGCCCCGAAGGTGGCCAGCGCGGACGGAACGAGCTGGTAGTCCAGGTAGCCGGTCCGGGGACGCGGGTCGCGGAGGCCGGAGATGTCGGCCACGTCATACTTCGTCCGGAGGCCCACGGAAATCCAGTCCGCGAGCGGGGCGGTGTACAGGTCCAGGGTCAGGCCGCACTGATGCTTGTCATAGTCCTTCGCAATGGCGTTGCCATAGATGAAGGGGATGGAGAACCAGGGGTCGATCACGTCCGACCACTTCCGCTCCTTCTCCCGGTCCAGGGAGTAGTGGAAGGAGCCGCGCATGAACAGCTTGTCGGAGAAGCGGTCGTACCGCAGCGTGGAGAAGTCGAAGCCGTAGTCGGGGCTTCCCTGCTGCGAGAGGTGGTCGTCGCCGGCCGAGTAGAAGGTCTCGATCTGGGTCCGGCTGCCGCTGAGCGGCTGGAACAGGCCCATGCCGGCGGCGTTGTCCGTGGCCTGGAACTGCTGGAAGACCTCTTCCAGGGTGAGCCGGTGGAAGTCCGAAGGAACTTCCTGCGCCACGAGGGAGCCGCCGGCGAGGAAGGCGAGGGTCAGAAGAACGGTCTTTCTCATAGCAGGCCCTCCTTGTCATATTTGCGCGGCGTGGGATCCGTGCACACCACGAAATCCGCCGACGTGTTGTTGGTGTCGGTCAGGTAATACCGGCCGTTCTCGTAGCGGGACACTTTGCGGTCCACGGATTCGTGGTTGTACCCGTTGACGGCCGTGATGGTGATGTAACCGGCGTCGATGTCGGGCTGCAGGCGCTTGGTATACACGTCCGGGTCCGTCTGCGCCGGTTTCCTGAGGCATTCCACGCCGTCGATCACGACGCTCTTGTGGATGCGCCGGAACATCTCGCCGGAGGTCTTTCCCCGCTGGTACACTTCCGGCCAGGAGAGGACGTCCTCGTCGGTCTCGAAGAGCACCACGGCGTTCAGGCCGCCGTTGATGAGGTTCAGCGTCTGGATCTTCGTGGAGTTGGAGATGAGGGGCAGCATCGGCACGTCGGGGTTGCCGGAGCCCTCGATCACCTTGACTTCGAAGTCGGCGCGGGAGAGGTCCACGGTGTTGTCGGCGCTTTCCTGGTGGTTGCGGGCGCTCTTGGCCGCGACCACGACGCTTCCGCCGGGCTGGACCGGATACTCGCTCCCGTTCCCCGGGAACTTGCAGATCTGGCGCATATAGATGGAATCCGGGTTCTCGTGCGCCGGATAGGCGGCGGGGGAGACGGCTTCCGCGAGCCCCAGGTACTTGCCGTCGATGTAGAGGACCTCGTCGGAGTTGTTGAAGATCTCGACGTAGGAGTCGGTCCCGTAGTTCCGGCCCATCTTGTCCTTGGTGCCGGCGTAGTAGACCTTGGAGATCATCAGGCCCTTGACCACGGCCGCGGACAGGTCGATGACCATGTCCCGGGCGTCGAAGAACCGCTGGTTCATCAGGGACACGCCCACGATGACCCGCGCCTTGTCCTCGACGGCCGCGGCAGGGTCCTTGAGCAGGGCCTTGTACTCCTTGCCGCTCATTTCCCAGTTGGTGATGATGTCGTAGATGCCGGGAACCAGGCCGTCCACCGTTACCATGCCGGCGATGTCGGTCTCGAACTGATAGGAGAGGTTCCCCTTGAAGACCACCCGTTGGTTCTTGTATCGGGCTTCCGCCTTGCAGGCCTCGGGCATCCGGAACTCCAGGAGGAACGGTGCGGTGGGCTTGGGCGCCTCCCGGGTGCAGGAAAGCGCAAGCGCCATCAATGATGCGAAGAGGATCCGTTTCATATCTTGACGTACATTTCGACGCCGAACGAGAAGGTCCCGGTGTTGCGCTCCGTCAGGGTGCCGGAGGCGGAACTGGACTGGTACGGCATATGGAAGAAAGCGTTGTTCACGTAGAAGGAGAATCCGAAGTTCTTGGAAACGTCCTTGGTCAGGCGCATGTTCATCAGCCAGATGGGCGGCTGCGTGACGGGCTGGCTGTCGGCGGGATTCCTCCGCTGGGCCGACAGGAGGATGCCCTTGATGCGGTAGTCGGGGTCGTTCAGCATCGCCTGGGTGATGTCGTGCACGGACAGGTCCGTGTCGATCCAGGCGAAGGGGTCGCTCTTCTGGTTGGTGGTGTGGCGATACTGGTAGAAGATCACCTGGTTCGCCAGGGAGGCCACCATCTTCATCCGGGGGATGTTGCACACCAGGCGGAGGTTCGCGCTGAAGCGGCGGTCGATGTCCCGGGAGACGCCGCTGGGGTACTGGAGCTTGAACGGCGGCGTGTTGGAGCCGCCCTGGGCGTAGACGCTGCTCGCCGGGATGCCCGCCGGGCTGGCGTAGTTGGGACCGGTGGTCCAGGTCTGCGTCTCCATATAGGCGCCGCTCAGGAGCACCGAGGTGCGGATGGCCTTGATCTGGCCCAGGTTGAAGTCGAACTCGACACCCCGGTTCAGGCTGGCCTGGGTGTTGCCGATGCGGCCGCTGGTGGTGAACACCGTGTCCACGCGGGCGGGGTTGTTCCACTCGACGTACGGCATCCCGTCCGCATCCTGCCGGATGCCCTGGGTGGCCGTGTAGTAGTTGGCGTAATAGACGCTGTACTCCGTGAAGTTGCCGAACCCGCTCTTCAGGTAGTCCTGGTAGCCCACCACGGAGAAGGTCATTCCGTTCTTGAAATGCAGGTCCACGCCGATCTCGGACTTGCTGTTGGTGGCGTTCTTCAGGGAGTTGTTCCGTTCCACCTCGGTCACCTTGGTGTTGTACACCACCAGCTGCCGGCTGACGTCGGAAGGCAGGTAGGAGGCGGCTTCCCGGTCCGTGTACTTGGGCTCGGGATACAGGTGCGCGAGGCCCGGCGTCTTGTTGCTCTGGCCCCAGCCGCCCCGGATGCTGAGCCATTCCGTCACCTTCAGCGAGCCGTTGAAACGCGGGGAGAAGGCCGACACCTGCTCAGGCAGCCCCGGCTGCATCATGTCGAAGCGGACACCGCCCTGCAGCTTGAATTCCATCTTCAGGGGCAGTTCCCAGGTGAGGTTGTCCTCCAGGTAGGCCGACACCTGGCTCAGGGCCGGGATGTCGAAGTAGGGGCGGGGACGGCCGTTGCTGTTGGGCCGGAGGGGAAGGAAGTTGTCGTCGTTGGAGAATCCGCGGGCCTTGTTGGACTCATAGCGGTATTCCGCGCCCATGTTGAAGCGCTGCTTCACCTTCTCGGTGTTGATGGTGAACACATTGCCGGCCTTGGCGAAGAAGTTCAGGGGCTGCGAGATGGTACTGCCGCCGGCCCGGTACGAGCTCGTGATGTAGGGGACCTGGTAGTAGCCGTCGGTGAGGGAGGTGATGATGGGCAGGCCGCCGTCGGCGGAGACGATGCTCGAGGTCCAGGAGTTGGAGTTCGACAGGGTGAGGCCGAGCGCATAGGTGAGGGAGCGGGAGAGCGGCTTGTTCAGCGACAGGCGGCCGTTGTGCGAGAGGCGCAGGGAATACTGCTTCTGCCCGGTCTCCGTACCTTCGACCAGGAGGTCCGGGTCGGCGGTGCGCAGGTCGATGATGCTGCTGAAATTGACCTTGGTGGTCGAGGACCAGATCCGGCCGACGGTGTTGCTGTAGGTGACGCCGCCGCTGATGCGGTCGAAGGAGCGGTTCTTGGTGCGCGGGTCGCCCGAGGCGCGGGCGTAGTCGGCGTTGACGTTGAGGCTGCCGGCGTCCTTGGTGAACTTCCAGCCCTTGCCGAAGGAGGTGTTGAGCGTCGTCGGATTGAGCTTGGTGCGCACTTCGAAGGGCGTGTAGCCCGCCTTGGTGTTCACCACCACGGCGCCCGAGGTGAGGTCGCCGTACTCGGCCGACGGGATGCCGCGGATCACTTCGACGGACTCGATGTTGTCGGCGCTGATCTGCCGCAGGTCCACGCCGGTGCCGGCGTTGGTGCCCAGGGACGTGTTGTCCGAGACGGGGACGCCGTCCACCAGGATGGAGGTGCCGAAGGCGTTGTTCGACGAGTTGTCACTGGCGCTGCGGATGGTGATCTTGGCTTCGGAGGTCATGTCCGAGGACGACATCAGCTGGCCGGGGATGAGCTGCATCACGTCCTTCAGGCTCGTGGCCTGGAGGTGGTCGATGGCCATCCGGCCGATGTTCGAGCTCGTGGAGGAGCCCGCGGCGCTGGGCTTCGCGGTCACCACGACCTCTTCCAGGGTGAGGGTGGATTCCTGGATGCGCACGGTGAAGGTGGAGTCGTTGCGGAAGCGGAACATCTCGGTGTAATCCTCGAAGCCGAGCATCTGGATGGAAAGGGTCGCGTCGCCGACGGGCACTTTCTCCAGACGGGCGCGTCCCTCCCCGTCCGTGATGGCGAAAATCCCGTAGTCGGTGAGCATGCAGGCGGCGCCGGCGACGGGCTGTTTGTCCGTGTCGGAGACGACTGTCAGCTGCAGCGTGAGGGATTTTGCCCGGGACTGGGCGCGTGCCGTGTTCCCACAAAACAGAAGGGCCATCAGGATGGCCAGGGGGACAAGGTGAATTCCCGGTTTTTTATTATGCATGCAATAAGTTTAGGCGTTTTCACAAAGGTCGCATTAATAAATGACAAAAGCAAAACCGGTACGGATCCTCGTCCCGGTCAATCGCCTTATAACTGGTTGATAGCCTGGTCCAGCCAGGCCAGCCGTTCGGTGTAGAAATCCTTCATATATGCCACGGCCTCCGACCAGGTGGTGAAGTTGTCCGGCGGGTAGTAATACGAGCGGTTCGCGCGCGGATTCTTCCCGCCGGAAACATTGTGGTCATAGGCCAGCGTATTGTACTCCGCCATCTTGTCGATGAAGGCGGGAATCTTGTCCAGGCGGGGTTTCACCAGGTTCCAGCGGTCCTTGAGGGCCTGCACGAAGACCGGATCCTCGAACAGATACTGGTAGTAGCTCTTCCGGGAACCGTCCCAGTCCCCGTTTTCGAAGGAGCCGCCGCGGATCTTGATGAACCAGCCCTTGGGGCCGTCCATGCCGGGATCCAGGTTGAAGTCGTTGCCGATGTAGGAGCAGTTCCCGAGGGACAGGTCGAAGTCCCACACCAGGGGCATGAACAGCTTGGTGTCCTTGTCCTTGGCGAAATAGGTGGAAAGGCGCATGCCGCCGTCCACGTTCATCGTCAGTTCGTGCACGATGTAGTTGCCGATGACCGTGTACAGGTCCAGCTTGGACTGGTAGCCGGTCTCCGGATCGAAGGAACGCTCCTTCAGGAGGCGCTCCACGTCGTTCACGTAGTCGGTGATGAACTTCATCTGGGCCTGGGCGTCGGCCGAGTTGTCCGGATTGTTCCGGTCCCCGAATTCGGGATCCTTGAACTTGATCTTCTTCTGGAAGGTTTCCGTCCGGAAGTACCGGTCGTAGTCGCCCTTGTTGTCGATTTCCAGGAGATAGCCGCCGTCGGTCTGGCCGGGCTCCACCACGGTGATGGGGATCTTGTTCTCCCGGTCCACCTCCTTGGCTTCCACCAGCAGGTAGCAGCCGCCGTACTGGCCGTTGAAATAGACCTCCGCGGCGCGGTACTTGGGCGTCCAGGGCATCGACACCATCCGGGCGATGCGCAGGGCGACCGCGTTCCGCAGGAGCGACGGGTCCTGGACGTCGGCCAGCAGCATCCAGTCCTTGTCGCCCTTCATGCCGAACACCTTCCGGTGGTCGGCGAGCTTGATCTTGTAGGAGTGCTTGATGCCTCCCTCGGCGTCGTAGGACGTGTTGCCGCGGCCACGGATGCGCATCTGGAGCACCTGGGAGTCGGTTTCGTAGTCCTTCTCGTTAGCGGTCTTGTACATCCCCTTGGGGTCGCGGAAGCGGACGGTGCCGTCCACCCAGGTGTATTCGCCCTCGGCCAGGCGCTGGGTTTCCTTCTCCCAGGTGATGTCGATCCGCGGGAAGTCGGAGAGGGAACTGACGGTGTTGTAGGTGGGGTAGTCCGGCAGGCTGGCGCCCGTGTCGTCCCACGTGCGGTAGGTGGTGGGATTCGTGCCGGGGTCAGTACCCGGATTGGTACCGGGGTCAGTGCCCGGATTGGTACCGGGGTCAGTGCCCGGATTGGTGCCGGGATCGGTCCCCGGATCGTCCGGGCCCTTCACCGTGACGCGGCAGCGGGCGGAATGCCCGCCGTCCCGGGTCTTGACGGTGATGCTCGCGGCGCCGGGAGCCAGCGCCGTGACGAGGCCCTTCGCATCCACGATGGCGGCCTTGTCATTGTTCGTGCTCCACTCCACACCCTTCTCCGTGGCGTTTGAAGGAGAAATCACCACTTCGAGCTGCAAAGTCTCGCCTTCCTTCAGGGAGGCGGAAGCAGGCTGGACGGAAACACTTTGCACAGAGACCGTTGCGACTTGTATCTCGTCTGGTTTACAGGACACGCCCGCAAAAGCGAGCGTGTACAGTGCCAAATGGCAGATATTCCTGATTTTCATTAACTTACAGGCTTCGTTTGATTTCCACGACCGTGAAGGCCTCGATGACGTCCCCGATGTGGATGTCGTTGA
>CAMVPS010000030.1:0-21079 GCA_947169405.1 uncultured Bacteroidales bacterium
CCCTCGCGGCCGATGATGCGGCCCTTGATCTCGTCATTGTCGATCGGGAAGGTGGTGACGGCGTTCTCGATGGCCGTCTCCGTGGCGGTGCGCTGGATGGTGTTGATGACGATGCGCTTGGCTTCCTTCGCGGCGTTCAGGCGGGCTTCGTCGATGGTGTCGTTGATGTAGGCCTGGGCTTCGGTGCGGGCTTCGGCCTTCATGTTCTCCATCAGTTGGGCCTTGGCCTCCTGGGCCGTCATCCCGGCGATGGACTCGATCTGGCGGTTCGCCTGCTCGATGCGGCGGTCGCACTCCTCCTCCTTCCGCTTGAGGGCGTCCTGCTGTCCCTTGAGGGAGGCCTTGACGTTGTCGACCTCCTTGCTCTTGCGGTCCAGCTCGCTCATCTTCTGGTTCAGGGTGTTCTCCTTCTGCTTGACGCGCGATTCCGCCTCGCGGACCTGGTTGTTCTTGGTGTTCACGTATTCCTCGTGCTCCGCCTTGAGGGTGAGGAACTTCTCCTTGGCCTGGAGGATCTTGTCGTTCTTGATCTTCTCCGCTTCGATCTCGGCCTTCTCGAGGATTTCGTCCCGCTTGCCCCGGAGGATGGATCTCCGGATGAGTATGTAGGCCGCCAAGGCCAGCGCGGCCCCGGCGATGAATCCGATGAGTAATGATACGATGTTCATAATATGTTGTGTTTTAAGTGTTTTTCATTCAAAAAAACAGGTATATAAAAATCAGGCAGGCCCTCCTTTCGGAGACCTGCCTGATGGAAAAAAAACCGCCGCCATCCATGTCAGAAAAATCTTATGGATAAGATTTGAGTTCCGACCAGTTGCTGATATCCCACGTCCCGCCTCGCGGCGGAATCCCCGTTCGGGTCACCTGGGCCCGTCATCCCTGGTCTGAGTAAACTCGGTACGTTGTACTACGTTGTTTTCAGAGGGGGATGCGCGGCGGCTATGTCATTTTCCGGTCCGGGCCAGATAGTCTGAAACATCCTTGCCGAGCTGCTGCGCTTCCGCTTCCAAGGCGGCTTTCTCGCGCTGGGCGGTGATGCGGCTCACGCACTCGTTGAGCGCCAGCATCGGCATCAGCTCCGCCTGCGACTTGCCGGGATACCGTCGCGTATAGGCCTGCAGATGCTGATTCACGGCATCCGCGGCCAGGCGGATGATCTCCTCCTTCTCCGGGCTCGGAGCGGTCAGGTTGAACGTCCGCTCTGCGATCTTGATGCTGATTTTCTGGTCCATACGCTAACTTTCCAGCCAGGAGATGCACTTGTCTACCTCCCGTATCAGTTGATCCAACTTCTCTTTGGCGGCGCGGTTGTCGCCGCCGGCGGTAAAGGCTTCAGTCAATTTCAGGGTGTCTATCGTGGACTCGAGTTCCAGGACTTGTCTCCTCAAGGCGTCACCGGTTTCCTTGCACGCCTGTAGCTCTGCGCGGAGACGTTCGTTCTCCACTTTCTCAGCCTCATAGCGGGCAATCAGCTCTTCGATGTGTTTGCGGACTTCTTCAAGCATGGCCGGTTTCAGTGCCTAATTCGTGCAAATTTAATAAAATTCTTTTATTATCGCACGATTTCGCCCCAAAAAATTGAATGAAAGCAAGGGTTTAGAGCTGTTCGACCAATCTTTTGAATATCACGGTCATCCGGTCGGCCGCGGCATTGGCCGCCTCGACGATGGCCTCGCCGTCGGTGACGTAGTCCTCGTCGTCGGTCGCGTGGGCCACGTCCGTGATGACGGACATTCCGAAGACGGGGATGCTGCTGTGCCGGGCCACGATGACCTCCGGGACGGTGCTCATGCCCACGGCGTCACCGCCGATGTTGCGGAAGTAGCGGTATTCGGCCGGGGTCTCGTAGCAGGGACCGGTTACGGCGACGTAGACGCCCTTCTGGAGGGAGATGCCCTCCCAGGCGGCGATTTCCTCCGCCTTCAGGATGAGGCTTGGATCGTACGGACGGGTCATGTCCGGGAACCGCGGGCCGAACTCGTCCAGGTTCGGGCCGATGAGCGGATTCGGGATCAGGTTGATGTGGTCGCGGATGATCATCAGGTCGCCCACGTGGTAGCTCAGGTTGGTGCCGCCCGCCGCATTGGAGACGAACAGGTACTGGATGCCGAGGCGGATCATCACCCGGATGGGGAGGACCACCAGGTGCATCGGGTAGCCTTCGTAGTAGTGGATGCGACCCTGCATCGCGATGACGCATTTCCCGCCCAGGGTGCCGACGATGAAGTTCCCCTTGTGGCCGATGGCCGTGGACACGGGGAAGCCGGGGAGCTCGCTGTACGGGATGATGAGCGGATTCTCGATCTGGTCGGCCAGTTTTCCGAGACCGCTTCCGAGGACGATGCCGACCAGCGGCTTCCGTCCTTCCAGCCGCTCGGCGAGCGCGTCCGAGGCGGCGTGTATGGCGCGTAAAGTTTCAGTCATATCTTACAGTCTTTCAATCATTTCACGGATAAGGCCGGTCATCTTGTCGGCCGCGGCGTTGGCGGCGGTCACGACGTCGTCGCCGTCATTGACATAGTCCTCGGCGTAGTCGTCGTGCGCTTCGTTCGTGATGACCGAGATGCCGAATACGGGGATGCTCGCGTGGCGCGCGGCAATCACCTCCGGAATGGTGCTCATTCCCACGGCGTCGCCACCGATCAGGCGGAAGTACTTGTACTCCGCCGGTGTCTCGTAGGACGGGCCTGTGCCGCCCACGTACACGCCTTCCTTGAGGTCGATGCCCTGCTCCTCGGCGATGTCCTTCGCCAGCTTGATGAGCGCGGGATCGTACGGGCGGGTCATGTCCGGGAACCGCGGTCCCAGGTAGTCCAGGTTGGGGCCGATGAGCGGGTTCGGGAGGAAGTTGATATGGTCCTTGATGACCATCAGGTCGCCGACGTGGAGCTTGAAGCTCACGCCGCCGGCGGCATTGGAGACGAACAGTTTCCCGATGCCGATGGACATCATCACGCGGATGGGGAGGACGACGAGGTCCATCCCGTAGCCTTCGTAGTAGTGGATGCGCCCCTGCATGGCGATGACAGTCTTGCCGCCCAGGGTGCCGACGATGAAATTTCCCTTGTGGCCGATGGCCGTGGAGACCGGGAAACCGGGGATGTCCTTGTAGGGGATGACGAGCGGGTCCGCGATCTGGTCGGCGAGCTTGCCGAGGCCGCTGCCGAGCACGATGCCGATTTCGGGCTGCCGGCCGGCGAGGACGCCGACCAGGTAATCCGCCGCGTTCTTGATCCTTTCGATTCGAGGGTCCATAATCAGGTGGATTTAGTGTTATTGTATCTGTTTCAGTACTTTCCTGGCTTCGGCCAGGATTTCGGCCTCGCCGGGGACGACGCGGTCCCGCATCACGAAACGCCCGTTCGCGACGACCGAGGAGATGGTGTCGCTGTGCGCGGCGTACACGAGGTTGGCGAGGAAGGATCCCGGGGAGATGAAGTAGGAGTTGTCGATGTCCACGATGGAGAGGTCCGCGATGGCGCCTTCCCGGACCACGCCGGTGTCGAGGCCGAGCGCCCGGGCGCCGTTCACGGTGGCGGCGTCCATCAGCTCGTGCAGCGGCATCGCGGACGGGTCGTTCTCCCAGGCCTTCTGGAAGAGGGCCGTCGTCTTCATCGTCTCGAGCATGTCCAGGTTGTTGGAGGACGAGGCGCCGTCCGTGCCCAGGCAGATGTTCGCGCCGGCGTTCTTCAGGTCGTCGTAGCGGAAGCGGTAGCCGGAGGCGAGCTTTGCGTTTGAGTTGATGTTGTGCACGCAGTTCACCCGGTGCCGGCCGAGGATCTCCACGTCGTGGTCGCTGAGCCAGATGGTGTGCGCCGCGATCACGTGCGGCCCCAGCACGCCCAGCGAGTCGAGATATTCGGTGGGGGAGAGGCCGTTATGGGCCTTCCTGCAGTCGATGTTCTCCTTCTCGGTCTCGGAGATGTGGATGTGCAGCTTCATTCCGTGGTCCTCGGCGAACTGGCTGGCCCAGAGGATCGTTTCCTCGCTGACGGTATAGACCGCATGGACGGACATCGCCAGGTGGGAGGCCTCGTCCCAGTCCTTGGAACGCTCGTAGAGCTCGATGCACTTGCGCTTCTGCTTCTCCGCGATCGCCGGGTCGAACCGGTCCAGGATGACGAACGAGATGTAGGGGCGGATGCCCATCTCGACGGCGGCCTTTCGGGCGTAGGGGGCGAACCAGTACATGTCGTTGAAGGTGGTGGTGCCGCTGCGGATCATCTCCAGGCAGGCGGCCTTCGTGCCCCAGTAGATGAACTCCTCGTCCATCTTCGCCTCCATCTCCCAGATCTTCGAGAGCCAGTCGTGCAGGGGGACGTCCTCGGTGATGCCCCGGAGCATGATCATGGCCGCATGGGTGTGCATGTTGATGAAACCGGGGATGACGGCCTTGCCGGTGCAGTCCACGGTCTCGTCGGCGACGAGGCCTTCCGTCTCGGGGAAGGGGAGGATGCGATGGATGTGCCGCCCCTGGATGAAAAGGTTCACCGGGGCGCCGTCCAGCTGTATGTTGCGCAGAAGAATCATAGTTCGGGGTCAAAAAAACCGGCAGCGCGGGGGCGGCCGGTCCAAGGTCTAGAATTCGTCGAAGTTGACGTCGGTGAAGGACTTGCCCGGGGCGTCTTCAGCGCTGTTTCCGCGGGGTTCGGCCTGGCCGAGGCGGGCGCGGATGAACGCGACGGCGTCCTCGAGCCCTTCGGCGAACTTTTCGAAGTCCTCCTTATAGAGGAAAATCTTGTGCTTGTCGTAGGAGAAAGTGCCGTCGTGCTCCTGGCGGCGCTTGCTTTCGGTGATGGTCAGGTAGAAATCGTTGTTCCCCTTCGTGGCCTTGACATCGAAAAAGTAGGTACGCTTTCCTGCACGGACCGGCTTCGAATAGACGTCTTCCGTGTTTCGCTCCTGGGCGCGAGCCCTCTCGTAATCTTCACTGTACATAGCTATGTCCTTAAATTCGATTTGTTCACAAATGTAGGGAAATTATTTAAAAAACACTAACTTTGTACAAATTATTTGAAAGCTATGCTGAATCGAAGAATTCTGCGGATCAAGGCCTTCAAAGTCCTGTATTCCTATGCCGAAAACCGGACGATGACCCTCAACGAAGCCCTCTCCGCCCTGGATATTTCCTGCGAGGCGACGCGGGACCTCTACCTCCTGATGCTCTCCATCGTCGGCCCCCTCACGGCGGAGGCCGCCCGCCGCGCGGAAGCGGCCCGGAACAAGTTCAATCCCACCGAGGAAGAGCTCCATCCGAACCTCAAGTTCGTCCGCAACGCCCTCGCTCCGCTCCTGGCCGAGGACCCCGACTTCCAGAAGCTCCTGGAACGCAAGAAGCTTTCCTGGGACCAGGACGACGCCCTGGTGAACCAGCTCTACGAGTCGGTCATCACCCGTCCGTACTACGCCGCCTATCTGGCGGATCCGGAGGTTTCCCTCGCGCAGGACGTCCGCATCTTCAAGAAGATCTTCGAGAACGAATTCGAGGACAACGACGCCCTCTGGCAGATTCTGGAGGACCGTTCCATCTACTGGACCGACGACCTTCCCTACGTCCTCACGCAGGTCATCCGCAGCCTGGACGAGATCGCCCGCACCGGCCGCTGGGAGCTTCCGCCCCTGTACCAGAGCGACCTCCTCGCCGCGCAGGGCAAGTCCGTGGACAGCGACAGCCAGTTCGTCAAGCGCCTGCTCACCGCTGCGTTCGGCCGGTTCGGCGAGTACTATGACAAGGTGGCGGGCTCCGTCCGCGGCTGGGACCGCGACCGGCTCTTCACCACGGACATCGTCCTCATCGCGATGGGCCTCGCCGAGGCCGAAACCTTCCCGGAAATCCCCGTGAAGGTCACCATCAACGAATACGTGGAAATCTCCAAGTTCTACTCCACCCCCAAGAGCCGCTCCTTCGTGAACGGCCTCCTGGACCGCCTGGTCAAGGAAAGCGAGGCCGAAGGCCGCATTCACAAGACGGGCAAGGGACTCCTTTAGCAAACTCAAGAAACAAAGAATATGAAGACTCTTTTCCTTCTTCTCCAAGCCCAGGCTCCCGCGCAGGGACAGCCGGGCGGCGGCGCATCTATGTGGATCCTCCTGCTGCTGATGTTCGTCGTGATGTATTTCTTCATGATCCGGCCGCAGCGCAAGCAGCAGAAAGAGCTCGAGGCCTTCCAGAACGCCCTCAAGAAGGGTGACAAGGTGATCATCGGCAACAGCGGCATCTTCGGCGAGATCGTCGAGGTGAACGACCGCACCGCCCTCGTCCGCGTGGACGGCGACACCAAGCTCCGCGTGGCGAAGCAGGTCCTTACCAAGGACACGACCGACATCCAGCAGTAGGCTTCTCTCTTCCGTGAAACGGAAATTCCGGCTGCCGCTGCGGGGCAGGGAGTGGCTTCTTTTCGCCACCTCCCTGATTCTCGCCGTGCTCATCTGGTTCCTCAGCAACCTGTCCCGGTCCTATTCGGGCGTGCTGGGGGTTCCCGTCGTCGCGGAATGCAACCTGCAAGGCTACAGCAACGTCTCGTCCAATTCGGCGATGCTCTCCGCCCGCTGCCGCGCGGAGGGCTTCCGGCTCCTGCGGGAGGGAACCCGCCGGTCTCGGCGGCCCGTGCGGGTCGCCTTCGACCGGGCGGACCTCCGCCAGGGCTCGGGCGAGCGCTTCTTCGTCACGGGCAACGTGATGAACAACTACCTGCGGCAGATCTTCGGGGACAAGGTGGACGTGGAGGACATCGTCACCGACACGCTCTTCTTCGTCTTCACCCAGGAGAACAACAAGCGCGTCCCCGTCAATTACACCGGCGATTTCTCCTACCGCTCCCAGTATATGGCCTCCGGACCGCTCAAGATCACGCCGGATTCGGTGACCGTGTACGGCGAGCAGGCGCGGCTGGACCTGGTGGACCACGTGTCCACGGCCCAGATCTTCGTGGATGACGTCCACGAAGCGCAGCACGGGACCCTCCGCCTCCGCAAGATCAAGGGCGTGCGCCTCTCGGACGAGGAGATCTCCTACGAACTCCCGGTCTCCCGCTACGTGGAGCTCCGTTCCGAGCTGCCCGTCTCGGTCCAGAACGTGCCCCCCGGCCGCCATTTGGACGTCTTCCCGTCCCGGGCGACCGTCGTCCTGCACTGCACCTTCCCGGTCAGCCGCAATCCGCTCGAGTCATTCCAACTGTTCATCGACTACGCGGACTTCGCCTCCTCCATCTCGGGCCGCTGTGTTCCGCGTGTGCAGAAACTCCCTTCCGGGGTGCTCGACTACCGGGTGGAACCGGCCGTCTTCGACTGCATCGAGACCGACTGATCGTATGAAGACGGTCATCCTTACCGGGGGAATGGGCAGCGGCAAGTCCGCCGTCGCCGCCGTGCTCAAGGCGCGGGGCGTTCCCGTGTACGACTCCGATTCCCGGACCAAGTCCCTGTACGACCGCGACCCCGCCCTCGTCGGGCGGCTCGAGGAGGTGCTGGGCACCGGCCTCCGGGATGTTGCAGGCCGGCTGGACCGCGCGAAACTCGCTTCCCTCATCTTCTCGGACCCGGCGCGGAAGGCCGCCGTGGAGGCGGTCGTCCATCCCGCCGTGCTGGCGGATTTCCGCCGCTGGAAGCGCTGGCACCGGCCGAAGGGATGGACCTACGGTCCCGTCCCTTTCGTGGTGCTGGAGTCGGCCATCATCCTGTCCTGCCCGGTTTTTGACGGGGTGGGCGACCGGACGGTCCTGGTCGATGCGCCCGAGGCGGTGCGTCTCGCGCGCGCCGTGGCCCGGGACGGCTCGGACCCCGAGGCGGCCCTCCGCCGCATCCGCCAGCAGCGCTTCGACTCCGCCCGCGTGGACGCCGTCCTCCGGAACGACGGCCCGCTGGAAGCCCTTCCTGCGGAGACGGACCGTGTATTTCT
Organism: uncultured Bacteroidales bacterium; assembly: GCA_947169405.1. Lineage (GTDB taxonomy): Bacteria > Bacteroidota > Bacteroidia > Bacteroidales > UBA932 > Cryptobacteroides. The sequence continues at coordinate 7,901 of CAMVPS010000030.1, forward strand.
GAATTTATTCGTATCTTTGTAAACTATAAAACAGAAGCATATCATGAAAACCGACCTTGCCAAAATCCTTTCCGTCCGCGGCCAGCGCGGACTGTTCTCCTATATCGCCCAGTCGCGCAACGGCGCCATCGCGGAATCCCTCCGCGACCACAAGCGCACGAACTTCGCGGCGAACGCCGGCATCACCACCCTCGCGGACATCTCCATCTACACCCTGGAAGGGGAACTGAAGCTCAAGGAAGTCTTCCTCAAGCTCCAGTCCGTCCTCGGCGATGCCGACGCCCCCACCTCCAAGGACCGTGTCGAGGATATCAAGGCCCTCTTCGAAAAGGCCGTTCCCGACTACGACGGCGACCGCTTCTACGTGTCCCATATGAAGAAGGTGGTGGACTGGTACAACGAACTGAAGAACTTCGCCTCCCTCGACTTCGTGGAAGAGGACGAGGAGGCCGCCGAGCCCGAGGCGTAAATGCCCACCCTGCAGGTCATCACCTTGGGGTGCTCCAAGAACACGGTGGACACGGAGCACCTCCTGTACCAGGTACGAGGCTCCTATGAGATCGTGCCGGAGGAGGAAGTGCGTCCCGTCGACGTCCAGCTGATCAACACCTGCGGCTTCATCGGCGACGCCAAGGAGCAGTCCATCCAGACCATCCTGGCCTCCGTCCAGCGCAAGAAGGCGGGGGAGATCGGCCGTCTCCTGGTGTTCGGCTGCCTTTCCCAGCGTTACAGCCGCGAAATGCCGGACCTCATCCCGGAGGTGGACGGCTGGTTCGGCGCCCGGGACCTGGACCCCGTCGTCCGCGCCCTCGGCTGCCGGCCCGACCCGGCCGCGGCGCACCGCCGCGTCCGCACGGACGGCATCCATCCCTACGCCTACCTCAAGATTTCGGAGGGCTGCGACCGGCGCTGTTCCTACTGCGCCATCCCGTTCATCCGCGGTCCGCACAAGTCCGTGCCGATGGAAACGCTCGTGCAGGAGGCGGAGGACCTGGCCGCGCAGGGCGTCCGGGAACTGGTGATCATCGCCCAGGACACGACCTACTACGGCCTGGACCTGTACAAGAAGCGCTCGCTGGCGGAACTCCTCCGCCGCCTTTCCGCCGTGGAAGGCATCGAGTGGCTCCGCATCCACTACTCCTATCCGGCCGACTTCCCGGAGGACGTCCTGGACGAGATGGCGAACAATCCCAAGGTCTGCCGCTACATGGACATCCCCCTGCAGCACATCTCGGATCCGGTCCTGGCCAATATGCACCGGCACGTGGACGGCGCCTGGACGCGGGAGCTCATCCGCCGGATGCGGGAGAAGGTCCCCGGCGTGGTCCTTCGCACGACGATGATCGTGGGCCATCCCGGCGAGACGCCCTACGCCTTCCGGCAGCTGCTCCAATTCGTGGAGGAAGCCCGCTTCGAGCGCCTCGGCGCCTTCGCCTATTCCGAGGAGGAAGGCACCTACGGGGCGGACCATTTCGACGACGCGATCACCCCGCGGACGAAGAAATTGCGCCTTTCCCGCCTGATGGAACTCCAGCGTGGCATTTCTCTTGCATACAATCTTTCGCGTGTGGGGACGGAAGTCCGCGTCCTGGCGGACGACTTCGTGGACGGCGTCTTCGTGTGCCGCAGCGAATTCGAAAGCCCGGAGGTGGACGGCGAGATCCTGGTGAAGTACGAGCCGGACCGGTTCGGGGGCATCGAGCCCTACTCCCTGGTCGGCAGCTTCTTCCGGGTGAAGGTCGTCTCCGCCGACGAGTATGATTTGACTGCAGAACTTGTGGAATTATGAGAAGATTCACCCTGACCTTGGGGCTCGCCGCCCTGGCGCTGGCCGCTTGTTCGCCCCAGACCCTGACTTTGAACGTGGATATGCGCCATCCGTCGAAATCCGGCATCGACCTGAGCCGGAAGTCGATGTCCGTCGTGTATATGGACGACGGGCAGGCGGACACCACTTTCAGCAACGGCGTGGCCTCCAGCCTCGCCCGCAGCCTCGAGGAAGACTATTTCGCCGGCAACGAGGCCATCGGCGTGTACAAGATTCCGATGGACTCCGTGTCCCTGGACCTGATGCACGGCCTGGTGATGGACAGCGGCGACGACGTCGTCTTCCTGCTGGGCCCGCCCACCTTCGGGGAAGTGGCCGTGTCGGACCCCGTTTCCGTCAAGAATCCCGTGAGCGTGGATTCCGCCTTCGTCTCCGATGCGCAGATCCCGTACAACGCGAAGCTCTTCGTCTATGACAGCATGGACAAGGAGGACAAGCTGCACGTTTTCCGCGGAAGCAGCGTCCTCCGCACGCGGATCTTCTCCAGCGGCGTGACCGCCAAGGAATTCCTGAAGGAGAAGGCCCTGAAGGCCCAGGACTGGGGCGCGGAGCTGGTGGGCAAGCAGATTTCGAACCGCTTCGTCCCCACCTGGAAGGAAGAGGCGTATTCGCTGTACTACTTCGAAGGCTGGGACGACGACTGGGTCGCCGCCGCCTCCTACGCCTATGAGATGAAGTGGAAGCGGGCCGCGGACATCTGGATGAAGAAGATCGGCGACAACAGCTACAGCAAGCGCGCCTGCGCCTGCTACAACACGGCCCTGGCCTTCTACATGATGGGCGACCTGGATCTCGCCACCAAGTGGCTGGACCGCGCCGACCAGTACGGCACGCCCGATCTCTCCCCGTCCCTCCGCAAGAAGATCGAAGCCCGCAAGAAATAGATGCAGCCCGAGAACGCGTATATGTTCCCGACCTCCGTGAAGGAGGTGCAAGCGCTGGGTTGGGATTACATCGACGTAATCATGGTGACCGGCGACGCGTTCGTGGACCATCCGTCCTTCGGGACGGCCGTCATCGCCCGGTGGCTCCAGAAATGGGGCTACCGGGTTGCCGTTGTGCCCCAGCCCAACTGGCGGGACGACCTCCGGGATTTCCGCAAGCTGGGGGCCCCGCGGCTCTATTTCGGGGTCAATTCCGGGGCGATGGACTCGATGGTGAACCACTACACCGCCTCCAAGCGCCTCCGCCACGACGACGCCTACACGCCGGAAGGCAAAGCGGGCGCCCGGCCCGACTACGCCGTCACCGTCTATACGAAGATCCTGAAGGAACTCTATCCGGACGTGCCGGTGGTGATCGGCGGCATCGAGGCCTCCCTCCGCCGCCTGACGCACTACGACTACTGGAAAGACTGCCTGATGCCCTCCATCCTTGTCACCTCCGGCGCCGACTACCTGTGCTACGGCATGGGCGAACGCCCGATGCTGGCGTTGACGAAGGGCATCGAGAACGGATGGAACCGCCACCGGATGGAGGCGATCCCGCAGATCGCCGTCTACAAGACCGGCGCCTGGAAAGAGAAGGAAGGCGTCCTGGTTCTCCATAGCTTCGAGGAGTGCCGGAAGGACAAGTTCAAGTTCGCGGAGAATTTCCATTGGATCGAGACGCACGCGAACCTGATGCATCCGGACACCATCATCGAGCCGGTGGGGGAGGGATATGTGCAGATCAATCCGCCCTATCCGACGGCGACGACCGAGGAGATGGACTCGTTCTGGGACCTGCCGTTCACGAAGCTGCCGCATCCCCGGTACAAGGGGAAGCGGATTCCGGCCTATGACATGATCAAGTTCTCGGTGTGCACGCACCGGGGCTGCTTCGGAGGGTGCAATTTCTGCACGATCGCCGCGCACCAGGGCAAGTTCATCTCGTCGCGGAGCGAGGCGTCCATCCTCAAGGAGGTGCGGGCGCTGAACAACCTGCCCGGTTTCGCAGGGAACATCTCCGACGTGGGCGCGCCCACGGCCAATATGTACGGGATGCACGGGAAGAACCAGGACATCTGCGCGAAGTGCCGCCGGCGCTCCTGCCTGTTCCCGGCCCGCTGCCCGAACCTCAACTGCGACCATACGCGCCTGCTGGACCTGTACCACCGGATCGACGCCACCAAGGGCATCCGGCACTCTTATATCGGCAGCGGCATCCGCTACGACCTGTTCCTGACCGAGGACGGTTTCGTCGACGACAGCTCGAAGCCATACTTGAAGGAACTGGTCCTGGACCATACCTCCGGCCGCCTGAAAGTGGCGCCGGAGCACACCGAGGACCACGTGCTCCAGATGATGGGCAAGCCCTCCTTCCGCCTGTTCGAGCGGCTCCGCAAGGAGTTCGACAAGGTGAACCGCGAGGCCGGCACCCACGTGGGACTCGTCCCGTACTTCATCTCGTCGCATCCCGGGTGTACGCTGCGGGATATGGAGCGGCTGGCGAACCATCCGGCCCTGCGGGGCATCTGGATGGACCAGGTGCAGGATTTCACGCCCACGCCGATGACCACGTCCTCGGTGATGTTCTGGTCCGGATACGACCCCCGCGACCTCAAACCGGTGTTCACGGAAAGGGATATGGAGCGGAAACGCGCCCAGAAGTCATTTTTCTTCAAGAATTCCTCAAAAAAAAGCAGGGAGGGTATTGCCAAATCAAAAAAAGGGAATTAATATTGCACCCGAAAACCAAAACCCGAATTCCTGATGGCTGACAACAAGAAAAGACACGTCGTAAGTTACGAGAAGATGCCCTTGAATCCCGCGCTTGCGGCCGCCTTTGCCGAGAAATACCCCCGCGGATTCTCCGACTACCTGACCGACCTCGTGAAATACCCGAAGCCGGACGGCACGTTCTTCTATGCCGTGACCGTGGAGATCCCGGACGCCATCTACCTCGTGAAGATCAACGTCAAGACCGACGACCTCGAGGATGTCGAGCGCTGGCTCGAAGGCGAGGAAGACGCCGAGAACGAGGCCGTGGCCGGCGGCAGCGCCGATGCCTCCGATGCGGCCGGCGAAACCCTGCCTGACGACAACATCGCCCAGTACGGCAGCGGCTCCGACGACGAATAAGCCTTGGAAAACAAGATCGTAAAATACCTCTGGGGCCCGTTACGGGCCCTTTTGCATTCCCTGCCGCAGCGGAGCCACATTCCCATCCTGTCGGTGGTGACCGGTTTGCTGTGCGGCCTCGCGGCCGTCCTGCTGAAGGTGACGATCCGTGCGATCCACAGCGGCCTGGAGTCTCTGGTGGGGGATGCGAACTGGCTGTTCCTGCTCCTGCCCGGCGTGGGCATGCTCCTGAGCTTCCTCATCGTCCGGTACCTTGTCCGGGACAACATCGGCCACGGCGTGACGAAGGTCCTGCAGGCCGTATCCAAGAACGAATCCAAGATCAAGCGGCACAACATGTATTCGTCGCTGGTCACGAGCGCCCTGACGATCGGGTTCGGCGGTTCCGTGGGCGCGGAGGCGCCGATCGTGTATACGGGCGCGGCCATCGGCTCCAACCTGGGCCGGTACATGGGCCTTTCCTACCGGGGGATGACGCTCCTGCTGGGCTGCGGCGCGGCCGGCGCGGTGGCGGGCATCTTCAACGCCCCGCTCGCCGGCGTCCTCTTCACCCTGGAAATCCTCCTGTTCAACCTGTCCATGAGCGCCCTCCTGCCGCTGCTGCTTTCGTCGGTGTCGGCGACGATGGTCTCTTACCTCCTGCTCGGTCGTGATACGCAGTTCGCCTGCTCGCTGGTGGCCTTCTCGATGCGGAACATCCCGTTCTACCTCCTGCTGGGCGCCTTCTGCGGGTTCTGCTCGCTGTATTTCATCAAGATGACGCTCTGGCTCGAGGACGGTTTCGGGAAGATGAAGAATCCCTGGCTCCGCTGGGTGCTCTGCGCCGTGGGCCTGGGCCTGCTGATCTTCCTGTTCCCGCCGCTGTACGGCGAAGGATATGACGACGTGAGCCATCTCCTGAACGGACAGGCCGACGGAGCGGTCTGGTTCTTCGCGCTGGTCCTGCTGCTCAAGGTGTTTGCGATGACCTTCACGAACGCCGGCGGCGGCGTGGGCGGCACCTTCGGCCCCACGCTGTTCGTGGGCGCCATCGCGGGCTACGTCCTGTCCACTTCCCTCAACCTCGTCCTTCCCGGTCAGGTGCCGGTGCCCAACTTCGTGCTCGTGGGTATGGCCGGCCTGATGGCGGGCGTGATGCAGGCGCCGCTCACGGCCATCTTCCTGATCGCCGAAATTTCAGGCGGTTACGGGCTCCTGATGCCCCTCATCCTGACGGCGGCCATCTCCTACGCCACCACCCGGATCTTCGAAAAGTATTCCATCTATACGAAGCGCATCGCGCAGAAGGGCGAACTTCTCACCCACGACTCCGACCAGGCCGTCCTCACGCTCCTGAAGACGGAATCCCTCGTGGAGACGGATTTCACGCCGGTCCGGGTCGACGACACCCTCGGCGACCTTGTCGAGGCCGTGGCCGTATCCCGGCGCAATGTATTCCCGGTGCTGGACGGCAAGAAGCGTTTCCAGGGGTATGTGGACCTTTCCGACATCCGCCGGGACATGTTCCGCACGGACCTTTACGATACGGCCCGGGTGTACAACTACCTGCGCTCCGCCCCCGAGTTCGTCTATCCGGACGAGCCCATGGACAGTGTGATGCGCAAGTTCGGAAAAACCGGCGCCTGGAACCTCCCGGTCGTGGACCGCGACCTCAAGTACGTGGGCTTCCTCTCCCGTTCCAAGATCTTCAACGCCTACCGCGAGGAACTCCGGGATTTCTCCCAGGATTGATTTTTTTCGGCGCAGCCTGTATAAACTGCCTGAAAATCATTATATTTGTGAGAGTTGAATGTGTAATTCTTACAAATCAGTTCCTATGAAGAGATTTCTGGTCTCCCTGTCGCTCCTGGCCTTGGCCTTTGGCGGCAACGTTTCTTATGCGCAGGTCGCCGAATCGGCCGAATGGGCCACCCGCATCAAGGCGGAAGGCCTGGCCCGCTCCCAGGTCGAAGAGCTCGCCCAGTATATGACCGACTATGTCGGATCCCGGCTCACCGCCTCTCTCCAGAAGCGCCGTGCCGACTCGCTGATGCTCGTCAAGCTCACGGAAATCGGCCTCTCCAACCCCCGCTCCGCCTATGCGACGGAGTTCACGCGTGGCGGCTGGGACGTCGTCAAGACCTATGCGGCGATGACCGCGCCCTACTACTGCGCCTTCTCGGTGACCCCCCGGGCCTGGTCCGGCAGCACGAACGGCCTCGTCAAGGGCGAATGCGTCGTGTTCGACGTCCAGACCAAGGAAGACCTCGAGAAATATCGCGGCAAGGTGGCCGGTAAGATTCTCCTCATCCCTTCCACCCGGACGGTCGAGATCAATTTCGAGCCGCTGGCGACCCGCTATGACGAGAAGGAGCTGGAGGCCCTGACCCAGGACGACCGGGCGCAGGCGCGCAGCGGTCGGTATGGCGGGCGGGCGACCTACGATTACCGGGCCATGATGGAACTCCGCCAGCTGATGGCCGATTTCTACAAGACGGAGAAGCCGCTATGCATCGTGAACGGTAGCGGAACCTTCAATGTCCCGAGCGGCTCCGGCGTCAACTACACGGCCGGGGATCCCGAACCTCTTCCCGAACTCAATATGCCGCTCGAGGACCACGGCCGGATGATCCGCCTGATCAACCGTGGCCAGAAGGTCGAGATGGAGCTGGAGCTGATCAACCGCTTCACCAACGACACCGAGGTCCATAACCTGTATGCCGAAATCCCGGGCACCGATCCCAAGCTGAAGGACGAGATCGTCCTCATCGGCGCGCACTACGACTCCTGGCACGGCGGTACCGGCGCGGCGGACAACGCCTCCGGCTGCATCGTGATGGTGGAAGCGATGCGCATCCTGAAGGAGCTGGGATTCAAGCCCAAGCGGACCATCCGTCTCGCTCTGTGGGGCGGTGAGGAGCAGGGCCTCTACGGCTCCCGCGGCTACCTGGACAACTATCTCTACAAGGATGGCAAGAAACTGCCCGGCTTCGACAAGTTCGCCCTCTACCTGAACATGGACAACGGCTCCGGCCGCTTCCGCGGCATCTATCTGGAGCGGAACGACGGCGCGTTCCCGTTCTTCGAGGCCTGGATGAAGCCCATCGAGTCCCTGGGATTCCAGTACCTGTCGCCCCGCACTACGGGCAGCACGGACCACGTCACCTTCAACCGTCTGGGCCTGCCTTCCTACCAGTTCATCCAAGACGAGCTCGAGTACGGCCGGACCTATCACACCCTGATGGACACCTACGAGCGCCTCGCCCTCGGCGACCTGCGGCTGAACGCCACCATCGTCGCCTGGCTCGCGGCCTGCGCCGCGGACGATCCCGGTCGGATTCCGAACAATCCCGCGGTCGACCTGAACCGGCTGCAGCTGCGGGCTTACTAGCGCTCGATCCCTTTCTTTTCGGTACGCATCGCTTGCGTTTTTAGGGTCGGTTTGTTAACTTTGTAGATTGACACTAAAACGTACACGCGATGCGTAAACCTTTTTCCATCTTGATGGCAGCCCTGCTGCCGCTGCTGGCCCTTTCCTGCCAGCCCGGGAATGTGACGGAACCGCTTCCCGTGATGTCTTTCAACGTCCGCTACGGGACGGCCAAGGACGGTGACCACGTGTGGGAGAACCGCAAGGACGCCGCCTGCGCGATGATCCTGGACCAGCGCCCTGCCGTGTTCGGCGTGCAGGAGGCCCTGGATTTCCAGTTGACCTATTTTCAGGAGCATTGCCCTGGGTACAAGTACGTGGGTGTGGGCCGCGAGGACGGTGTCAGCGAGGGCGAGCACATGGCCGTGTTCTATGACACCGAACGCATCGAGCTTCTGGAGTGGGGAACCTATTGGCTCTCCGAGACGCCGTTCCAGCCTTCCCTGGGATGGGATGCCGCCTGCCGCCGGACGGCCACCTGGACCCTGCTTAAGGACAAGGTCGCGGGCCGCAACTTCTATTTCGTGAACACGCATCTGGACCACGTGGGCAAGGAAGCCCGCCGCAAGGGCCTGCTCCTGCTGGTGGACCGCATCGCCGCGATGAATCCAGACGGTTATCCGATGGTCCTCACGGGGGATATGAACGTCTATCCGGACGATCCGTGCCTGGGCGAGCTCCGCACCCTGATGGAGGATGCCCGCCAGACGGCCCCGGAGACGGACAACGACTACACCTGGCATGACTGGGGCAAGGTCTCCGGCAATCCGCCCATCGACTACGTCTTCTACGCCGGCTTCGCGGGCTGCGACAAGTTCGCCGTGGTGCGCCAGCCTTACCTGGGCGTGGACTATGTCTCCGATCACTTCCCGGTGACTGCCCTTCTCCGCTACGGTCCCGAGCAGGAGGTGGTGAAGCCGGAGCCCGTCCCCGAGCAGCCCAAGTATGTCGTCGAGGTGGAAGCGCACCGCGGCGGCATGGGCCTGTATCCCGAAGAGACCCTGCCGGCGATGATCAATGCCGTGAACCTGGGCGTGAACACCCTGGAGATGGACCTCTGCGTGACGAAGGACAAGCAGGTCGTCCTTTCCCACGACAAGTACTTCCATCCCCGCTATTCCTCCCATCCGGACGGGACGCCCGTCGTGAGCGGCGAGCCCAAGACCTGGCTTTGGCAGCTTCCGTACAGCGAGGTGACGAAGTGGGACGTGGGCAACCGGTTCAACCCGGCGTGGCCCGAGAAGCGCTGCATGCCGCTCGTGAAGCCCCTGGCCGCCGACGTCATTTCCGCCGTGGAGGCCTATACGAAGGAGAACGGTCACTATGCGATGAACTATGACATCGAAATCAAGAGCGATCCGAGCTATGACGGTTATGTCGAGGGCGAGAACTGGCCCGAGTATCACGAGTTTACGGATCTTTGTATGGCCGTCTTGGAGTCCCTGGACCTGGGGGACCGCCTGATGATCCAGTGCTTCGACGAGCGTACGCTCAACTACATCAACGAGAAGTATCCGGGGCACACCCTGGCTTACCTGGTGGAGGACTACGAGAAGGATTTCGACGAGTTCATGGGCAAGCTGAATTTCACCCCGCAGTGGCTGAGCGCTCCGCACGCGAATGTGGACGCCGACCTCATCGCCAAGGCCCGCGCCCGCGGCATGAAGGTCAATACCTGGACCGTGGACGAACCCGACGAAATGCGCCGTCTCGTCGACCTCGGCGTGGACGCCATCATCTCCAACTATCCCGACCGCCTGCTGAAGGTGGTGGGGGAATATAAATGATTCGCCTATGAAACCCATCAGCACTCTTGATGCGCCGGCGGCCATCGGGCCGTACAGCCAGGCCGTGGACAGCGGCGCCGGCCTTGTCTTCGTTTCGGGCCAGCTGCCCATCGACCCGGCCACCGGGGCCTTCCCGGAGGGGGGCGTCGCCGAGCAGGCGCGCCAGTCGCTCCTGAACGCGCAGGCCATCCTGCGCGCGGCCGGACTGGAACTGGCCGATGTCGTGAAGACGACGGTCTTCCTGGCCGATATGGGCGATTTCGCCGCGATGAACGCGGTGTATGCGACCTTCTTCGCCGAGCCGTTCCCGGCCCGGAGCGCCGTGGCCGTGAAAACGCTTCCCAAGGGCGCGCTCGTCGAGATCGAGTGCATCGCCACCCGCAACCGGTAGGGAATGGGCGCAGGCAAATGGATCGGCGGGTTCCTGGGCTGGGTGGCCTGGGGACCCATCGGCGCCTTGATCGGCTATCTGCTCGGCAAGGCGGTGGACACGTATATCGACGGGTCGCATCAGCTGCCTGGTGGTGACGGCTGGGAACAGCGGCAGTCGGGGCAGGGGAGCTACCGGCAACAGACCGGCCAGGGCCAGTACGGCCAGGGCCCCTCGACCCAGTCCCGCCAGGGCCGCTACACGGCCGACGAGCAGCGGAACAGCTTCTTCGTGAGCCTGCTCGTCCTGTCCTCGGCCGTCATCAAGGCCGATGGAAGGACGCATCCGGCGGAGCTGCGGACCGTCCGGGAATTCATCCGGACGAACTTCGGCGAGCAGGCCGCTTCGCAGGCGGAGCAGATCCTCCAGCGGCTGGACCGAGAGCAGGTGAACATCTACTCGGTGGGCGGCCAGATCGCCGCGAACATGAACTACTCGCAGCGGCTGCAGCTCTTCCAGTACTTGGTGTCCATCGCCACATCCGACGGGGATTTCAGCGCGTCCGAGAAGAGCGTCCTGGAGGCCATCGCCTCGGCCATCCGGCTCACGTCCTCCGACGCTGCCTCCATCATCGCGATGTACTACAAGGAGGCCGATTCCGCCTATACGGTGCTGGAAATCTCCCCTTCGGCGACTGACGACGAAGTCCGGTCCGCCTACCGGCGCATGGCGATGAAATACCATCCCGACCGGGTGGCCACCCTCGGCCCCGAAGTCCAGAAGGCGGCCGAAGAGAAATTCAAGAAGATCCAAGAAGCCTACGCGACGATCAAGAAGCAGCGGGGCATCCAATAAATTCGCCGACAACCTGTCTATGCGGAAACACATCCTTTTCGGTTTGCTGGCACTGGCCCTCCTCTCCTGCGGCCGGCAGCCGGCCGACCAGGTGAACGTGTTCAACGGAACGGACTTCGCCGGGAATACCTATCCCGGCGCGGTCGTTCCTTTCGGGGCCGTCCAACTGAGTCCGGACACCGATGTGAACACCACCTCCGGCTACCATTACCGGCACGACATCATCTTGGGTTTCAGCCATACGCACCTTTCGGGAACGGGTTGTCCGGACCTGGGCGATTTCCTGGTGACGCCCGGATTGAACGTCGTGGAACCGCTGCCTTTCGAACACAAGGATGAAATGGCGGAACCGGGCTACTACAAGGTCTCATTCGCCAAGGGAATCACGGCGGAACTGACCGCCACGCCCCACGCCGGCGTGCACCGCTACACCTTCAAGGGAGAGGGGACCCGGCTCGTGCGGATCGACGCCCGGCACTGCATCGGCGGCTGGAGCAAGGCCACGGAGTGCCGGCTCTCCCTGGACGGGGCGGAGATTTTAGGCTACCGCCGGGTGACCGGCTGGGCGAAGGACCGGGAAGTGTATCTTTCCGCCCTGTTCTCCGTGCCTTTCCTGTCGACGGACGAGCCGGAACCCGGCGTGATGGTGTTCACGTTTCCCGACGACCTCAAGGAGCTGACCCTTTTCGCCGGCATCTCCGGCGTGGATGCGAAGGGGGCCCGCGGGAACCGCGTGAAGCAGACGGCGGGCGGCTGGTTCAACGGACTCCGCCGCCGGGCCGGGAGCGGCTGGGACGACGCCCTCGAGCGGATCGAGGTCAAGGGCGGTCCGACGGACGTGTTCTACACGTATTTCTACCACACCTTCACGACGCCCAACCGCATCGACGACTACGACTGCCGTTACCGCGACCAGGCGGGCCGGAACCGGAAGCTGCCGGACGGCCGCCATTTCTATTCCACGCTCTCGCTGTGGGACACGTTCCGGGCCTGGCATCCGCTGCAGACGCTGCTGGATACGACCTTCGTCAACGATCTGGTCCGCAGTATGCTGGACGACTACGACTGCCGTGGGGAGCTCCCGATCTGGCCCCTCGCCAGCGACGAGACCCGCTGCATGATCGGCTACCACAGCGTGCCGGTCATCGCCGACGCCTGGCTCCGGGGCATCCGCGGCTACGATGGCGAAAGAGCCCTCGCGGCCATGGTGGCCTCCTCCAACAAGGCCAATGTCAACGCCTCCGACCTCTATCGCGAGTACGGCTGGATTCCCGCCGACCGGAAGACCGAATCCGTCTCGCAGACGCTGGAATTCGCCTATGACGACTGGTGCATCGCCCGGATGGCCGAATCCCTGGGCCATGCCGATGTCGCTGCGGAATACGACCGCCGCGCGCGCAGCTACCGGGAACTCTTCGATCCCGCGACCGGATTCATGCGCGGCAAGAACGCGGACGGAACCTGGTCCGCGGCCTTCGACCCGCTGTCCGGCTCCCGGGACTACACGGAGGCGACGCCCTGGCATTACCGCTTCTTCGTCCCGCACGATGTCACGGGCCTGGCCTCGCTGATGGGCGGGCCGGAAGCGCTCCGCGCCGCCTTGGACTCCCTCTTCACCTATCAGCCCGAGGGGCAGGCCCTCCTCGATGCCGGCATCGGCGGCCTCATCGGCCAGTATGCCCACGGCAACGAGCCCGGACAGAACTTCCCGTGGCTGTTCTCGTGGGCCGGCGCCCCCTCCAAGACGCAGGAATATGTGCGGATGATTCTCTCGAAAGCCTATTCCACCGCCCCGGACGGCATCTGCGGCAATGAGGACTGCGGCCAGATGTCGGCCTGGTACGTGCTCGCTTCCCTCGGCCTGTATC
>CAMVPS010000031.1:0-20889 GCA_947169405.1 uncultured Bacteroidales bacterium
CAACTTCTATCAGGGAAAGGCTCCTATCGGAGTCAACCTAAATCAGGAAATGACAACAAAAATGAAAAGTGCCCTGCAATAACCTGCAAGGCACTTTTCTGTGGAGGTGAGCGGACTCGAACCGCTGTCCAAACGCCGCACCAGGCGGCTTTCTACACGCTTATCCGTCCCTTGGTTTTCGTGCCGCCCCTGCCGGATGGCGGGCGAAGACGGCCTTAGCCTTTGCATCTTAGCCGGTTTTAAAGGCGTCCACCGGAGCGTCCCGGTCGGAATGATACCCCTGAGTCGGCCGATACCGGGCGGAACGTCCGAGGGATACTCGTCGGCGGCGCAGCCTAGGCGTCGCGGATTAAGCTAATTGGCTTGGCCAAATTAGGCAGCGAGTGCGTAGTTGTTGTTGGCAACTGATTTTTCGGGATCTGAGATTTACGGGCAAGGTCCCAACGCCCGGCGTGCTTACCGTCCGACATCAACGCTGTCAAAACCAAAACACCCCCATTGCGGTGTGGGCGATGGCGGATTCGAACCGTCGACCCCCTGCTTGTAAGGCAGGTGCTCTGAACCAACTGAGCTAATCGCCCGAAAAGGATTGCAAAGATACGCTGAAAAAGCGAAAGTTGCAAATCACAAAAGGGTCACGATCTTCTCCAGCCAGACCCCGTCCTCCTCGTCAAAAGTGGCGAGGCGGTCGCTGTCGATGTCGAGGACGGCGGTGACGGCGCCGTCGGGGCCGTGGACGGGGACGACGATCTCGCTGCGGGAGGCGCTGCTGCAGGCGATGTGTCCGGGGAACTGCTCGACGTCCGGGACGACGACGGTCTCATTCCGCTTCCAGGCCGTGCCGCAAACGCCCTTCCCGAAGGGGATGTGCATACAGGCGACGGGGCCCTGGAAAGGGCCGAGGACGAGCTCGTCCCCCGCCACGCGGTAGAAACCGGTCCACCAGAATCCGAAGGTTTCGTGCAGGACGGCGGCGACGTTCGCCATCTTCGCGATGACGTCCGTCTCCCCTTCCAGCAAGGCGGCCACCTGCCGCTCCAGCAGGCGGTATTTTTCGGCCTTTTCCATTATAACAAAAAAGTTAAGTGGTAAAACATAATTGTTTCACCACTTATCCTTCAATGAATTGAGCAACTACTTCAGCGGCTGGGCCGGAGCGGGCTGCGCCGGGGCCTGCGGGAGCGGGCGGCCGGTCATCTGGGCCACGATCTTGTCGAATTCAGCCTCGGAGATCATCCGGCAGTTGCCGTTGAACTTGGCGTCGAGCTCCACCTGGAGGCGCTTGATGTTCAGGTCGCCCTCGACGGTGCAGCCACCCTTCAGGGAGAGGGTGTCCTTGACGTAGAAGTTGCCGTGCATCGTACCGGTGAAGTCGACGTTCTGGCAGATGATGTCGCCCTTGATCTGGGCCTTCTCGCCCACGACGACGCGGCCCTTGGAGCAGATCTTGCCCTCGAAGATGCCGTCGACGCGGAGGTCGGTGGGAGTGGTGATCTCACCCTTGAAAGTGGTACCGGCGGAAATCCGGCTCACTTCGTTCACATTGACAGGTTCCATTGGTTTAGCCATATTTTGATTTAATAGATTCTTTCGCTTCGCTCAGAATGACAAAGGGGTCGCTCAGAATGACAACGGGGTCGCTCAGAATGACAACGGGGTCACCCGGAATGACAACGGGGTCACCCGGAATGACGGGGTCTACACGATCCCCTTGCCGTGGCAGTTCTTGTACTTGAGGCCGGAGCCGCAAGGACAGGGGTCGTTGCGGCCCACGCGCTTGTCCACGCGGACGGGCGTGCGCCCCTTCTGCTCGCCGTTGGTGGAGAGCTGGGAAGGATCGTTGGTGCGCATCTGGCTCAGGTCGCGGCGCGGCTGGGGGGTCTGGCGCGGAGCGCGGGCCTCGTCGGCGTCGCGGAGCGGGATGAAGGCGCGGAGAAGGAAAGTCAGGACAGCCTCGTTCAGCTCCTCGAGCATCTGGGAGAAGAGGTTGTAGCTTTCCAGCTTGTACACCACCAGCGGGTCCTTCTGCTCGTAGGCGGCGTTCTGGACGCTCTGCCGGAGGTCGTCCATGTCGCGCAGGTGCTGCTTCCAGTATTCGTCGATCTCGTACAGGATGACCGAGCGGCTCAGGGACTTGGCCACTTCGCGGCTCTCGGTCTCGTAGGCCTTCTTGAGGTTCACGGAGAGGTTGAGCATCCGCTTGCCGTCGGAGATGGGGATGGCGATGTTCTCGTACATCGACCCCTGCTTCTCATACACCTGCTTGATGATCGGGTTCACCTTCTCCACCATCGTGTCCATACGGCGGTCGTACACCTCCTGCATATGCGCGCAGAGCTTGTCGGCGATGTCCTTCGGCTTCGCGTGCTCGTAGAAGTCGGCGTCGAAACCCAGGTCGATGGACAGGGTCGCGATCACGTATTCCTCGAAGGAGGCGTAGTCCATTCCTTCGGCCTTCTCGGCGATGATGTTCGCGGTGTCCTGCATCATGTTCTGGACGTCGATCTCGATGCGTTCGCCGGAGAGGGCGTTGCGGCGGCGGGCGTAGACGGCCTCGCGCTGGTAGTTCATCACGTCGTCGTACTCGAGGGTGCGCTTGCGCCAGCCGAAGTGGTTCTCCTCCACGCGCTTCTGAGCGGTCTCGATGGACTTGGAGAGCATTCCGGAGACGAGGGCTTCGTCGTCGGCCATCCCTAGCTTGTCCACGACCCCGGCGATGCGTTCGGAACCGAACTTGCGCATCAGGTCGTCCTCGAGGGAGATGTAGAAGGTGGAGGAACCCGGGTCGCCCTGACGGCCGGCGCGGCCGCGGAGCTGGCGGTCGACACGGCGGCTGTCGTGGCGGGTGGTGCCGATGATGGCGAGACCGCCGGCGGCCTTCACCTCCGGGGTGAGCTTGATATCGGTACCACGGCCCGCCATATTGGTGGCGATGGTGACCTTGCCGGCCTGGCCCGCCTGGGCCACGATCTCCGCTTCACGGGCGTGCTCCTTCGCGTTCAGGACGTTCGGGCGCAGGCCGCGGAGACGCATCATCCGCGCGAGGAGCTCGGAAGTTTCCACGTCGGTGGTGCCCACGAGGACCGGGCGTCCGGCGTTCGTGAGCTCGACCACGCGGTCGATGACGGCGTTGAACTTGCCTTTCTTGGTCTTGTAGATGATGTCGTCCTGGTCGTCGCGGATGACCGGCCGGTTGGTCGGGATGGACACGACGTCCAGCTTGTAGATGCTCCAGAACTCGCCCGCCTCGGTTTCGGCGGTACCGGTCATACCCGCGAGCTTGTGGTACATCCGGAAGTAGTTCTGCAGGGTGATGGTCGCGAACGTCTGGGTCGCGGCCTCCACCTTCACGTTCTCCTTCGCCTCCACGGCCTGGTGGAGACCGTCGCTCCAGCGGCGGCCCTCCATGATACGGCCGGTGCTCTCGTCCACGATCTTGACCTTGTTGTCCACGATCACGTAGTCGATGTCCTTGGTGAACATCGCATAGGCCTTGAGGAGCTGGATCACGGTATGGACGCGCTCGCTCTTGAGGGAGAAGTCCTCCATCAGGGCGTCCTTCTTCTCGGCCTTCTGGGCCGGGGTGAGGGTGGCGTCGTTCTGGATCTCCGCGATGGCGGAGCCCATGTCCGGCAGGACGAAGAAGTTCGGGTCGGACACGGCATTGGCGAGAACCTCGTGGCCCTTGTCGGTCATATCCACGCTGTTCTGGATCTCGGTGATGACGAAGTAGAGCTCGTCGGTGACCTGCGGCATCTCGCGCTCGTTGTCCTGCATATAGTAGCTTTCGGCCTTCTGGAGGAGCTGCTTCATGCCCGGCTCGGAGAGGAACTTGATGAGCGGCTGATACTTGGGAAGACCCTTGTTGCATCGGAGGAGGAGTTTTCCGCCCTCGGCCTCGTCGCCGGCCGCGATGGCCTTCTTGGCCTCGTTCAGGGTCGTGTTGATGAGGGCGCGCTGCTTGTTGTACAGGTTCTCCACGTAGGGGCGGTATTCCATGAACTGCTCGTCGTCCGCGGCCTTCGTCATCGGGCCGGAGATGATGAGCGGGGTACGGGCGTCGTCGATGAGGACGGAGTCCACCTCGTCGACGATGGCGTAATGGTGCTTGCGCTGGACGAGGTCCGACATCCGGGTGGCCATGTTGTCACGCAGGTAGTCGAAACCGAACTCGTTGTTGGTGCCGAAGGTGATGTCGCAGTCGTACGCCTTCTTGCGGGCGTCGGAGTTGGGCTGGTGCTTGTCGATGCAGTCCACGCTGAGGCCGTGGAACTGGTACAGCGGGCCCATCCACTCGGAGTCGCGCTTGGACAGGTAGTCGTTGACGGTGACCACGTGGACGCCCTTGCCGGCAAGCGCGTTCAGGAACACCGGGAGGGTGGCGACGAGGGTCTTGCCCTCACCGGTTGCCATTTCCGCGATGCTGCCGCGCTGCTCCTTGTTGGTCTTGAGGGAGCCGTTCAGGACGATGCCACCGATGAGCTGCACGTCGTAATGGACCATGTCCCAGGTGATCTCGTTGCCGCCGGCGACCCAGTGGTTCTGCCAGACGGCCTTGTCGTCCTCGATGTGGACGAAATCGCGGCCGTTGGCCGCCAGGTCGCGGTCGAAGTCCGTCGCGGTGACCGTGATGGTCTCGTTCTGCGCGAAGCGGCGGGCGGTGGACTTCATGATGGCGAAGGCCTCGGGGAGGATCTCGTCGAGGCACTTCTCGATGGCGTCGTCCTCGTCCTTGACGAGCTTGTCGGATTCGGTGGCGAGGGCTTCCTTCTCGGAGACGGGGATGTCTTTCTCCATCTCGGCCTTGATTTCGGCGATGCGGTCCTCGAAGGGCTTCTCGACGGCGAAGACCTTCGCGCGGAGGGCGGCGGAATGCGCCCGGAGCTCGTCGTTGGAGAGGGCGTCGATGGCGGGATAGGCCGCGAGGACCGCATCCAGCATCGGCTTCACCTGCTTCATGTCCCGGTCGGACTTGGAGCCGAAAACTTTCTTCAGTATATCTGCGAGTGCCATAAAATGCTTCTCAATTTTCAGTTAAAAACTTAATCCCACAAAATTACGCATTTTCCGGCGGATTCGCAAATAGGATGCCACCTCCTTCGCGGGGCTTTTTATGCCAGGGATTCCTGCAAAAATGTCAGGGACTGCGTGCGGATGGACTCCAGGTCGGTTTCGGGAGCGAGAAGATGCAGGATCCGTTCGTCCTTGGGCGTGCCGGACGGCGGATAAATGACATCGACCCCATAGATTTTGGCCACGGCGACAGCGTGGAACGAGGAGGCGACCACGTGTTCCGCCCCGCGGATGAGGGAGATGAATTCGCCGGGGACATACTGCTTGCGCCCGCTCAGCCGGGGGTTGGAGGCGATCCGCACGACCGGAAGACCGAAGCTGGACGCAATCTGCATAACCTGTGGATTGTCAATCACCTCGTAGGCGACGACATACCGGCCTTTGACCGGGCAGGGATCGGCCAAGGCGTCCAGCACCTCCTTCCCGGCCAGGAGGACGGGATCCAGCACCAGGGTCGATGCAAAGCCCCGGGCGGCAAGTTCGGCCTGGAGCCGGGGCTCCCGGACGCTCAACCGATGGAAACGGCCGAAATCGACCCCTTCCGGAAGGGGCACGGAGCCGGTGCTCGCGGCATAGGCGATGTTGCGGGTATGGTCAAAAACGGGGTCCTGGGCAAACCAGAGGAGCTCTCCCCCGTTGAGATGCCGGTTCCAGACCTGGTCGCTGCCGAAGACTACTGCGTCGAAGCCTTCCGGCGGAAAGGGCGTGAGATGCATGCCCTCCCGGAACGCCTGGAACCCCCTCCGCCGCCGCGCCACGGCTAAACTGTTCGCGAGATTCTTGGCCGTACCCACGGGATGCTTCCACCAGTCGTTCCGCCAGAGCCGGTAGGGCCTCGTCAGGTACGCCGGCGCATAGTCGATGACAGAAGCGTCGTGCCCCAGGGAGCGCAGCACTTCCACAAGGGCGCGAGCCTGCAGCACGGCCCCGTAACTGTCGGCCGAATGAAAGGTGAGGATTCCTGCTTTCATAACCCCTTTTTCTTGATTTTCACGATCTTTTCGGCGATGCGGTGGTTCAAGGACATCTTCAGCAAATGCAGACGGTGGTGGAGATCCTTGTATCCATTCAGCAAGCGGGTCCCGCCGGGAAGGCGGAGGCAGCATCGCTTGACCCGGTACTCGGCCCCGTCCATTCCGTCCTTGCACGCCAGGAGGCTTTCCCGGGCGGCGGGACCGTCGTTCAGGAAGATGGCGAGGTCCAGCAAGCGCCGGTCGGACAGCGCCTGCAACCGTTTCCGGTAACGGGCCCGCGTCTCGTCCGGGATGCCCCCGATCCGGTCCAGGGTTTCCAGCTGCGTGCGGAGATAGGCTTCCTTCCGCAGGCGTTCGCGTGCAAACCCGCTATACTGCCCCCGCGAATGGGAACCGTCCCTTTCGACGACGGTGAACAGGGGTTCCAGGATGGTCTTGCAACGGTATCGGTACAGGATCGGGAGGAGCAGCTGCCAGTTCTGGCCGGCGTTTTTCTCCGCGTAGACATCGAAGCCGGTCTCCGCCTTCAGCACGGCCGTCCGGACCAGGTAGGACCCGGCGCAATAGTAGAATCCGCCCAGGGCGAACAGGCAATCTTCGAACAGCGACGGCTCCTCTTCTTCCCGGGCGTCCAATCCTTCGATCCGCAGCAGCTCCAGGGACGGGTCCTTGACATACCGGACCTGGGTCCGCACGATTTGAAACGCGGGGGCGGAAGCTTCGAGGGCCCGGACCATCTTGGAGATGGCGTCGGGCGTCGTGTAGAAATCGTCGCTGTCCGGCCAGGCCAGATACGCCCCCGTCACCTGCTGCAGCCCGTTTTTGATCGCGACCGATTGCCCGGAATTGGGCTGATGGAAACAGCGCAGCGCATACCCCTTCGCGGCAAAACGGTCGACGTAGCTTTCGACCACCGCCCGGGAACCGTCCGTCGAGCCGTCGTCGATGACGACCATTTCGATGGCGGGATAGTCCTGCGCCAGGACAGAATCCAGCAGCCGGTGCACATACTTTTCCGTATTGTACATCGGGGTGAGGATACTGACCAGCGGGCTTTGCATAAGACAAAGATAGGAAAAAGCCGACAATTATTCATATCTTTGCGTACGGGAGGCCCCCGTCTCCTTCCGTCCATGCCCGCGGTCAGTGTCATCATACCGGTCTACAAGGTCGAGCCTTACATGGCCCGATGCGCCCGCTGCCTCTTCGGGCAGACCCTGGCCGACATCGAGTTCCTCTTCATCGACGACTGTTCCCCGGACCGGTCCATCGAGGTCATGCGCAAAGTCCTGGAAGAATTCCCGGCCCGGAAGGAGCAGGTGACCGTCTTCCGGATGCCGCGCAACAGCGGCCAGGCGGCCGTCCGGATGCAAGGGATCGCCCTCGCCCGGGGCGAATATGTCATCCACTGCGACAGTGACGATTATGTCGATGTCAACGCCTACGCCGCCCTGTACGGGAAAGCGAAGGCGGAGGACCTGGATATCGTCACGTGCGATTTCACCGTCGAGCAGGACGGTCGCGCGCTCGAGCAGGTCCGGGGGGAATGCACGTCCGTGGCTCGCATGCTCCAAGGCAAGGAGC
The DNA here is from genome assembly GCA_947169405.1 of uncultured Bacteroidales bacterium. GTDB lineage: Bacteria > Bacteroidota > Bacteroidia > Bacteroidales > UBA932 > Cryptobacteroides. The sequence continues at coordinate 7,632 of CAMVPS010000031.1, forward strand.
GCTGGAACCTGTTCTGCCGGATGATCCGCAGGTCCTTGCTGGAAGGGCTGGCCGCACCGGTGGCGAGCGTGGGAGAGGACATGGTGATTTCCGTGCAGGCCCAGCTGAAAGCCCGGCGGACCGGCCACGTGGACCGGCCCCTGTATTTCTATTGCTTCCGGGAGGATTCCATCACCAATGCCGCAGGCCGGGAGGCCCTGAACGCCCGCTGGGAATCCCTGATGGAGAACGCCCGCTTTCTCATCGGCCTCCTGGAAGACAAGTATGGCTATTCGGGGGAAGAACCGGAAATCATCCAATTCAAATACAAATGCAGGAGGATGCTCCATCCCGTGGTCCACATCCCCGAATACTATCTCCGCTGGAAAGAGACCTTCCCGGAAGTGGACCGGAAGATCCTGTTCCTCAGAACCTGCTCCCTCGAGGAGAAGTTCTGGTTCATCCTCATCCACCTGCGGCTCTACCACCCGGTGAAACGGATTACAGGCTGGTTCCGGAATCACCGGAGGAGCGATTCGTAGATTTGTTTCAAGCGGGCCATCACGGCCTCCGGATAGTAGTCCTTCACGATTTCCAGGCTGGAAAGCCCCATCCGGCGGCAGGCGCTTTCGTCCGCGCACCGGGCGATGGCCGCCGCAATCCCCTCGACATCCCCGGGGCGGACCAGGATTCCGTTCTCCCTGACGACTTCCGGAATGCCGCCCACCGGGGTGGAGATGATGGCGCAGCCATAGCTCATCGCTTCCAGGATGCTGACCGGCAGGCCTTCGTGATACGAGGGCAGGACAAAGACCTCCGCCCGGTTGAGCAGCTCTTTTTTCCGGTCCCCGGCGACAAAGCCGTTGAAGTGCACGCAATCCTCCAGCCCTTGCGTGCGGATGGCCTCTTCCAAGGCCTCCTCATTCTTGTTTCCGCCAATCTCCAGCCGGGCTTTTCCGGGTGCGGCGCCCTGGAGGAGCGCCATCGCCTGCAACAGGTCGAACACACCTTTCCGGGGGCCGATCTCGCCGAGGAAAAGCAGTTGGACGGGCCCGCCGGCCTCCCGCGCGACCTTCTCCCGACCGGCCGGTTCCGTGATATTGTTCACGATGCTCACCTTCTCCGGGGAGACGCCGATCGACACGAAGAAATCGCGCCAGGACGTTGACAGGACGATGAGGCGGTCCAACTGGGAGAGCATTCTCCGCACCCGCCGCCGATGCCGCTCAGAAAGCCCCTCATACCATACCTTGACGCGAGATGCGTGGCTGTGCAGGATGACCTTCCGGCCCATCAGCCGCGCCAGCCAGGCGTAGTAGGCGTGCTTGTCGAAGGACCGTCCGGCAGCCGTATGGATGTGCACGATCTTGATTCTCCGGTCCCACAGGAGGCGCCAGCCCAGGGCGAAGAGACCGCCCAGGTCGTACCACAGCTTGTGCGCCCAGTTGAGCCTGCCGGAGGACGCGATGAAATGGAAGGTCTCGAAGCTTTCCCGGTACGCCTTCAGCACGGAGACGATACCGCCATGGACCGGGTCCCAATAACGCTCTCCCACGGTCAATACGCGATCGCTTATCGACTTGTCGATCAGGATCCGTTTCATACCCGCCCCCTCCTTTTTCCCAGCGGGCGGGTCAGCCGCTTGGCCAGGTCATACAGATGCAGATGGATGAGGATGAACCAGCCTTTCTTTTCGAGCGAAAGGCAGGGATTCGCAAGCAGCTTCGCATCCACCTCCGGGAAGGTTTCCTTCCACATCGCATAGCAAGCCTTGTCCCCCACATAGGGTTCGATGCAGTGCCGGGCGTAATACTTGAAGCGGACGATTTCCGGGGCATCTTCCCGATAGCCATAGTCCCCCACCAGCAGGTCGACCAGCATCCGGACATTGGCCGCCAACTCCCAGTGCCGCCGGATGGCGGCTTCCTTTCCCTGCAACTTGGTGATGGAAACCGGGCAGTAGCGGTACAGGTACAAGGGCTCGTCGACATGCCCGGTCGCTCCAGCGTGCAACGTAGCCTGTACCGACTGGACCAAGTCCTCGCCCATGCTCCCCCGGGGGGCCAGCAGACCGTCCTGCAGGATCGTCCGGCGGATCAGCCGGATGACCAGGCAGCCCTGGGCCTTGTCCAGGAGCAGGTCGCGCACGCCCTTGCACTCCCCGCGGACCAGGGCACGACGGCCCGACGCATCTTCTTTCAGGTAATTGCAGGTGACGATGTCCAGCCGCTCGGCAACGGCCTTCTCGTACAGGAGCCGATAGGCATCGGGCGAAGTCAGTTCATCATCGCCGTCGCAATGGATGACGTACTCCCCCGTCGCCAGGGCCAGTCCCTGCATCCGGGCTTTCGCCAGCCCGCCGTTCACCGGCATCCTGAAAAACCGGACTTGGGATTCCCGCGCGGGGAACTCGCGGGAGAGGACCTCCCGGACCACCTCCAGAGACCTGTCCGGCGTGCAGTCGTCGACGAAAATGAACTCCAGGTCCTCCATCGTCTGGGAGAACAACGACCGCGCACAGCGTGCGATATAGGGTTCCACGTTGTAGACCGGTATGATGACGCTGACCGCGGGCATTTCCATCTAGCAAAAACAGAGTCTTTTCCTTTTGCAAAGATAGGAATTTTTTAACTTTGCATTATGGCATCGAACTCCGACATCCGCATCGCCCGGAATACGGTCGTCATCTACATCCGGATGGCCGTGACCATCCTGGTGGGCCTCGTCACCAGCCGGCTGGTCCTGCAGGCGCTCGGCGCGTCGGACGTAGGCATCTACAGCGCGGTGGGCAGCACGGTGGCCCTCGTCGGGGTCGTTTCCGGAGCGCTCGCCGCCACCACCGTCCGCTTTATGAACATCGAGCTGGGCAAGGCCGACAGCCACCCGAACCGGATGTTCAACATCTGCCACACGATCCACCTCGGCGGCGCGGCCGTCATCCTCCTCCTGCTGGAAAGCGTCGGCCTCTGGTACATCCACACGCACCTGAACGTCCCGCCCGGGAAGGAGTCAGACGCGATGTTCGTGTTCCAAGTCTCCACCGTCGTCGCCTGCCTCGGCATCGCCAACGTCCCCTTCCAGAGCCTGTTCACCGTCCACGAGAAGTTCGGGACCGTGGCCCTGGTCGACATTTTCAACACCCTGCTCAAGCTGGGGCTGGTATGCCTGCTGTACTTCCTCCGGGAGCGTCCCGACGGGCTGCGCATCTACGCCGTGATGATGAGCGCCAGCACCTGGGTCTCCTTCATCGCCTACCACTGGATGAGCGCGCGGCGGTGGCCGGACATCGTCCGGTGGAAGCCCGTGCGGGAGAAATCGGCCTACCGGGAGGTCCTGACGTTCAACAACTACAACCTTCTGTCCTCCTCGGCCATCATCGCCCGGTCCCAGGGTTCCAACATGCTCATCAACGCCTTCTTCGGGACCACCGTCAACGCCGCCTATTTCTACGCCTTCACCCTGCAGAACTACGTCGTCCAGTTCGTCAACAACTTCGACGCGGCATCGGCCCCGCAGATCACGCAGAACGTGGGCGCCGGGCAGGTCGAAACGGCCACGCACCTGGCCCGGCGCTCCTGCCGGATCTGCCTCCTGCTGTTCCTCCTGCTGTTCTTCCCCCTGTGGAGCGAGCTGGAGTTCCTGATGGGCCTGTGGCTGGGAAGCAAGATGCCGCCGGAGACCCTCGTGATGGCCCGCTGGACCCTCCTCGTCGCCGCCGTCGCCACCACCTCCGCCGGCCTGGGGCAGCTGATCAACGCTTTGGGACGCATCAAGTGGTACAAGATCGAGATGACGGTCCTGTTCCTGCTGTGCCTGCCGGCGGGCTATGTCCTGTTCCAGCACGGCGCGCCGGCCTATGTCATCCTGGCCTGCTTCGTCGTCTCCGACTTCCTGAACCGGGTCGTCCAGTTCATCCTGCTCCGGGCGCAGTTCCGGTTCGAGGTGTTCCGGTTCCTGCGTCACGCCTACGCCCGTCCGCTCCTGATCTCCCTCCTGATGACAGGCGTCCTGCTGCTTTACAGGGCCATCCCCCGGACAGGCCCATGGGAGCACCTCGCCGGGTTCGTGGCGGTCGGCCTCGTCACCGCCGCCTGCATCGGCCTGCTCGGCTTCAGCCGCGCGGAGCGCCGGAAGGCCCTGGACTTCCTCCGGGAAAGAATCCTTAAGAATCGCCATCAAGAGTCCGTTTGACCGGACAACCAACGCCATATGAAAGAGAAAAACAGTTTCTTCAAGTACGAGGGGGTAAATTACTTGCTTCCATTCATTTTGATTACCGCTTGCTTCGCCCTCTGGGGTTTCGCGAACGATGTGACGAACCCGATGGTGAAGGCGTTCTCCAAGATCTTCCGGATGAGCGTGACGCAAGGCACCCTGACGCAGGTGGCCTTCTACGGCGGATATTTCGCGATGGCCCTTCCGGCCGCGATGTTCATCCGGCGCTTCTCGTACAAGAGCGGCATCCTGATGGGCCTGGGCCTGTATGCGGCGGGCGCCTTCCTGTTCATCGCCGCACGGTCCACGGGCTCCTATTGGCCTTTCCTGATCGCCTATTTCATCCTCACCTGCGGCCTCAGCTTCCTGGAGACCAGCGCGAACCCGTACATCCTCGCGATGGGCGACCCGGCGACCGCCACCCGGCGGCTGAACTTCGCGCAGTCGTTCAACCCCATCGGCTCGCTGTGCGGGATGTTCGTGGCGATGAACTTCATCCAGGCCCGTCTGAACCCGATGGACTCCGCCGCCCGGGCCACCCTGTCCGACGCGGAGTTCGAGGCGATGAAGCAGTCCGACCTGGGCATCCTCATCACCCCGTACGTCGCCATCGGCATCGTCATCGTCGTGATGTTCCTGTTGATCTTCCTGAAGAAAATGCCCGCCGTCCACGAGGAAAGCTCCCAGTCCGTGGGCGCCTCGCTGAAGCGGCTCGTCGGCATCCCCCGCTACCGCGAGGGCGTGCTGGCGCAGTTCTTCTATGTGGGCGTGCAGATCATGTGCTGGACCTTCATCATCCAGTACGGAACCCGGATCTTCATGGAGCAAGGGATGAGCGAACAGGCGGCGGAGGTCCTCTCGCAGAAGTACAACATCGCCGCGATGATCCTCTTCTGTCTCAGCAGGTTCATCTGCACTTACTTGATGAAATACTTCAAGCCCGGGAAGATGCTCTACTGCTTCGCTTTCGCGGGGCTGCTGTTCGCCCTCGGCGTCATCTTCTTCCAGGGCGTCACCGGCCTGTACTGCCTCGTCGCCGTCTCCGCCTGCATGTCCCTGATGTTCCCGACCATCTACGGCATCGCCCTCGAAGGCCTCGGGGAGGACGCTAAGTTCGGCGCCGCCGGCCTCATCATGGCCATCCTTGGCGGCTCGGTCCTGCCGCCGTTCCAGGCAATGGTCATCGACCGGGGAACGGTCCTCGGAATGCCGGCGGTGAACGTCTCGTTCATCCTCCCGGCCCTCTGTTTCGTGGTGATTGCGGTCTACGGCCTCCGGGTGCACCGGAAGGTCATCTAGATCCTCACGTCGGCCTCCGGCCTCCTCAGGATGACAGTTGTCATTTCGAGCGAAGTCGAGAAATCTTCACTTCGGGGAGCATCTTGCAAAGAGCGCGGAAGTGCTTGAAAGGCAGGGTGCTTCCGTATTTTACGGCCTTCACGAGCGTGAACAGGCACACATACAGGAAGCGCTCCCAGAGCGGCCGGTTGATGTCGCACAGCCGCACGAGCGAGCCCATATAATAGTTCCGGTAGATGACCTTGTCCTTCGGCTCCTGCCGATACGCCCGGTCGTGCACGGCCCTCGCCCCGGGGACAATTCCCACCTTGAATCCGTGATACCGCGCCCGGTCGCACCAGTTGTCGTCGTTCCCGTAGATCGGGAACAGCGAGTCGAACAACCCGATCCTCTCCAGCGCCTTACGAGGAATCAGCCAGTGTGCGGCCATCACTTTGGTCACCGTCGACGGGTGGCACACTCTTCCAGAATCGTCGCTGCGCGACCCCTCCCTAAAGGGCCCCTCCCTCTTATATTGCCGAGGGTGGCATAGATTCTGGAAGAGTGTGCCACCCGCTGACTCCAGAATCTTTTCAAACTGCTTGTCCAGACCTTTAAAACCGTCAGTCATCTGGAGGGGGCTGAGGACGGCGAAGTCGGGGTGCGCCTTGGAGGCGACGACGAGAGTGCCGAGGGTGGTAGGTTCGAGCCAGGCGTCCTGGTTCAGGAGGTAGACATAGTCGTAGCCCTTGTCCAGGGCGTAGCGCATCCCCTGGTTGTTGGCCTCGGCGAAGCCCAGGTTGTCCGCGCTGCGGACGAGCTTCGCCTCGGGGAAATGCCCCTCGACCCAGTCCGCCGATCCGTCCGTCGAATCGTTGTCCCACACGTAGAGGTCCGCCGGCAGCTCCGAAGCGCGGACGCTCCCGAGGCACCGTTCCAACCACTTGAAGCCGTTGAATGTGACGACGATGACGAGGACCTTCATACCCTGCAAAGATAGCAAAAAAGTGCTTGTAAAGGTCCATATTTATGGCTACTTTTGTAAGTTATGCCAAAAGTCAGTGTCGTCATCGTCTGTATGGACCGGCCGGATCTGCTGAATCCGTGCCTGGAGAGCATCCGTGCCCACAACCGGACCGAGCTCGAAATCTGGGTGGTGGCGTACCGGTTTTCGGAAGGGAACCTGGAACGGCTGAAGGCGGACTGGCCCGCGGTGCACATCGTCGAGAGCCGCGAACTGCGGGGCTTTTCGGAGAACAACAACCTCGCCCTGCGGCAAGTCACCGGCGACTACTGCTTCATCGTCAATGACGACACGCTGATGCGGATGCCCGTCATCGACCGGCTCCTCGCCGACTTCGGCCGCCTGCCCGCGGACGCCGCCGTCGTCTCCCCCAAGATCGTCTTTCCCGACGGCCGGGTGCAGACGAACGGACGCGCGCCTTGGACGGCCTGGCGGTATGTGAAGCATTACCTGCACCTGGTCGACGAAACCGTCCCGACGCCCTGGTCGATGAAGGAGGGCCTGTTCCGGACATGGACCGTGAACGGCGCCTGTTTCCTCGTCCGCACCGATGTGTTCCGCCAGGCCGGCTGGTTCGACGAGACTTACACCTTCACACCGGAAGACATCGCCATCGGCCACAAAATCAACGAGATGGGCTACACCGTCTGGTCCGATGCCGACGTGGAAATCACCCACCTGGCCGGAGGCACCGTCTCCCGGATGGAGGCGGCCATCAAGCCCACGCGCGTACGCGGCGCCCTCCAGTTCTACAGCGGCGGCAGCCCCCTCAAGTACGCCCTCCTCGGCGCGTTCGTCTGGAGCGTCGAAGCCTTCCGCCGGCTGAAATACCTCTTCGCCGACCGCTCCGACCCCCAAAGCCACGCGGCCATCATGTACGCCACCTCCGGGAACGTGATGCGCTCCGTTTTCACCCGGCGCACCGCCAAGGAAATCTTCACCGAACTGTACCAGCAAGTTGTCAAACCATAAATCCTCGCACCCATGAACCAGCTCCACCTCAAGCAGGAAGCCGTCCGTTGTCTGCTCTGTGAAAACGCCCCTTGTACCGCCGCTTGCCCCCACGGGGATCCCGCCCGGGCCGTCCGGGCCGTCCGCTTCGACAATCAAGTCCTGGGCGCCCGGCTGTTCGCCGCCTGCAGCGAAGCGGACCTGGAGGCCGCCGAGAAGGCTTGCATCCACTACGACCGGCCCGTCCGCCTGCGGGAGATCGCCAAGTCGCTGCCGGCGCCCGCGCCCGAGACGGAACTGCCTTCCCTGGAGATCGACTTCTGCGGCCTGCACTGCGAGAATCCCTTCTTCCTGGCTTCTTCCGCCATCTGCACGAACTACGAGATGGTGGCCGCGGCCCTGGAAGCGGGCTGGGCGGGCGTGTTCTACAAGACCATCTGCCTGCAGGACATCCAGGAGGTCTCTCCCCGCTTCGACGCCGTGAAACGGGCCGACAACAGCTTTGCCGGCTTCCGCAACATGGAGCAGCTGTCGGAGAATCCGGTGGAGATGGACTTCGACATCCTCAAGCGGCTCAAGCAGAATTATCCTTCCAAGATCATCGTCGCCTCGATCATGGGGCAGACGGAGGAGCAGTGGATCGAGCTCGCCCAAATGGCCGAGGAGGCCGGCGTCGACGCCGTGGAACTGAACTTCTCCTGCCCGCAGATGCGCCTCGCCGGGATGGGCAGCGACGTGGGCCAGAACCCCGAACTCGTCACCTTCTACACCGCCTATGTCAAGCGGTCCGTCAACATCCCCGTCATCCCCAAGATGACGCCCAATGTCGCGTCGATGACCCAGTTCGCCCTGGCCGCCCATTTCGCCGGGGCCGACGGCATCTCCGCCATCAACACCATCAAGTCCGTGACCCTGGGCGCCGAGGTGAACGGCCGGCGGATCGTCTCCGGCTACTCCGGCTCGGCGGTCAAGCCCATCGCCCTCCGGTTCATCCTGGAGATGGCGAACAACCCCGTGATGCCCAGCCTCCAGCTCTCCGGCATCGGCGGCGTCAGCACCTGGCGGGACGCGCTGGACTTCATCCAGTTGGGCTGCCAGAACGTGCAGGTCTGCACGGCCGTGATGCAGTACGGCTACCGCATCATCGACGATCTCGTCGACGGATTGCAGAACTACATGGCCTCCCGGGGCGTCGCCCACGTGGAGGACCTGGTGGGAGAAGAGCTTCCCTATTTCGTCCGCGCCGCGGACCTGGACCGATCGACGGTGGTTTATCCGGTCATCGACCGGGACACCTGCATCGGCTGTGGCCGCTGCTACATTTCCTGCCGGGACGGCGGGCACCAGGCCATCTCCTTCGGCGAGGACCGCCAGCCCCATATCCTGGGCGCCAAGTGCGTCGGCTGCCACCTCTGCCGTCTGGTGTGCCCCACCGACTCCATCGGCCTGACCAAACGCGTGCCCAAACGGAAAGAGAAAGAGCAGTAGAAGTGCCCTCCAGCGCCAACATACGGATCGCCCGCAACACGATCGTCATCTACATCCGGATGGCGGTCACGATCCTCGTGGGACTCGTCACCAGCCGGCTGGTGCTGCAGGCCCTCGGGGCGTCGGACGTGGGCATCTACAGCGCCGTGGGCTCGACCGTCGCCCTCATCGCTTTCATCACGGGCGCCCTGACCGCGACCACGGTCCGCTTCATGAACTTCGAGATGGGCAAGGCCGACGGGGACACGAACCGGATGTTCAATATCTGCCACGTCATCCACATCGGCGGCGCCCTCGTGCTGTTCCTGCTGCTGGAGTCCATCGGCCTGTGGTACATCCACCACCATCTGAACGTCCCGCCCGGGAAGGAGGCCGACGCGATGTTCGTGTTCCAGGTCTCCACCGTCGTCGCGTGCCTGGGCATCGCCAACGTCCCCTTCCAGAGCCTGTTCAACGTCCACGAGCGCTTCGCCACCGTCGCGGTGGTGGACATTGTCAATGCGCTCGTGAAGCTCGGGCTCGTCATCGGCCTCCTGTACTGGAAGGGTAACGGCCTGCGGCTGTACGCCGTCCTGATGAGCGTCACGACGTGGATCTGCTTCGTCGTGTACCGCTGGCTGTGCCGCCGGAACTGGCCGGACATCATCCGCTGGAAGCTCGTGCGCGAGCGGAAAGCGTACAAGGAGGTCCTGGTCTTCAACAACTACAACCTCCTCTCCTCCGCGTCGATGATCGCCCGCTCGCAAGGCTCCAACATGCTCATCAACGCCTTCTTCGGCACCACGGTGAACGCGGCCTACTTCTACGCCGGCACGGTCCAGAACTACGTGAACCAGTTCATCGCAAACTTCGACACGGCCGCCGCCCCGCAGATCACGCAGAACATCGGCGCGGGCAACGCGGACCGCTCGGTGGCCCTCGCGGAGCGCGTCTGCCGCATCTGCATCCTCCTGTTCCTCCTGCTCTTCTTCCCGCTCTGGAGCGAACTGGATTTCATCCTGAACCTCTGGCTGGGCGCCAAGATTCCCGCCGGGACGGTGCTGATGTGCCGGTGGACCCTGCTGGTCGCCGCCGCCTCGGCCACCTCGGCCGGCCTCGCCCAGCTCATCAACGCCTACGGCCGCGTCAAGTGGTACAAGATCGAATTCAGCGTCCTGTACCTCGGGTGCCTCGTCGCCGGCTGGCTGCTGTTCCGAGCCGGTTTCCCCGCCTACACAATCATCATCTGCTTCGTGGCGGCGGACCTTCTGAGCCGCGTCATCCAGCTGGTCCTGCTGCATTACCAGTTCGGGTTCCAGATTGGCAAGTTCCTGAAAGAGGCTTACTTACGGCCCGCTATCGCGGCCGCCGTCCTCATCGGCTGGCTGGCGCTCTACCGCCTCCTGCCGCTCGACGGAACCTGGGCGAAACTCGGCGGCATCGTCCTCACCGGCTGCGTGACCGCGGCGGTCCTCGCGCTCGTGGGCCTGAAGCCCGGCGAGCGCCACGAAATCCACCGCTTCCTCGGCCGCAAATGGCACGAATGGGAGCTGGACCACCGCTATGAGCGGGTGGCGAAGCGCGAATGGAAGAAGCGCTTCGGAACGGAGCTGGACCTGGACCATCCCCGCGACCTGAACGAGAAAATCCAGTGGCTGATGTGCCGGTCGGACACCTCGGCCTGGACGCCCCTCTCCGACAAGGTCGCCGTGCGCGACTATGTGAAAGGAAAGGGTCTGGGCGACCTGTTGGTGCCGATGCTGGGCACCTGGAAGCGCGCCAAGGACATCCCTTGGGACACCCTCCCGGAGAAATTCGTCCTCAAGTGCAACCACGACAGCGGCTCCACGCACATCGTCGACCGGAACACCAACCGAGCCGCCGTCTCCGCGGCCCTGGACGAAGCCCTGAAGGTGAAATATGGCTACCGCCACGGCGAGATGCACTACAACGGCATCGACCCGTGCATCCTTGCAGAACAGTACCTGGACAGCGGCGACGCCGTTCCCGTCGACTACAAAGTCTGGTGCTTCGACGGCAAGCCCTACTGCATCTGGGCCTGCCACGGCCGCACCGCCGATGCCGTCTATGTCAATGTCTACGGCCTCGACTGGACCCCGCGCCCGGAAGCGTCGGTCTTCACCGACCACTACCGCGACGGCGGGTGCTCCCTCCCCCGGCCGGCCACCCTCCCGCAGATGCTCGCGGCCGCCGCGAAGCTCTCCGAAGGCCTCCCCGAGGTCCGTGTCGATTTCTATGAAGTCCAGGGCAAGCTTTACTTCGGCGAAATGACCTTCGCCTCCCTGATGGGCCGGATGGACTTCTACACCCCCGAATTCCTCCAAGAACTGGGCGACCAGGTAAAACTCCCCACCCGATGAACCGAAAAGTCATATACACCTGCCTGACGGGCGGTTACGACCGCCTGGAACAGCCCGCCGCCGTAGCGCCGGACTGGGATTACGTCTGCTTCACGGACACCGAGGGGCAGGACGGGGTGTGGCAACTGCGCAAGATCCCGTTCGAGAGTCCGGACCCGGTCGTCCGCTCGCGGTATCCGAAGATCCTCCCGCACAAGGCGCTGCCGGAGTACAAATACAGCGTGTACATGGACGCGAACCTGCGCATTGTCGATGCGGAGTTCTACCGCATCGCGGACCGGCTCATCACAGACGAGATCCCCTTCGCGCAGGTGGAGCACCCGGACCGGGACTGTGTGTATGAGGAACTTAAGTACTGTTACCTGAAGGACAAGGTCGACACCCGGACGGCCTTCCGGCTGTACCGGAAATGGACCGGCGAAGGCCTCCCCCGCCACGCCGGACTCTACGAGAACAACCTCCTCTTCCGGGAGCACAACCTCGACGAGGTCCAGATCCTGGACGAGACTTGGTGGAAGGGCTTCTCGTCCGGCATCCCCCGCGACCAGCTGTGCCTGGAGCCCATCTTCCTCCGTCACAACATCCACCCGGCCCTCCTGCTGGGCAAGGGCCTCAACGCCCGCAACGTCCCTTACCTGAAGTACACGCTCCATCCCCCGACCGGGAAAGAAAATACCCCGGGCCGGCTGACCTGGGGCAATCTCGTGTATCGGCTCCGGCTTGCATTCCGGAAGGTGATGCTTCGGTTCCTGAAATAGATTCCTTCGCTTCGCTCGGAATGACAGGTGCCATTGTTGTTCGGAATGACAGGTGTCATTGTCATTCCGAACCCCGAAGGGGTGAAGGAATCTCTATTCCGGTTTGTAGGAGTCCTTCAGCGCGGTGGTCTTGTTGAAGACCGCCTTCTCGGGCGTGGAGTCCTTGTCCTTCACGTAGTAGCCGGTGCGCTCGAACTGGACCGCGATGCCGGAGGCGTCGTCCAGGAGAGCGGGTTCCGCCCAGCCTTCGCCCACGACGAGGGACTCCGGATTCAGGAAGTCCTTGTAGTCCTTGTCCTCGGGGACCTGGGACATGTCGGCCAGGGTGAAAAGACGGTCGTAGTTGCGGAGTTCGATTTCCTTCGCGTGCGGGATGGAGACCCAGTGGATGGTGCCCTTGACGGAACGCCACTCGCCCGTGGTCGGGTGCGTGGTGGGATCGTAGGTGCACTTGAGTTCGACGACGCGACCGTCCTCGTCCTTGATCACCTCATTGCACTTGATGATGTAGGTGTACTTGAGACGCACCTCGCCGTCCGGCTTGAGGCGGAAGAACTTCTTGGGGGCGTCCTCCATGAAGTCGGCGCGGTCGATGTAGAGCTCGCCGCTGAAGGGGACCTTGCGGGTGGCGCCCTCGGGCTCCGCCGGGTTCAGCGGGCAGTCGAACCACTCGACCTGGCCCTCCGGATAGTTGGTGAGGGTGACCTTGATCGGATCCTGGACCACCATGTAACGGTTGGACCGGGCGTTCAGGTCCTGGCGGACGCACCACTCGAGGAGCTGGATGTCCATCAGCTGGTCGCGCTTGGAGACGCCGATCTTGTCGCAGAACATGCGGAGCGCCTCGGCGGTGTAGCCGCGGCGGCGGACGCCGCAGAGCGTGGGCATCCGAGGATCGTCCCAGCCGCTCACGAGTTCCTTCTGCACGAGCTCGAGGAGCTTGCGCTTGGACATCAAGGTATACGTGAGGTTCAGACGCGCAAATTCGTACTGGTGAGAGGGATAGATGCCCAGCGTCTCGATGAACCAGTCGTACAGCGGACGGTGCACGTCGAACTCCAGCGTGCAGATGGAGTGGGTGATGTGCTCGATGGAGTCGCACTGGCCGTGGGTGTAGTCGTACATCGGGTAGATGCACCACTTGTCGCCCGTGCGGTGATGGTGCGCGAACTTGATGCGGTACAGCAGCGGGTCGCGGAACATCA
>CAMVPS010000032.1:0-20241 GCA_947169405.1 uncultured Bacteroidales bacterium
AGCTGGCGGGCGGTCTCCGTCTGGAGCATGAAGTTGTCGTTGATGAAACTCATATACAGTGTATTTTGGTTACGTTTCAGATTTCTCGACTTCGCTCGAAATGACATCCACTGTCATTTCGACCAAGCGCAGCGCGTGGAGAAATCTTTGGAAGAGAGTCGGGGTATCACCCCCGGCTCCCTTTGTACAGTTACTTCCTCCGGGAATAGTTCGGGGAAGCGGAGTTCCAGCGCGGATCGCCGATGTCGGCCTTACGGAGGTCCGCGTCGGTCAACTTGAAGTTGAACTCGGCGGAACCGGCGCAAGGATCGGCCTCGAGGAGGGCGCCACCGACGGTCGCGGTTTCCTGGTTGATGGCCCCGTTCCAGAAGGCCGGACCCACGTTGAAGAAGTAGTTCGCATTCATCGTCGGAACCGTCGCGCCCGTCTTGGCGAGTATGGTAGCATCACCCGTCAGGTTCAGGAACAGGTTCTTGGCGACATTGTACTTCTGGGTCGCATCCGCACAGGAACGGACCCACAGGAGGCCGTTTCCAGCATCGAGGGAGCAAGCCGCGAACGTGTTGTTCGTGATGGCAACCGACCCGGCGATTTCCTTGTCGCAACGGATGAAGTCGCGTCCACCGTCATAGAACGTATTCTTGGAGACGATGATGGCATCGTACACGCCCTTGCGGATGTCAATCATGCCCTGGCCGGTGCCGAAGCCATGGACCAGGTTCTTCTGGAAGTCGAAGACCGCGATCTTGGAATCGGTGCCGTTTCCATAGAACAGACTCTTGTTGTAGGCGAAGATGTCACAGCCGGCGATCCGGATCTTGGACATATCCACGGCCTCGGCGATCTCGAACGCATTGCCCAGCGCCTTCTCGGCGCCGTTGAACTTGACATTCTCGGCCTCGAAGGAAGTGGTGCCTGCGCCGAACTTGAAACCACCGATGATTTCGACGGTTCCCTGTCCGGTCAGCGAGAGCGGGGCGATCAGGTTGATGACGCCGCTCTCGACCGCCTCACGGAGGTCATAGACACCCGCCTTCAGGGTGATGGCGGACTTGCCGGCGTCGATGGCCGTCGTCAGGTCGGTGACCGAAGCGACCGTGATCTCGGAAGACACCCGGCCGGCATTCGGGTTCCAGCGGGCTGCGCCCACGTTGGAAGCGAGGCACAGGGCGTCCACGAGCGTGTAGTCATGGCCCGCCGCATCCTTGACAGGATCCGAGGCGAGGATGACGCCACCGTTCGCGAGGGCGACTTCCTGGTTGATCAGACCGGTCCAGAACTTCTCGGCCGTGCAGCCATAGAAGTAGTTGTTCGCGACCTCGTCCGGAACCGTGATGCCGGAAGCCTTGGAGAGCAGGTTGTTATCTCCGTTCTCATTGAGGAACAGGTTGTTCTTGAGCACGTAGCTGTCCGGGGTCGAACGGACGTACAGGACGCCGTTTCCGTTGTTCAGCGTGACGCCGTCGAACGTGTTGTTCACGATGTTCACCGCGCCGGTGACCTTGCCCCCATCGGCCCGGATGAAGTCACGGCCGCCGACGATGGTGCAGTTCCGGATGGTGAGGGCATGATAGGTACCCTTGCGGATATCGATCGTACCCTGTCCGCCGCCCAGACCCGTCGCAAAGACATTGTCGAACACGACCGCCTGGAACTCGGAGTCGTCGGCATTGCCATAGAAGAGGCTCTTGCCCACGGTGTTGACATCCAGGTTACGGAGCACCAGGGAACGGACCACCGAAGCCGCGCCGACGCTCACGAGATTGTTGGCACCCCCCGTAATCGAAAGGTTCTCGATGATGATGGTACCCAGGTCACCCTCCGCCAGGTCGAACTGGGACACGGTGATCTCGGCGCCAGGCTCGCCGCTCAGGTGCATGCCGGCGGTGAGGGTGATGTTCGCGGCGGAGAGGTCATAGGACCCGGCCGCAAACTTGATGTCGGTCTTCGCGGCATCGATGGCAGCCTGGAACTCCTCGACGGAGGACACGGTGAACGCATTGCTGTCAGAGGCGGAGGCGGCGGCGGGATTCCAGCGGGAAGCGCCGGCGCCGAGGCTCATGACAACGGCATTCGTCAGGGTGTAGTCACCGCTGGCCGCATCCTTGAACGGATCGGCGGAAAGGACCACACCGCCACCGTCGACCGCCAGTTCGGCGTCGATGCAGCCCGTGTAGAAGGCATCGCCGATGTTGTACCACACATTCTTCTTCATCTTGGGCTTCATCGCAGCCGTACGGCCGCTGATGGAGTTGACAATGTTGGCGAAGATGTTGCCGGTGACCTCGTAGGTGGTCGGCGTGGCACGCACGCACAGGACACCGCCCGCGTTGGCCGGGTTGTTCAGGTTGTCCAGGGTGTTGTTCTTCACATAGACCGCATTGATGACGCAAGGGGCATCGATCCGGAGGAAGTCACGTCCGCCCGTGCAGGTGGACTCTTCCAGGGTGAAGGAGCCGTACCGGCCGTTGCGGAGATCGAACACGCCCTGCCCGGTGCCCTGGTTCTTCACGACGACATTGTAGAAAGTAATGTCGGCGATGTCGAACTTGTCAGCCGTGTTGGAAGCATAGATGACGCTCTTGGAGAAACCGTCGATGACCGTGTTGCGGATGTCGATCGTCTCGGCGGTCACGCCCTCGGCATTGTCCAGGTTGATGAAGATGTCACCGCCGTTGGCGACGACCTCCAGGTTGTCGGTCGCGAAGGTGCCCACCGCACCGCTGAGTTTGAAGCCGCCCTTGACCACGGCGCCGTCCTGGCCCTTCAGGGTCAGCGGGGCCGTGATGGTCAGGCCGCCCTCCAGGTCATACTCGCCGGGAGCGAGGGTGACGGCTTCCTTGCCGGCCTCGATGGCGGACTTGAGGGCATCGACGGTGTTGACCACCAATTCGTCGCCTTCACCGCCGCCGCCCTTCGGCAGGACCGCGAAAGCAGCCACACCGGCGGCGGATTCGGTGTTGTAGATATCGGTCGCGGTCGGATTGGCGTAGACCTCCACCTTGTAACTGCCCGCATCCAGCATGCCGGTGGTAGTACCGCCAATGACATACTCAGTACCTTCGGACACGGTGTTGCTCTTGCCGTTGAAGACGACGGAATAACTGCCGGCGTTCTCCACAGGCTCCCAGCTGATGGTGATGTCAGCGGCTTCGCCAGCCGTGATGGAGGCGGGATCGGCGGTCGGTGCCGGCGTCGGCAGGGCCGTGTTGATCGGGGTGACATCGGTGGACCAGGCCAGCTTCTCGAGGGAGACGGGGCCGGACGGGAAGACATACACGAGGGATTCCTCGGTGATGGTGGTGACCAGGATCTTGGTCGGGGTGGTCATGTCGGCCATCGCGGAAACGCCGCCCTTGAGGGCGATGGAGCCACCGTCGACGGGACCGACACCCACGATGAAGTGGTTGCCCAGATTCTCCGGATCGGCCGCCTTGACGAGAACGGAACCCGGCTTGTCCACCTTGAAGGCGATGTAGCTGAGCGTAGGGACGCCCTGGCGGTTGGTCACGCCCGCCGTCTGGAAGTTGAGTTTTCCGCCATCCACCACGATGGCGTTGGATTCGCCGGCGTTGATATACAGGTCGTCACGGACCATCTCCTTCTTGATGGTGCCGGAGAAGAACTTGGCGTTCGCCAGGTTCCAGGTCTTGTTGCCGGTAAGGAGATTCAGCGTGAGGTCCTCAGGCTCCTCCACGAACGGGGTCCACCATTTGGACGCACCCACCTTCTTGTCGGCGATCTCACTGTCTGCCAAGAGATTGAAGTAGCCGCCCGCGGCATTGTAGCAGGGATCGTTCTCCAGGATCGAACCGGACGCCTGGGCCTGGGTGAAGTTGTCGGTGAAATAGGTAACCACACCGGCATCATCCTTCGGCAGGTTGAAGAACCAGTTGTTCGCGGCGGCGACGCCCATGTCGCCCGCCGGGACGTACTTGGCGTTGGCACCCGCGAGAACGGCCTTACCGGTCATATTCAAGATCAGGTTGTTCTTGAAGGAGAAGGACCCCGGGGTGATCTGGAGTCCGAAGACACCCGCGTTGTTCGCGTTGTCCACGAAGTTCAGGTTCTGCAGGGTGTTGTTCTCGAAGACCAGGGAGCCGATGGAGCCGGCGTCGAAGCGGACGAACGTACGCATGCCCTGCCAGATGGTGTTGTTCACGAAGGAGAGGCTCTCCAGCGTGGTGGCCTGGCGGATATCGAAGACATCACCGCCCACGGTACCGTCGGTGTTGATGTCATGGATGTCGCAGCTGTCGTACGTGACATTGCCCAGCACCATGTTGTTGCCCCATTCATACATGAGACCCTTGGTGTAGTTCGCGATCACGCAGTTCTTGTAGGTGATGTTGCCGATGTTCTTGTCCTTCACCGTGCCGCCGTTCTTGTTCTGGATGGCGAAACCGAAACCGGAAGGACTGGTGGCGGTAGGACCGCCGTTGAACTCGACGCCCTCGAAATAGAGGTCGGCGCCCGGAGTCCAGGTGTCGGCGAAGTGGAATTCGCCCTGGACCACCGGCTTGGTACCGTCGGCGGCTTCTTCACCGAGCAGCGTGAAGCCGTTGGAGATGTCCAGCGCCTCGATGTCATACGGGGAGCCTTCCATCTTGAGGAGGATCTTGGCGCCCGCGGTCTTGACCGCATTGAGCAGCGCTTCCGTGGAATTGACCTCGGTCGTCCCACTGATGTCCGGCGTCGTCCAGGCGTTCACCTGGCCACGGCTGGCGGAGAGATAGTACAACGTGAAGACATACTGCGTGGAAGCATCCAGACCGTCGATGGTCGCCGTTCCGCCACTGATCTCCGAAGCGGAGAGGGTATGGGTTCCGGTGGCGTCAGCGCCGGGCTGGCCATATTCGATCCGGTCGACCTCCTCGAAGTCCGCCACTTCCGTGGACCAGGCCAGGGAGACGGAATTCACGGTACGTCCGGAGACTTTCAGGAAGAGGTTGTCCTTCACGGCAAAAGTCTTGAAGGACTTATCCAGGAAGGCGATCTTGGAATCTCCCTTTCCGGAAGCCGTAGCCTGGACGGAGAACCAGTAGGTCTGGTCAGCCTCCAGTTTCTTCTGGTACGGAACCTGGGACGGAAGGACCGTCTCGCTCAGGTACACCTGGGTACCCGCGGCATCCGTATAGACGACGAAATTGTACGCCTCCGCATCCTTGGCCACATCCCAGGAGAAGGTCACCACATCACCCTGGGCGGCGCTCACGCGCGCGTTCAGGCCCATCGGGGCGAGGCAGCGGGAAAGGTTCAGTTCGGTAATCTCGTCGAACTCCTTCGTCGAGCAGGAAGCTGCCGCAACCAGGGTCGCGAGGGCGAAGATGGCATATTTGATCTTGTTCATAGCTGTCAGGGTATTAGATGCTGTCATAGCCATAGTCGTTCTTGATGAATCCCTGGCTGTTGGTCATGGTATCGTTGAAGATAGGCCAGAACATGTGCTGCTCGGGATCGTTGGTATAGAGGCCACGGATACGCGCCTCGTAGAAACCGGTGGACTTCGCATCG
The DNA here is from genome assembly GCA_947169405.1 of uncultured Bacteroidales bacterium. Taxonomy (GTDB): domain Bacteria; phylum Bacteroidota; class Bacteroidia; order Bacteroidales; family UBA932; genus Cryptobacteroides. The sequence goes on from CAMVPS010000032.1 coordinate 5,515, forward strand.
TCATACTTGTTCACGTAGCCGGCGGAGATTTCTGTCCCGGCAGGGACCTCGCCGTCGGCAGTGAGGAAGGTGATGGCGATGGACTTGTTGTCAGCGGCATAGGCATAGGCGATGTCGCCGGTCAGACCGGCATAGGCGCCTTGCAGGTCGCGGAGATCCAGCATGTCATCGATCGCAGCGTCCAGGTTGGTCTTCAAGAGGTTCCAGCGGATGAGGTCACCCTTGCGGAGGAACTCGCCGCAGAACTCGAGGGCTCGCTCGTCCACGATCGCCTGGAACATCTCCTCCTTGGAGGAAATGGCGGCGACATAGGCCTCGGCCTGGCTCTCGTGTCCCTTGTAGGCACGCTCGCGGACCGGGAGGAGATACTGCTTGGCGCCGCTCGGACCATTCAGTTCATTCTCGATTTCCGCGGCCATCAGGAGGATGTCTGCGTAACGCATCACGACGGGCTTAATGCCGTCATCGTTGCCGCCGGTATACGGCTGGGCGTCCATCCACTCGAAACGGTATTTTCCGAAAAACCACTTGCCGATGCCGGCGGGCTCGATGGTGTTGTCCTTGTTCCACTTGTAGTTCACGCAGGTGACGTCGCGACGCTGGTCGTTCTCGCCATACTTGAAGTACATGGTGGGAAGCGGGCCGGCATCACCGCCACGGGAAACGCCGTTGGTGATGGAGGCACCCTCCGAGGAGATGGCGAAGGTGAAGTTCCAACGACCGCGGCCGGCGCCGAACGGAATCACGTACAGCGTCTCGAAGGCGGGGCCGGCGGTGAGGTTGTCCATATTGTTCATCTTGCGCCAATAGGCTTCGACGTTCTGTTCCAGGGAGGCGCTGCCGGAAGCGATGGCGGCTTTCAGGTAATTCAGGGCCTTCGGATAGAGGACGGACTTCTGGAGTTCGGGATCGTTGGAGAGACGGACCGTTCCCAGGTCACCGGTACCCACGGCGCCGTCATCGGGACGGAGCGCATAGCCGGAGGCGGCCAGGGCGATACGGGCATAGAGACCTTCCGCAAACACCTTGTTGATCCGGTCGGTCCGGGAAGTGGCCGTCGTCACACCCGGATTCGGGAGATACGGGATCGCCTCTTCCAGGTCGGCGAGGATCTGCTTGAAGATGACATCGCGGCTTTCCTTCTTGGCATAGATCGTCTCGGATGTCAGGGACTCGAAACGGGCCGGGACATCTCCCCAGGCCTTGATCAGGTCGTAATAGATCATCGCCCGGAGCGTGAGGGCCTCGCCGAGCAGGTATGCCATGTCAGCACGGGTGTCGCAGCTGCCGTATTCGCGGAGGCCTTCGATGACGAGGTTCGCCCGTTCAATGCCCATATACATGAGCGGGAAAGGACCGTTGGAGAGATTCAGCTGCGAATTGTTCGGCAGGCAGTCATAGGCGGCGATGTCGGACTTTCCGTCACCCGGCTTGTAAGTATTGTACCACTCCACGTCCGTGTTGAAGCCATACCAGGGCAGGAAACGGCCGCGATAGGAGTTCACCTCGCAGAAGGCCTCGGTGATGCCGAAGACGGTTCCTTCGGTCAGCGCATAGTTGGAATAGACGGTCGCCGCATCGAACGCGGACGGAGATTCGCTGTCCAGGATCTTGTCGCAGGCGGACAGGGAAAGCAAAACGACGGCCGCAGAAAGGATATAGGTAAAAATCTTTTTCATATGCAAGGCGGATTAGAAGGTCAGGTTGAGACCGGCGACGAAACCGATGCTCTTCGGATAAGCGGAGTAGTCCACGCCCGGGGTCAGCGGAGTGGAACGGCGGGTGTCCACTTCCGGATCGTAACCGGAGTACTTGGTAAGACAGAACAGGTTGGTTCCGGTCACATAGACGCGGGCCCGACGGATGTGGGCCTTCTGGGTCAGGTTCTCCGGAAGCGTATAACCGAGGGTCACACTCTGCAGGCGGAGGAAAGAAGCGTCTTCCACGGCCCAGTCGCTGAACACGGCCGTGCCGATGGCGGGCGACCACATGGTCTTGCCGCTGTTGATGCTCTTGAGGGTGGCGGGATCCGAGATCTGCTCGCCGGTTGCCCAGTCGATGTTGGTCCAGCGCTTGTCCACGGTCATCATGTCCAGGAGGTTCCGGTTCGAGAACTTGCGGGAAGAGGTGAACTCGACCTTGTTGGCGTTGTAGACCTGGTTGCCGATCATGTAATTGAAGTTGGCGCTGAAGTCGAATCCGTAGAGGAAACCGCTGAAGTTGAAACCGCCGGTGAAATCAGGGGAAGCGTTGCCGATGACCTTGCGGTCGGCCACGGTAACCTTGCCGTCGCCGGTGAGGTCCTTGAGCTTCATCGCGCCCGGAATCATGTAGTTCGCGCCGATGATTTCGTGATTGTCGACGACACCCTCGTTGAGGACCCACTGGGAGCCCGTCCAGGTGAAATCATCCACCGAATACATACCGTCGCTCACGTAACCGTACATATTGCCGAGCGGCTGGCCCACCTGGACGATGTAGTCATCACCGATTTCCGTGGAGGCCCAGTAGGACTGCGCGGTGATGCTGCTCAGGCCGCCCAGGTCCGTCACACGGTTCTGGTTGTACGCGATATTGCCGCCGATGTTCAAGGACACGTCCTTCTTGGAGATGATGGGCATGTTCAAGGTGATCTCAGCACCACGGTTGCGCGTGGAGCCGAGGTTGCGGTACTGGCTGTCATAACCGGATCCCGTGATCGGGAAGTTGATGAGGAGGTCCTTCGTCGTGTTCTGATAGACCTCGATGCTACCGGTCAGACGACCCTGGAAGAGACCGAAGTCCAGACCGACGTTGTGGGTGATCGTCGTCTCCCAGGTCAGGTCCGGATTGTTCATGATCTTGCCGGCCATCCAGTAGTTGTTGCTCTGGCTGAGCCAGGCGGTGACGGTGGCGCTGTACTGCTTGAGCAGCTGTCCCGACGGGATGTTGTTGTTACCGGCGGTACCGAAACTGTAGCGGAGCTTGAGCTGGTCCAGCCAGCTGTGGGCATTGTCCATCCAGGACTCGTTGGAAATGGTCCAGGAAACCGCCGCGGACGGGAAGTAGCCCCAGCGGTGACCGCGGGCGAACTTGGAAGAGCCGTCGGCGCGCAGCGTGGCGCCGATGGAATAGCGGTGCTTGTAGTCGTAGTTCACGCGGCCGAAGAAGGAGAGCAGCTTGTCGTCCGGATCGTAGTAGTTGTTCGTCGAGGCGGGCGTACCGGAAGAGAGGAAATTCCAAGCCATCGGAGCGTCGTAGGAGGCATTGAGGCCATCCACCATGAGCGTCAGGAGGTTCGACTTGGTAATCGTCATTTCCTCTCCGAGGAGGAGGGTCAGGTTGTGGTCTTCGCCCAGGACGTCGGCGAAACTGTAATTCAGGGTGTTCGTATTGCGGTACTTGGTGCGGAACGCTTCCTTGTGCTGATTGGACACGCCGGTCTTGTCCGTAGAGTTGTTCGCCACGTAGTAGGTCGTCATGCCATAGAAGCGGTCGTCGGTCTGGTTGTACTTCTCCAGGCCGCCCTCGATCTTGAGATTGAGGTTGTCGACAATCTTCCAGTTGAAGGCCGCATTCGCATTCCAGGTGGTACGGATTCGGCGCGAATCGTTATCGGCAACCGAAAGGAGCGGCGGTGCGTTGTCACCATAATCCTGCTCTTCATCCACGCCTTCCAACGTGCTGACCAGGGGAATCGGGGAATAGGAAACCGCATGCTTGAGACGGCCGTTGCCGGAGGTGGTACCGGTATCGTTGATACCATTGGCGCCGGAACCCCGGACATTCACGTGGGAATAGCGGACGTTGGCATCGATGCTGGTGGTTTCGGAGGTCTTGAAATTGGCCTTGAAATTCAGGTTGTCACGGGTATAGTTGGAACCGGACATGATGGCCTCGTCACCCATATGGGCGTAGCCGAGGTTCCAGTTCACATTGTCACCGCTGCCCGAGACAGAGAAGTCGGCGGAGAAGGAATTACCCACATTGCCGAAGACCGCATCGACCCAATTGTTCCCCTTCAGTCCCTTGTACAGGTCGATATCGGTAAAATTGCCGAAGAAAGGCTCATAATAGGAGCTGAGGTTGTCGCGGATGACACCGAGTTCATACTGGAACTTCACGAAGTTCTCCGGATCCATCGCAACGATGGCTCCGGCGTTGGCCATTTTCTTGAGGCCATAGTACGTGTTGAACTTCACGGAGACCCGCTGTCCCTTTTCGGCGCTCTTGGTCGTCACGATGACGACACCGTTCGCACCGCGGCTGCCGTAGATGGCCGTGGAGAAAGCATCCTTCAGCACGTCGATGGATTGGATCTCGGAGGAAGGGATGTCGTTGATGGACTCCACCGGGAAACCGTCCACGATGTAGAGCGGGCTGCTGTCCTGGGTGATGGAACCGCCACCACGGACGCGGATCTTGATATCGGCGTCCGGATCGCCTTCCGTCGTGATGACGGAGACACCCGCCATCTTTCCGGAAAGAGCCTGGGAAACAGTGGTCACCGGCTGCTCGGTGAGCTTGTCGGAACCGACGGAAGCGACGGCGCCGAGGAGGTCGCGGCGCTTGACCGTCTGGTAACCCACGACGACCACTTCGTCGAGGAAGGTCGAGTCTTCCTTCAGGACCACGTTAATGACGGTCTGTCCCGCGATGGGAATCGTCTGGTCACTCAGTCCGATGAAGGAGAACACCAGGTTCACCGCGTCTGCGGGCACGGTCAGCGAGTAGTCGCCGTCGATGCCGGTGATGGTGCCGACGGTCGTACCCTCGACAACCACACCCGCTCCGATGAGCGGCTCACCGGACTCGTCCGTCACCACGCCCGTGATGGTCGTCTGGGCGGACAGGGTCCATGCCGAAACCAGGCCGAGAAGCGCAAGAGCGAGTTTCTTGACTGGATTTTTCATGAATGGATGGTTTTAAGTTGGTTATTGATGATTGAGTTAGAGTTTCATGTAGCTGCCGCCGGCGTTCTGCCCGGCGACGATGTCCTTCACCAGGTAGTGGAGATACATCTCCAAGTTGGTGTAGCGGTTGTTCTTGTCCAGGGTAATCAGTGCAGCGTCCTTCCCGTCTTTCACGTTCAGGCCGGCCTTCTCCTCGAACCAATCGGGAATGCCATCGCCGTCGTTGTCTTTGTTGCGGGCCTTCTGCTCGGCCGTAGCGTTGTAGGCAGGCCAGGCGCTGCCGTATTTGGCTTTTACATCAGCGATGTCCTTGATGATTTTCCCCGTGCCGTTCCTGACGTCATCGGCGACACGGGTATCGACGGCATCACGGCTGAGCGAGGCTCCGGCATAGGCACAGACCTTCTCCATGGCGGCATCCGCAGTGTGCGTAGTCGTATAGGCATCCTGTCCGTCTTTCCCGGTAATGACAAAAGGGGAAGAAACCGCATGGCCGTCATGGGAGAGGTCATAGCCGTCGTAAGCGGTTTTCCAGTAAATGCCCTCCGGATAACCGGCGTGACCGGAAGGATAGGCACTGTTATAGTTGCCGGAGAGATAAAGATAAGCCCAGTCGTAAGGGAAATACTTGGTTACATTCACTCCGTTTTCCTTCACGGTTGTGGAATAACCGCCATCAGCCTCGATAAAGTATTTTTTGTCATTGGAGTCCGGCCCTTTCTTATAATAGTTATTCACCATATTGAAATAACCGCCTTCCCCACCATAGCATCCATTACTTGAACCCCAGTTATAATTCACGGAATTCCGGTAATCCACATGTCCGCGGTAGATTTCGGTCGACTTGTCGTTCCCGTCATATAGGTATTGGTGATCGAAGCGAGGAGTACGGTTCGAATGATGTGCGAGTAAATTATGGTGGTAACTGGCATTCTTGCCACCCCAGATACCGCCATAACCGTGACTGCCCTTACTATGCAAACGACAATTCATCATCGACTCCGAAATCATGCACCATTGCATGGTAAAAAAGACATTTGCATAGAAGGAAGCCGTCTCGTCGATGCTCCAGCTCATCGAGCAATGGTCGAGAATGATATTATTCTGGTAGCGGCCCCAGATGGCATCCTGGCTGTCCGCCTTTCCATCCTTGATTTCCTGGTCTGTCCAAGGGGCTTCGTCTCCCAGGCGAAAACGGACAAACCGGATGATTACATTGTCTGCCCCAATATAGGTAGAATAGTTCTTCAGGCAGATACCGTCGCCCGGGGCCGTCTGGCCCGCGATCGTCAGGTCGCCTTTGGAAATCTTGAGGTCAGACTTCAGTTCGATGATGCCGGCCACGTCGAAGACGACGGTACGGGCGCCGGACTGGTTCACGGCCCAGCGGAGGGAACCCTTCGAGCCGGTATCCTCCAGCGTAGTCACGTGAATGACCTCGCCGCCGCGGCCGCCGGTGGTATACATGCCGCCGCCTTCTGCTCCCGGAAAAGCACGGGCGATACCATCTTCCTCGCAACCAGGGATGGAAAACTCCTCGTAGGCCATGGTTTGGGGCTGGGGCGGCTGGGGCGGGTCGACCGTCCCCGCCGTCCTGGCAGAAATCCATTTCATGGTCGATGATCCGTTGTCATTGACAGATTTCACACCGAACTGATAGTCTGTCGCTTTTGCCAGGCCGTTGACGGTGACATTGCGTTTCCCGACAGCGATACCATCCTGAACTTTCGTTTCCCCCTGTTTTAGTTCCCAGGCATAGGAGGTTGCAAATGGCATTCCGTCCCACTGAAAAGTGAGGCTGGTCTCCGTGGCGCTGTGCTGGACAAGGCCTGTCGGAGCGTCCGGTACCGGATTCACCGGTTCGGGTTCGGGTTTGTCGCCGCCGCAGGACACAAAAAGACAGACAGCCGCCAGTATGCTCAGTTCTTTATTCATAACTTCTCGTATTCGAGCGAAGCCCAGATGAAGGGACCGACGCCCTTCGGGTCATTCTCGATGATCTTCTCGTTGATGTAATACTCGAAAGTGCCGCTGCGGTTCTCCTTGCCGCCGAGGCCGGCGACGGCGCAGCAGTCGGTGAGATTCAGGGTACCGTCCTTGTCCTCGCGGATGAACTTCTTCACGAGGGCCTCGTAGAGGGCCTTAGGGTCGACGGACGCGGGCACCGCGTAGCCTTCGCGGGCGGACCGCAGATAAGCGTAGGTGAACATCGCGGAGCAGGTGGCCTCCAGGTAGTTCCCTTCCCGGCCCGGGCTGTCCAGGACCTGGTACCACATCCCGGTCTCGGGATCGGCATATTTCGGGAGCGTGGCGAGGATGCCTTCCAGGATGCCCTGCAGCTCGGCCTTGCCGGGATGGTTCTCCGGGAAGAACGGCAGGACCTCGACGAGGGCCATCGTGTACCAGCCGAGAGCGCGGCCCCAACAGTGGGCGGACTGGCCCGTCACCGGATCGGCCCAGAACATCTGCTTGGACTCGTCCCAGGCGTGGCGGTACAGGCCGGTCGCCGGGTCATACGTCTTTTCCGCCGCCACCTTGAACTGGGTGACGACATCGTCGAAGATGGCGTCCTCGTGGGTGATGTTGGCATACACCGCATAGAAAGGTTCCGCCATATAGAGGCCGTCCAGCCACACCTGGTAGGGATACGCCTGTTTGTGCCAGAAGGCGCCCGCCTCGGTGCGCGGCTGGTTCTTGAGCTGCCGGCGGGCCGTCTCGATGGCCATGGCGTACCGGACGTCCGGGGTGGCCTGATACAGGCCGATCAGCGTCCGGGCCGGGCAGATATGGTCCAGGTTGAACTTTTCCAGGTCGTATTTGCCGCCGATCTCGCCGCCCTCGTCCAGGACGCCATCGTACCAGGCGCGCACATACGCGTCGAATTCGGGAATGTCATAGGTACGGGAAACGGCCAGGAAGCTGCGCAGCTCCAGGCCGGTGGTGTAGTTCCACTTGTAGTTCCCCCCCTGCCCGTCCAGGTAGGTGGCTTCGGGCGCCCGCTTGATCTCCGAACGGACCATCCGGACGGACATGGGGCCCGTTTTCAGGTCCGTCTTCGGCGCACAGGCCGCGAGCAGCAAGGCTGCCAGCAATGCGATTCTTTTCATCTAACGGTTGTCAAAAGGATTCCAGCGGATGCCGTCCTGCGCCTGGTACATCACCTTCTCGAAGGTGTACTCGGCGGCCTGCTTCGCGGTGAGGGTGTGCGCCCATTTCACGCGGGGGCCTTGTGCGCCGGGACCGACATTCTGATATTCAGCGTAGTAGGAGTTCTTCTTGGTGTTGGGCTTGCCTTCCTTCTCCCAGTCGTGCCAGCCGTCCGCGACGATGTGCGGGCCCAGTTCGCAGCCGATGAACACGGTCTTCGCATAGGCGCCCCAAGGGCGGCCCAGGTAGCACTTGTCGATGCCGGGAGCGGCCGTCAGCTTGCAGTTCTTGAACACGTAGCCGTACTTCTGGCCCTGGAGCGTGGAAGCGGCCGTCACGTAGCTGTTCTTCTTGCTATGGATGTGGCAGTTCTCGAAATAGGCGATGCTGGGACCGAAGATGAAGTCCGTCGTGCCCTCGATGTAGCAGTCCAGGAAATAGTTCCGCTTGATGCCGCCCTCCTTGCCGAAGCGGCCGTAGGTATAGACGGTGTCCTGGTTGCCGATGAAGCGGCAACGGTGGAAGAACAGGAAGTCGCCGTCGGTGAACACCGCCACGGCCTGGCCGATCTCCTTGCCCTCCCCCGCCGTGTTCTCGAAGGTGATGTCCTCGAAGGTCACGTAGCTGGAGTGGATGTAGATGCTGGCGCTGCCGGAAGTGCCCACCTTGAAGTCATTGTCCGGCCACAGCTGCTCCGCATAGCGGTCGTAGGTCAGGATGGTCTTGTCCGCGCCCTGGCCCATGATCTTCATCCGGAACTTGGTGTGCGGGATGTCGATGGCCTCCTTGTAGGTGCCGGCCTTGATGAGAATGGTCGTGATCTTGTCGTGGCTGTAGTTCGGGACCGCATCGATCGCGTCCTGGACCTTCATGTAGTCGCCGTGGCCGGTCTGGTCCACGACGATGTCATAGCGGACGAGATGCTCGCCGATCGCGGGAACCTGCTTTTTGAGGGCCTCGCAGACGATTTCCGTCACCTTGCGCGCCCCGCAGGCGACCGTATGGGTGTTGTCGTCCTTGCCGGTGGAGATCATGAAATAGGCCTTGGAGGCCTCGTCGCCGATGCTTTCGATCCAGTCCAGGGTAGGCGTGGTGATGTCCAGCAGCGTCACGCCCATCTCCTCGGCCACCTGCTTCATCGCGGCGGGATAGTCGGTGTGGCAGTTGCGGTCCAGCTTGCCGTTCTTGAACCAGCGGCGAGCCACCGGGGTGAGGAGGATCGGCGTCGCGCCCTTCTCGCGGGCGCCGCGGATGAAGGTCCGGAGATTGTCCTGGTAGGCGCCGAAAGCCGGCGCATAGCGCTCGGGGTCGTCGGCCTTGGAATCGTTGTGGCCGAACTGGATGAACACGTAGTCCCCGGGCTGGAGGGCGTATTCGACGATGTCCCAGAGGCCCTTGTCGATGAAACTCTTCGTGCTGCGGCCGTTCTGCGCGTAGTTGACGACCCGGAAGGTGTCGTCGACGAAATTCGGGAACATCATGCCCCAGCCGCGCTCGAGCTTGCCGTCGGAGAGGTCTTTCTCCGCCATGGTGGAATCGCCCATCAGGTGGATGGTCGTGAAGGAGCTGGTGACGAGCCAGACAGCGACGAGATAGAGGATCCTTTTCATAACTTGGTACCGTTGACAATGACGTTCTCGAAGTTGACGTTCTCGTAATAATGGGTTTCCACGCCCTTGTCGGCCGTGAAATTGCTGTTGCGGATGGTCAGGTTGCGGACGGGCATCTCCGGGAGGCCGTTCACAAAGACAGCCTGCTCCGCGCCCGCGCACGTGATATCAGAGAAGTGGAAGTCGCGGAACTCCGGCGTGGTCTCGTCGACCGGCTGGATGTCGCTTTCGTCGTCCTTGGACATCTCCGAGGCGGAAACGCCCATATAATACAGGTTGAAGATGATGCCGTAGGTGACGATGTCCTTCATATAGATGTGGTCGCACCAGATGTCCTTCACCACGCCGCCGCGGCCACGGGCGCTCTTGAAACGCAGGCCCACGTCCGTGCCGATGAAACGGCAGTTGGACACGCGGATGTTCTCCACGCCGCCGGACATCTCGCTGCCCACCACGAAACCGCCGTGGCCGTGGTAGACGGTGCAGTCGTCGATGATGAGGTTGCGGCACTTCTTCCCGTGGTTGCGGCCGTCGGCGTCCTTGCCGGACTTGATGCAGATGGCGTCGTCGCCCACGTCGAAGGAGGAGCCGGTGAGGATCACGTTCTCGCAGGCGTCGATGTCGATGCCGTCGCCGTTGGTGGAGAAATGCGGGTTCCGGACGATGATGTCCTGGATCACGACATCCTTGCAGTACAGCGGATGGAGGTTCCAGCACGGGGAGTTCTGGAAGGTGCAGTCCTTCAGCAGAACGCGCTCGCAGTTACGGAAGGACAGCAGCACGGGACGGAGGAAAGTCTTGATTTCCTGCTCGTCCAGGGAAGGATCCTGGTAATTGAGCGAGCCCGCGGTGGCGCGCGCCTTCGCGTAGCCTTCGTCCGGGAACCAGGTCTTGCCGTCCTCCGGAATGTAACCGCCGCGCTTGAGGATCTCTTTCCACTGGTCGTCGGAGACCTTGCGGCGCTTGACCTCGCGCCAGTATTCTCCGCTTCCGTCGAAGATGCCGCCGCCGGTGATGGCGATGTCATGCGCGCCGGTGGCGTTGAGAGGAGACACGCAGCGACGCACGTCCAGTCCCTCGAAGTTCGTGTCGATGATGGGGTACAGGTCCTGGTCGGGATCGAAGACGACGATGGCGTCCTTGTCCACGAACAGCTCGATGTGATTCTTGAGCTCGATGGGACCGGTGCGCCAGACGCCGGCGGGAACGACGAGGCGTCCCCCGCCCTTCTGCACGAGCGCATCGATGGCGGCCGCGAACGCGTCCGTGTTCATCGCCACGCCGTCGCCGACGCCGCCGAAGTCCGTCAGTACGACGGAACGGTCGGGGATGGACGGCAGTTCAACCCGGGGCATATCGAAGGGAAGTCCCTCATACAGAGCGGCAAATTCATCTTTCTGGTTCCCTTGGCAGGCCACGGCCAGGGCCAGGATCGGAAGGAGGAAGAAGCGTGCTTTCATCTGTGGTTACTTTTCAACGGCTACAAATATAGAAACTTTTTTTCAATTCCGTGCACGGTAACGGAATTATTTTTCAACATCTTATGTTAATAACATTCAGCGCGTCCGTTACCGTGCACGATTTTTCCGATTTTTCTTGGAAAGTCAAATTATTATTCGCAGATTTGCGAGCGGAAACCACTATGGCACAGAACGAAAAGATCACCATCAACGACATCGCCCGTCGGACCGGCCTCTCCAAAGGGACGGTGGACCGCGTATTGCACAACCGGGGCGAAGTCTCGCGCAAGAGCTACGAGCGCGTGATGGAAGTGATCCGGGAACTGGGCTACGAGCCCAACGTGTACGCGTCCCTCCTCGCGAAGGGCAAGAAGCACCTCGTGGCCGTCCTCATTCCCGCCAGCGAACCGGGCTCCTTCTGGGAGCTGGCCGCTTCCGGCATCGGCAGGGGCGTCGATCCGATGACCGCCGCCGGCGTGGAAGCCGTTCCGTTCCCCTACGACCAGTACGACATCGAATCGTTCCGCGCCGCCTGCGCCAAAGTGCTCGAGGCCGAGCCCTCAGGCGTCGTCCTCGCTCCCCTCTTCCAGGGTGAGACAGAGGTTTTCACCGGAAAACTGGCCGAAAGCGGTATCCCCTACTGCTTTATCGATTCAAGACCCGACTCGAACGGCTATCTGGCCTATTTCGGCATGCCGCTATACAAGAGCGGTTACTTGTGCGCGGACCAGCTCACGCGCGAGCGGAACATCCGCGGCGCCCTGATCGTCCGGGTCCGCCGCGACCGCTACCAGCAGTCGGATCCCACCGTGAACCGCCGCGCAGGCTTCCTGGACTATATGCTGGAGAATGCCCCCGACTGCAAGATCGACAACGTGTTCGTGGACCCGAACGACCCGGATGGCATCTACACCACCCTGGACGGGTATTTTTCGGAGCATCCGGAGGTGCGGCACATCGTGATGTTCAACTCCCGCATCCACCTCCTGGTCCCGTGGCTCGCCGCGCATCCGGACCCGGATCGCCGCGTGGTGGGATTCGACAACCTGAAAGCGAACATGGACGCCCTGCGGGACGGCACCGTCTCCGTCCTCATCGGCCAGCGGCCCGACGAGCAGGTCCGCCTCGCCATCGAGGCCCTCGCCGAGCACGCCCTCCTGGGCAAAGTTCCCCCGCGCAAGGACCACTTCATGCATATGGACATCCTCACGCGCTACAACGTGGAGGATTACTAGAGATTCTTGTCCGCGAAATCCAGATACTGCAGCCAGTCGTATAGCAGGATCTCGTGCCGGCCGGCACGGATGTGATAGCCGTTACGCCCCTTTGCGACGGGCTGCTCCACGGCCGGCCATTCCGAAGGCGCAAAGCCCTCATACCCATAGAGTTGATAGACCGGGGCGGCATTCGCCAGGCCCAGGAATTCGCCGTGCGGGTCCGACCAGCGGTCCTCGCTGCCACTTTCCACATAGAGGGGACGCGGCGCGATGAGGGCCAGGAGCTCGTGCTGGTCGAAGGGAAGCATGGACTCGTTGTCCCCATACTTGTGGAAGTTCTCGCAGAACCAGTACGGGAAATGGGTGTTGATGCGGCGGACGGTTTCGCCGAAGCGGCGGCGGGAAAGGGCCGCTCCCCCGCAGCCGGAGGCGTTGGAGACGACCATCGCGAAGCGGGTGTCGCGGACGCCGGCCCAGACCGCCGCCTTGCCCATCCGGGAATGGCCGAAGACCGCCACGCGGGCGGCGTCGACATCGGCGTCCGTCTCCAGATAGTCCAGGGCGCGGGACAGGCCCCAGCCCCAGGCGGCGAGGGCGCCCCAGGTGTAACCGTCATACTTTGAGCGGATTCCGGGATAGCCGTCCGCATCGGGCACGACGTCCTCGCAGCAGAACGTCGCCACGGCGTATCCCCGTTCCAGGATCTCCCGGAGCGGCCAGCGCTGATGCTGGGAGCCGCGCGGCGTCAGGACATAGTCCTTCCGATACCGGACCGAATCCGGCAGGAAGATGCCAGGGTCCGTGCCGATGGTATGGTTTCCAAAGAAATTGACGCCCAAAAAGGCCGGCGCCGGGCCTTTCCGACGGTTCGGAATGTACAGCAGAAGGTCCTCGTAGGCCGATTCCTCGCTGTCGAAGAAGATCCGCACCTGCCGCCGGGTGGCCAGGCCGTCCAAGGCGGCAGGGTCGTTGTCGCGCACCTGAAAATGCAGGCCCACCGGCTTACCCGGAACGCTGCCGTACATCTCCTCCTCGAACATTTTCACGAGCTCGGGACGGCGTATCTTCTCCCAGTCTTTCACGGTGCGCGTTCCGGCCAGCAGGTCCGGAAGCGTATAGGACGGGACCTTCTCTTCGTCATAGAGGAACCCTTCCAGCGGGTCGAAGGCCGGCTTCACGACGAGGTCCGTCACGTCCACCCAGCCGGAATCGTTCTTGGCCGCGAACCGGTTGCACCAGAAGCCGAACTTCGCGCCCACCCACAGCTCGGGTTGGGCCTTGAAGGTGCCCTCGACTTGCGTAAACCGCTTGCCGTCAAGGCTGTAGCTGAACCGGCAGACGGCGTCGGGCACATTCCCCTCCACCGCCTTCGCCCGGACGTCCAGTTCCACCCAGACGACCGCTTCAGGCACATCGGGATAGTTCACCAGCGGGACATTCTTCGACTCCCGGCTATGCGGGAGCGGTTCGTACCGATACGGCAGCACCGCCAGCTCGCGGACCGTCTCGGCGGCACCCTCATTGGCCTGGAGGCATTCGACATAGTCCAGGACGGCGCCCTTTCCATTGTCGGTCAGGCGCAAGCCGGCGTAATCGTTCCCCATCACGGCGAAACCGGCCTGCTCGCCCCGCTCCTTGAGCTGCGGGTTCGGCCGGAAAGCGAGCTTCGCCCGGACGGTGAACCGCTCGGCCGGGAACTTCTGCGCCAGGAAATTCGGGCAGTCCCACAGGCTCCGGTACGGCCAGGTCTGCTGCACCGAATACAGCCGTACGCCGTCCTGCAACGCATAATGCCAATACGGCGACGGCAACGCCGGATACTGCCATTCCAGACCGATGCCGTAAGGTTTGTAAGCGGTTCTAGATTCCTTCGCTTCGCTCGGAATGACAGAAGAGGCTTCGCTCGGGATGACAGAAGAGGCTTCGCTCGGAATGACAGAAGCGGCTTCGCTCGGAATGACACCCTTGTCATTTCGAGCGGAGGCGGAGCCGGAGTCGAGAAATCTAAAGTCCGCCACCGGCTGCCCCACCCCATCCCCGTCAGGATCCACGCCGATCAGCGGCCAGCCATCGGCCCGCCAAGTCATCGGCTGGAGGTGCAGGATGCGCCCGTAGGCGCCCTTGTCCTGGAAATGGAGGAACCAGTCCTCCCCTTCCGGGGTATTCACCCAAGCTCCTTGATGGGGACCGTTGATGGTACCCGGCGCCCAGGCCATCACAATGCGCTCCTCGTAGGGGCCGAACGGGTTGTCGGCCCGCAGGACCGTCTGCCAGCCCGTGGCCACGCCGCCGGCCGGCGAGAAGATGTAATACTTCCCGTCCCGCTTGTAGAACTTCGTCCCTTCGATGGTCGGCTGGCTCAGATGCCCGTCATACACGATGCGGGAAGGACCGAGCAGGC
>CAMVPS010000033.1:0-19881 GCA_947169405.1 uncultured Bacteroidales bacterium
CCTTGTCACCAACCAAAAATGTCAATGTCACCAACCAAAAATGTCAATTATACCTGATTTCAAGCCGTATGTAAAGAGGAACTCGTTCTTGGAGAGAGGTTCAATATGATTGAGAATCTTTAGGAATTGCTCTAAGCCTGTCCTCCTCCTCCCATTGCTTCGTATCGGAATAGTAATATATTCCTTCACCGAGCCTTGTTCCAAACCAGACCATATAATTCAAACTATCCTCCTTCTCATAGCAAAACAACACTCCATCCTTGTCATCCATTATGTTGATGCGTATTGATTCGTCCAACCCGATACCTTCCAAAGAATCAGGCAACGAATCATTTGCGGCTCTATACTCTTCTATTCTTTCTACAATTGTGTTACCTACTTTTATATTCTGTTCTGTGTATGAGCGAAGGCAGGATGAAAGTAGTAAAGCAGACAAAAAGAGTCCCGATATGGAGCATTTCTTTTTCATATGCGAAAGATAGCAAAAAGGTTGGTCGGTTCCAAAAAAGATGAGTGTAGCTATCACTGTTTCATCTTATCGGTTTGCGCCAACAATGGGTTCAGCCATTCATGATTGTCGTCAATGAAATCCACGACTTTGAGGAAATCTCGCCACAGGTTCAACATTTCGCTGTTTTGGGGAGCAAAAAGGCATCTGCAACCGCAGGTGCCTTTTTTTGTTTGTATTTCTATGCTCTCCAAACACGCATTCAGCACGGCTGAGGGAACATTTTAATGGATTATCGTTCCCTGCCGCGTGCTGGAGCACGGCTGAGGGAACGATATGGGCCCTAAACGTAACCGCAGACGTGCTGGGAGTTCCCATAGGCCACCACCGACCCCTCCTTTTTGCGCTCGAAACAACAAAAAAACGCGCCTCCGGGGAGTACGCGCGAATCAGTTGTGTGTCGGTAAGGACATCAGGAAGACCTTCGCCGGTTTCTGCGGCTAAGGATGATACAACTGATGAGAATGGTGATAAGCATATTCAATTATAAGATGCAGAAACCCGCCCTTTCGTTTCATCCAATGCTCAACTGCGCGTCATTTTTTGGGGGGCGGCACCGGGGGTGATCGTAACTGGTTCAGTGCCAGGGTATTATAAAAAGGTCGGTTCCCAACCCCTCCTCAAAAAGGGAGGTTGGGAACCAATCGGTTTGTAACTCGCTGAATATCAGCCGTGTGCGAAATGGCGGGGGCCAGACCCCGTGAGAAGAACCCCGTGAGAAGAACCCCGGGAGCCGCTTCTTCGACCGGGGCGGGAACGAGCCTCCTTATTCGATATTCTTCCGCAGGTAGATCCAGTTTTCCATCTGGCTGACGCCGGGCTTGGGACCGGTGAACATCGTGGCGGCCTTCGCGTCGCCCTTGAGCCACCAGTCGAGCCAGGCGGTGGCCACCTTCGCATAGTCGCCGCCGAAGGGCTGCATGTAGGTGCCGCCGTGGCCGATGCCGTCCAGGCTGGCCAGGAAGGCGGGCATCGTGCCCTGGAGCTGCTTGAAGTCGTCCAGGCCGTTCTCCCAGGCGATGTCGGTCGTGCCGCCCAGGATCCAGATCACGGACTTCTGCTTCATCTTGTTCAAGCTGGCCTTGTCCTCGCCGCCGTTGAAGAAGCCGCTGTTCATGACCAGGATGGTCTTGATGCGCGCATCGTCCGACATATGGAGCGCCTGCAGGCCGCCGCAGGACATACCGGCCGCGGCGATGTTGTCGATGTCCAGTTTTCCGTAATAGGGGCTGGCCGGGTCGGCGTTCTGGGCGATGGCCCACTCGAGCGCCTGCTTCAGGCCGGCCGGATCGCCCATCGACATGCCACCGGGCATCTGCGGCATTCCGCCGCCGGGCATTCCGCCGCCCGGACGCATCCGGGGCCGTTCACCGCCCTGGGGAGCGCCTTGCGGAGCCCCCTGGGGGCGCTGGCCACCCTGGCCGGGGCGCATCTGGGGCCTGCCTCCCGGCATGGCCCCCGTCTGGCCGGGACGCGGGCCTTCGACCTGCTGATAGTTGCTCGGGCCGATGGCGACGATCAGGTAGCCCTGCGAGGCCACCTCGTTCAGGAAATTGACATGGCCGCTGGGCGAATTCGCGCAGCCGCCGTTGCCCCAGACCACCACGGGAAGCCGCTTGTCCTTGCCGAACTTGCTGAGATCCTGCGGACGGAAGATGGTGTGGGTGGGGAGAGAGGCCTCCTCCATCATGACGGCCTTGTACGGGCCGGAACCTCCCTCTTCGACGATCCTCGACTTCTGCGCCCGGGCAGGCGCACCTCCGCCGCGCTGGCGCTGCGGGGCCGGTTCGGGATCGGTGAGGACCTGGGCGTTCATCCATTCGAAGATGTTCGCGTGGCCTTGCGGGGCGACGGAACCGCCTCCGTCGTTGCTGGGCTTGACATCCCCGGCGCTCTGCTCCTGCGACTTCCGGACCGCATCATTGAACAGGTAGCACCACGAGAAGTGGCCCATCAGCGGCTGGCCCGGATTGTCGATGCCCTGGACGTTCTCGAACATCGACATCCACACGTTTTTGGCGCCGGCCTTCACCATCCGCTGGAAGGTGGGGATGCAGTGGGTCTTCGGGTCGACGGTCGTGTCGTCGTAGGACTGGACGATCCAGATGTTCTCCTCGGCCAGCGCCTTGATCTCGTTGTCCGAGATGTTCGCGTCCAGGTAGGCCTCGCAGGTGGGATAGGCCGCGGCAAAATACCGGGGATGACGGATGAGCATGTGCATCGTCATGTAGCCGCCGTTCGAACAGCCGCCCAGGTAGATGCGCTTCCGGTCCACGTCGGGATGCCTGTCCACATAATCGTCGATGCAGGACTTGAGCACGTCGGCGTACAGGGAAGGATACTCGCCGTGGCCGAAGCCCTTCGAGGTGCCCATCCACATGGTCGGGCACTGGACGGAAAGGACATAGGCGCCCCCGGCGCCGCCTTCCGTGGTGAAATGCGACTGGATTTCCGGACGGATCAGGGAGACGACCTCGTTGCCCAGCAGGGTGATGGATACGTCCAGTCCGCCCTCTCCGCCGCCGTGGAGCCAGATCACCAGGGGATTCTCCTTCCCGTCGCCCTTGAGGGACCAGGGTTCATACGCCGCATAAGTAAGCGTCACGTCTCCTGACTTTCCGGTGTTCCGGCCGGTGAATGTCCCTTTGTTGAAGTAATCGGCCTCGGAAAGGAAATCCTTCAGGGCCTTGTCCGTCTCACAGTCGATGGCGGTGAACTTCTGCTTGCCGACTTTCAGGACCTTCCCTTTCTTCAGCCCGACCTTGAGGCTGTACGCCTCATTCCAGACGCCGGACCGGATGGA
The DNA here is from genome assembly GCA_947169405.1 of uncultured Bacteroidales bacterium. Classification (GTDB taxonomy): domain Bacteria; phylum Bacteroidota; class Bacteroidia; order Bacteroidales; family UBA932; genus Cryptobacteroides. The sequence goes on from CAMVPS010000033.1 coordinate 3,312, forward strand.
AAGACCGAGACCGCGGCCGGAGGCCTTCTCAAGGCCCAGCGCGACGTACTTGCCGTCCGGGTCGTATGCGCCCCTGGCATCCGAGGGGTAGGCCGACAAGACGTTGCGTTCCGTCCCGTTCGTATTGACGGTGAAGACGGAGGGGTCGAGATTGTCCAGTTTGATTTCCGGTTTCACCACGACGAGATTGACGGTGGTGGAGGCCTCATAGGTGGTCACGCCGACCACTTGCGGCGCCATCTTGAGGGTCTGGGCGCCGGCGGACGCCGCCACGGTCATGGCCACGACGGCGAGGATGGATTGGATTCTGTACATAGGGCGTTCGTTTCAGTGTGCTGGTGAAATGGGCTACAAATCGTCGATCGGATTCCGCCCCAGGCCTCCGGTCGAAGTCGTCGTGGACGCGTTCGCGTACTTCAGGATGACGTGCCAGGAGGATTGGTTCGAGACGTCGGCGTCCAGGGAGATGGTGCCGTTAGGGAGGTTGTAGACGGCGAGGTTCCGGTTGACGACCGGGTCGATGCCGTATTTCCGGGTGAGGTCCGCCTGGAGGTTGTCATAGGCCTTTTCCAGGGCGTCCCAGTCGGAGATGACGGGGAAGTCGACCCGGACTTCCTGCACGGGATTGCCGGTCGGGGTCACCTTGCAGTTGCTGTAGCCGGCGAAGTCGCCCGTGTAGGTGCCGTTCCCGGCGCTCCTGAAGCCGGCCTTGACCAGGGCCGACCCGAAGGCCGACGACGAGCCGGTCAGCGGGATGCCCTTGAAGGTGAGGGGAGCCGATGCCGAGGTGGTCGTGGAGGGTGTCTGCGTGGTCTTCGGCTGGGTGGAAGGCTTCTGGTCCTTGTACTTGCCGATGCCCAGCTCCCGTTCCAGGTCCTCGACGTCCTCGATGAGGTCCTCGTTGACGATCGGTTTGTCATTCTGCTTTTTCGGGCTGAACCAGCCGCCGGATTCCTCCGAACTTCCTTTCCCGGATCCGACCGATCCGCCGTTGCCACCCGAACCGCCGGGCAGGGTGATCACGCTTCCGAATTGGTTGGAACACCACCGAACGGCCAGGAAGATGACCGCCACGGTGATGACAAGCTTGAGGAGTTTCTTCAATCCATTCTGCATAATTATCGATTTTTAGGAGACTTTCTATTTTCCGAAATTCCGGGAGGCGAAGGGGAGGGAGAGGCGGAGGGCGGTGTGCCAGTACTCCCAGCCGTGCCAGCCGTCGCGGATGCGAAGCTCGCTGCGGACGCCGCGGGCGCGCATCTTCTGGAAGAGGGCGACGGACAGGTCCATCAGGCCGTCGTCGTCGCCGCAGTCGAGGAACCACTTCACGGTGCGGAGCTTCTCGAGGGTGGCGTCATCGGCCTTGTCGATGAAATCGAGGGTGGAGTGCTCGTGGACGGCCTTGCTCACCAGGTAGAACTTGTCCTTGGGCATGTCCGCGTTCGGCTCGGGGTTGTCCAGCCATCCGCTCATCGCGTAGCAGCTGGAGAACATGTCCGGATGGCGCTGGGCATAGACGGCGCTGCCGCCGCCGCCCATCGACAGGCCCATCACGGCGCGGTGCGCCTTGTCGCCGTAGGCCTTGTAGCGGGCCTCGACCGTGGGGATGAGCTCCTGGAAGAAGAAATCCTCGTAGGGATGGCCGGGCATGTTGAAGTAGCCGTTCCAGTTGTTGTGGATGTCGGGGTCGCCGGCGTTGGGCATGATGATGACCATCGGCACGATCTCGCCGCTGGCGGTGAGCTCGTCGACCACGTCCTTCATATGGCCCGTCGTCGCCCAGTCCTTGTAGGTGCCATACAGGCCGTGGAGGAGGTAGACGACCGGATACTTGGTGTCAGAGGCGGCGTCGAAGCCGGCGGGCAGGTACACGTTGATGTCGACGGGACCGCCGAGGAGGGGACTGTCCACCCGGTCGGCGCGGATGACACTTTGGCGGAGCGGCTGGCCGAGGGCGGCCGGAAGGAGCAGCAAGCCTGCGAGGAGGCTCAACATCAGTCTTTTCATCATTCGGGAATTACGTTTTCCCAAATGTAACGATTCTCCCGGTTTTTTCATCGTTTTTGGACAATTGTTTTCGATTCGCACCGGAAAAATGCCTATCTTTACCAAGTATGGCAATCGACATCGACAAATTCGTTCACGACCAGCTGTCGGTCTGGCCCACCGTGGCGGCGAAGTACCGCGCGCTCAAGAGCGCCCAGACCCGCCAGATGACCATCGGCGGCATCCTCGTCACCCTCCAGTCAAACCCGGGCAGGATGCCCATCTTCGACCACGGCTGCCCGCTTTGCGAGGAGAACTACCTGGAACACCAGCATTTCCTTCCCTTCGAGGGCCGCAAGGGCCGGAAATACCGCATCCTGGTGAACCGGGCGCCCATCTTCCCGAACCACCTCGTGATCACCCGGGACGTCCACGTCCCCCAGACCATCTGGCACCGCTATCCGGACATGCTGGACCTCGCCGTCCAGTTCCCGGACTATGTCATCTTCTACAACAGCCCGTACAGCGGCACCACCGTCCCCGGCCACGCGCATTTCCAGGCCTGCCCCAAGGGGTATATGCCGATGGAGCGCATCGCCGGCCGGCTCCTCCACAACATCGCGATGAACGGGGGCCAGGTTCCGGAGAGCCTTTCCGCGAACGTTTCCTTCGTGGATTCGGTCCGGGACGCCCAGCTGTTCCATTACAAGCATTTCACCCGGGGCGTCTTCCTGCTCCGCGCGGAGACGGCCAAGTCGATGGCGAAAATGTTCTACCGCCTCCTGGACTGCTGCGACCTCGCGGAAGGGGAGGCCGAGCCCCGCTTCAACGCCCTCACCTTCTTCAGCGAGGGCGAGTACCGCGCCGTCGTGATGTGCAGGGCGGCGCACCGCCCGCACCATTTCTATGCGGAAGGGGAGGAGCATTTCGCCCTGAGCCCCGGCGCGGCCGACATGGCCGGCTTCTTCGTCATCCCGGAAGAGGCCGATTACGAGCGCCTTACGCCAAAGATCCTGACGGACATCCTGCAGGAGATCTCCCTCTCCGAGAAGCAGGAGGAGCGCCTCCTGTGGCGCCTCGTCCGCACCCAGCCCAAGATCGAGGTGGGCATCCTCTCCGGTCCGGAGATCACCTTCGAGATCATCTCCGACGGCGCCGGTCCGCAGAAAGTCTCCTACCGCGAGGGCAAGATCGACTATAACGGCACCCTGTACGACGAGCTCGTCTTCGAGGCGCCCACCATTTCCACCCTCTTCGCCGAGCCGTCGTTCATCCTGTACGGCGTGACCATCGGCGTGGACTTCCATTGGCAGCGGCAGCAGGACCAGCAGTTCGCCGGCACCCTCAAGTTCATCGTGGACGAGGGCAAGGTGGTGGCTGTCAATGTGATCGGCGTCGAGGACTACCTCCTCAGCGTCATCTCCTCCGAGATGAAGGCGACGGCTTCGCCCGAGTTCCTGAAGGCCCATGCGGTCATCTCCCGCTCCTGGGTGATGGCGCAGATCGCCCATCGGCAGGCCCGGAAGAAGGCCTCCGCGCCCTATTCCTTCGACAACGTCCCTTCGCTCGTGACCTGGCTGGACGCCTCCCGGCAGACCGAGGCGGGACAGCCCGCCGGCGAGATCGTCAAATGGTTCGACCACGACGACCATCACCACTTCGACGTCTGCGCCGACGACCACTGCCAGCGCTACCAAGGCCTGACGATGGCCGTCGGGGAGAAGGTCCGCGCCGCCATCGACGAGACCTGGGGCCTCACGCTCCGCTTCGGCGGAGAGCTCGTCGACGCCCGCTTCTACAAGTGCTGCGGCGGCAAGACGGAGCTTTTCTCCACGGCCTGGGCCGATGAGGACTATCCCTACCTGACGGTCCACGACGACCCCTGGTGCGACACCCACGACAAGGAAATCCTGGGCCAGGTCCTGAATGATTACGACCTGGAAACGGAGGACTTCCACGACTGGACGGTCCGCTACAAGCGCGCGGACCTCGCCGCCCTCATCGCGAAGCGGTCGGGCGTGGACATCGGCGACCTCGTCGCCCTGGAACCCCTCGAGCGGGGCGGCTCCGGCCGTATCAAGAAACTCCGCATCGTCGGCTCCAGAGTGACGCTCACGGTGGGCAAGGAGCTGATCATCCGCCGTTTCCTCTCCGAAAGCCACCTCTACAGCTCCTGGTTCGACGTGGAGATGACGGATGACGAAGTCGTCCTCCGCGGCCACGGCTGGGGCCACGGCGTGGGCCTGTGCCAGATCGGCGCAGCCGTGATGGCCGCCAAGGGCAAGACCTTCGAAGAAATCCTTTCCTTCTACTATCCCGGAACAACCCTCGAACGATGAAACCGCGCACTCCCTGGCTCTGGGTTCCGACCCTCTATTTCGCGGAAGGACTTCCGTACTTTATCGTGAACACGATCTCCGTGGTGATCCTCAAGGACTTGGGGATGGACAACGCCCGGCTGGCCCTGCTGACCAGCCTGATCGGCCTGCCCTGGCTCGTGAAGCCGCTCTGGAGCCCCTTCGTGGACATTTTCAAGAGCAAGCGCTGGTGGATCGTGACGATGCAGCTGCTGATGGCCGTCGCCGTCGGCGTCCTCGCCGCGACGCTCCCGGCCTCCTCCACCTTCACGTGGATGCTCATCCTGTTCGTCATCACCGGCTTCGCCTCCGCCTCGCACGACATCGCGGCGGACGGCTATTATATGCTGGCCCTGGACGAGGGACGGCAATCGGCCTTCGTGGGCATCCGCAATACCTTCTACCGGATCGCGATGGTGTTCGGGCAGGGCGTGCTCATCGTCCTGGCCGGCTGGCTGGAAAAGCGGACCGGGGCCGTGTCCAAGGCCTGGTCCTGGACGCTCCTCGCGACGGCCGCCATCCTGGCCCTCGTGACGGCCTACCACGCCTTCGTCCTGCCGCGGCCCGCGGAGGACCGCTCCGCCGGCGGCAAGACCGGCGGCGAGATCCTGCGCGAGTTCGGCCAGGCTTTCGGGAGCTTTTTCACGAAGCCCGGCATCGGCCTCCTCGTTTGCTTCCTCCTGCTTTATCGCCTGCCGGAAGCGCTGTCCGTCAAGCTCTTGTATCCCTTCTTCAGCGACGCGGTGGCCGATGGGGGACTGGGTCTGGACAAGGCCGCGTTCGGGATGGTGTACGGCACCGCCGGCGTGATCGCGCTCCTCGCGGGCGGCATCCTCGGCGGCTGGCACATCTCCCGGCGGGGCCTCCGCCGCTGCCTGCTGCCGATGGCCCTGAGCCTCGCCCTGCCGTGCGCCGTGTACCTGTTCCTGGCCCTTACGCAGCCCGCCTCCGTCTGGACGGTCGGCGCCTGCGTCGTCTTCGACCAGTTCGGCTACGGCTATGGCTTCACGGCCTACACGGTGTATATGATGTACTTTGCCGACGGTCCCCTCAAGACCTCCCACTACGCGATCTGCACCGGCTTCATGGCCCTGTCGATGCTGCTGCCGGGCGCCGTGGCAGGATATCTGCAAGAGGGACTCGGGTATGTGGGGTTCTACGTCCTGGTGATGGTCTGCTGCCTCGCCACCGTGTTCGTGACCCTGTATGCGCGCCGCCGCGTCCCGGCCGATTACGGACGCGTCAAGAAAGACTGACCATGAAGAAGTTGTTGACACTCCTCCTTTCGCTGGCGGGCCTCTCGCTGTCCGCCCAGGTATACACCGGCATCGACATGCTGGAACGGTACGGATTCGAGGAACTCCGCGGCAAGCGGGTGGGTCTCGTGACGAACCCCTCCGGCGTGGACCGGAACCTCCGTTCCACCATCGACATCCTCTTCGAGGCGCCCGAGGTGAACCTCGTGGCCCTGTACGGCCCGGAGCACGGTGTCCGCGGCGACGCCTACGCCGGCGACCACGTCGCTAGCGGCAAGGACCCGAAAACCGGCCTGCCCGTCCATTCCCTCTACGGTTCCACCCGGAAACCCACGCCCGAGATGCTGAAGGGAGTCGACGTGATGGTCTATGACATCCAGGACGTCGGCACCCGTTCCTATACCTTCATCTCCACCCTGGGCCTGGTGATGCGCGCCTGCGCCGAGCAGGACATCGAGGTGATGGTCCTGGACCGTCCCAACCCCCTGGGCGGGCTCAAGGTCGAGGGCTGCCTCGTGGAGCCGGGCTTCTTCTCCTTCGTCAGCGAGTTCCGCATCCCGTATGTGTACGGCCTCACCGTCGGCGAGCTGGCCGGCCTCATCAACGAGGAAGGCCTCAACTGCGGGGTGGAGGGCAAGGAAAAGCCCCTCAAGTGCCGCCTGTCGGTCATCCCGATGCGCGGTTGGGAAAGGTCGATGCTGTACAAGGACACCGGCCTGCCCTGGATTCTCCCGTCCCCGAACATCCCGTCCGAGGCCTCGGCCATCGGCTATCCTTCCGCCGGCATTGCGGGCGAGTTCGGCTACCTGAACATCGGCGTGGGCTATACCATCCCGTTCCAGACCTTCGCCGCCCCGTGGATCGACGCGGACAAGCTCAAGGAGCGCCTGGACAGCTACAACCTGCCCGGCACCGCCTTCCGCACCATCCATTACAAGCCCATCTCCGGGCAGAACCCGCAGATGCAGCACGGCGTCCAATTCTTCTATACCGATTACGAGGCCGCGACCATCACTCTGACGCAGTTTTACGTGATGCAGGCCCTCCAGGAATTGTACCCTGAGCGCAATCCGTACAAGGTTTTGAAGAAAACGCGGATGCTCGATATCGTTTGTGGCACGGATTATGTGAGAAGGGAATTCGGGAAGCGACTGAAAGTCGAAGATATCCAGTCCAAATGGATGCAAGATACGGAAGCTTTCAAGGAACTTTCCCAAAACTATTACTTATATCGTTAACTTTAAAACGACAAAGCCATGAGAAGGATGATCAACACCGTAGCCGCCCTCTTCATCACGATAGCGATGATTGCGGCCCCTGAGGCGAACGCCCAGTCCCGCCGTTCTTCCGGCGGTGCTTCCACCGCGACCCGGTCGTCCTCTTCGCAGACTACCTCGCGCGGTTCCTCTTCCATGAGCCGGTCCGGCGGTTCCACCGCCAACCGCTCCGCCAATATCTCCACCAGCCGTGCCGCGTCGCCTCAGACCGACCGGACCAGCCGCTCCACCGGGAGCAGCACGACCAGCCGATCCAGCGGAAGCAGCACGACCAGCCGCTCCAGCAGTAGCGGTTCCGCTGCAACGACCAGCCGGAGCACCGGTTCTTCCACCACGAGCCGCTCCGTGGCTCCTCAGAATGACCGGACCAGCCGCTCCACCGGCAGCAGCTCCACGAGCCGTTCCACCGGAAGCTCCTCTTCCGCGACGACCAGCCGGAGCACGGGCAGTTCCTCCGCCGCGACGACCAGCCGTTCCACGACTCCTCAGACCGACCGGACGAACCGTTCCACCGGCAGCAGCTCCACGAGCCGCTCCACCGGTACCACCAGCCGTTCCGCGGGTTCTGTCGACCAGAACAACCGGACCAGCCGCAGCACCGGTACCACCACCAGCCGTTCCACGGGTTCTGTCGACCAGAACAACCGGACCAGCCGTAGCACCGGTACTTCCACCAGCCGTTCCACGGGCACGACCAGCCGCTCCACGAGCACGGTCGACCGTACTTCCGGTACGTCCGTCCGCTCCAGCAGCAACGTCTCCCGCAGCGGCCTCGGCAACAACGCGGCGAACGAAGCGAACGCTTCCAACTCCGTGAAGAACACCGAGCCCATGCGTGACCACGCCGGCAACTACCGGTACAACGACGACTTCCGTCTGGACAACGGTCACAACATGCACCGGCTGCCTCCGCGCGAGCGCGATTTCATCGCCTGGGATCGTCCGGGCCTGGGATACTTCTGGGACAACCGTCCGCACTACTTCGGATACCGTGTCCACGTACTCCCTCCGCGCTACCGTCGGATCACCCACTGGGGCATCGACTACTACTACTACGAGGGGATCTACTACCGTCCCTACGGCGGTGTGTACGTGATCTGCCGTCCGCCTTTCGGCACTCCGCTCGAGAGAGCGATCGACAGGGCCCTGTTCAACCTGGTCAAGTTCTCCTACTACTGCAACACGTACCGGACCTATAACACGGTCTTCGACAATTACAACGTGATTGCCCAGCAGAACCTGATCATCGCGCAGAACAACGCCCGGATCGCCGCCCAGAACGCGAGTTACGCCCTGAACAGCGGCCGCGCCCTCTCCGCCTACGAGCTGGCCAACAAGCTCGGCCTCGTGCAGAGCTACGCCTACGCCAACTCCGACTACTTCTACCAGGACGGTGTGTTCTACAGTGTGAGCGCCTCCGGCAATTACACCACCATCGTCCCGCCGGCCGGAGCCCTGGTGAGCTCCCTCCCGGATGACTACGAGACCATCGTGATGAACGGCATCGAGTACTACATGGTGGACAACACCGTCTATCGGACCACCCTGTTCGACGGCCAGCCTTATCTCGAGGTCCTGGGTCAGATGTACGGCTCCCTGTACAACCAGTACAGCATCTACCGGTAAGCTTCCGGTACCACGAATGAAGCCGGCCTTTCGGGGCCGGCTTTTTTCGTGTATTGTTTTCGTTCAAATCCGCGCGAAGATCCTCTGCAGGGAATCGGGATCGCCGGAGGAGTGGAGCTCGATGCTGAAGGGGCCTTCGTCGAGCGGGACGCAGTCCTTCTCCAGCAGGCGGACAGTCTGGCGGGCGACGGCGGGGGCCGGGTCGATGACCTGGACCCCGGGGCCGGCGACGGCCTCGACGACCGGCCGCAGGAACGGATAGTGCGTGCAGCCGAGGACGATGCGGTCCGCGCCTGCGTCCAGCAGGGGCTGCAGCGAGGCTTTCACGGTCGCATAGGCCTCCGGACCGTCCAGGATGCCGTTTTCCACGAGTTCCACGAAGCCTTCGCCCACGTGCTCGACGATATGGACATCGTCCTCGAAGCGGCCTTTCGTCTTCAGGTATTTGGATCCCTTGAGCGTCCCGGCCGTGGCGAGGACGCCGATCACGCCGGTTTCCGTGCCGAGGGCGGCGGGCTTCACGGCCGGTTCCATCCCCACGAAGGGGATGTCCGGATATTCCTCCCGGAGGGTGGCGATGGCGGCCGCCGTGGCGGTGTTGCAGGCGACGACGATGATGTCGGCCCCCTTGCCCAGCAGGAAGTCCGTGATGGTGCGGGCGCGGTCCCGGATGAATGCGGCCGTCTTGTCCCCGTATGGGCAGTGGGCGTTGTCCGCATAGTAGACATAGCGTTCGTACGGGAGCAGTTTCACGATCTCCCGGTACACCGACAGGCCGCCCGAGCCCGAGTCGAATATGCCGATGGTTGCCATACGCTTACAAATATACGGGAAATTATTCGTATTTTTGTACGATTATACCGAAAGCGATATGACGACCCTCGAACAAATAAAAGACCTGCACGAGCGCCTGGACACCCTCGAAAAGTGCCTGGACATCGCCGGCAAGCGGAAAGACGTGGAGCAGAAGACGCAAGAGAGCCTGGCGCCCGATTTCTGGAACGACCCCAAGGCCGCCGAAGGCTTCCTCAAGAAGCTGGCGGGCGTGAAGGCCTGGGTGACCGACTTCCAGAAGGCCGCCTCCCTCGTGGACGACCTGGACGTCCTGTACGACTTCGCCAAGGACAGCGTCTCCGGCAGCGAGGACGAAGCCGTCGAGACCGACGAAACCCGCGAACTGGACGCCACCTTCGCCAAGGCCGTCGACGCCGTCGAGGCCCTGGAGCTCAAGAATATGCTGGGCAACGAAGGCGACAACCTCGGCGCGGTCCTCACCATCAACTCCGGCGCCGGCGGCACGGAGGCGAACGACTGGTCGTCGATGCTCATGCGCATGTATCTCCGCTGGGGCGAGCGCAACGGCTACAAGATGACGGTCACCTCCCTGCTGGAAGGCGAAGAGGCCGGCATCAAGTCCGCCACCATCGAGGTCGAGGGCGACTACGCCTACGGCTACCTGAAGGCCGAAAACGGTGTCCACCGCCTCGTCCGCATCTCCCCGTTCAACGCCCAGGGCAAGCGCCAGACCACCTTCTCCTCGGTATTTGTCTACCCGCTGGTCGACGACTCCATCCACATCGAGATCAACCCCGGCGACCTGGAATGGGACACCTTCCGCAGCGGCGGCCACGGCGGCCAGAACGTGAACAAGGTGGAAACGGGCGTCCGCGTCCGCCACATCCCGTCCGGCATCATGGTGGAGAACACGGAGACCCGCTCCCAGCAGGACAACCGCCAGCGCGCCCTCCTCATCCTCAAATCCCGCCTCTATGACATTGAACTCAAGAAGCGCCAGGAGAAGCAGGCCGAGCTCGAAGGCCAGAAGAAGCGCATCGAATGGGGCTCCCAGATCCGCAACTACGTCCTCCATCCGTACAAGCTCGTGAAGGACCTCCGCACCGGCTACAGCACCGCTGACACCCAGGGCGTCCTGGACGGCGACCTGAACGAGTTCATGAAGACCTTCCTGATGGGCAACGGCGCCGCGGTCACCGACGTGGACGAAGACCTGGATTAATAATCGGAAGAATCGACACCTTCTAGCACGGGTTTTGGAGTTGATTCGTACTGCTTAGTTTAACCTTTACTGTTTATAGACAATGAAAAAAGCATTTCTCTTCCTCGCCGGCCTCGGCCTTACCCTGGCCGCCTTCGCACAGGGCCCTTTCATCTGCACGACCGAAGGTGCCAAGCTCGTTTACGTGACCACGGATGCCAAAGGCAATGAGAGCAGCCAGACCGACATGGAAATCGTCAAGGTCACTGGCAAGGGGGACGACTTCACCATCAAGCAGAAAGCCCAGCTGTACATCGGCGGCGCCGCACTGACCAAACCCATCGAGACGGTCACCACCGTGAAGGGCGGTGACGTCCTCTTCGATTTCGGAGGCATCGCCATCGCGGCCGAAGGCGGTGGATTCGTCCTTCCCAAGAACCTCGAAGTGGGGATGGAACTCCCGACCGGTGAAGTGACCGTAGAGATGCTGGGCATCAAGTCCAAGCAGAATATCACTTCCCACAAGGTGGTGGCCAAGGAGGAACTGACCGTTCCCGCCGGAACCTACGATTGTTACGTGGTTGAACGCCAGTTTACGGCTAAAGTATTGGGAATGAAGACGAACGGCAGCATGAAGACTTGGTATGCCCGCGGCATCGGCGCTGTGCGCATGGACAATTACGACAAGAAAGGGAAAGTGACTTCCAGTCAGGTCCTCAAGGAAGTGGTTCTCCCATAACCCCCTTTCATAGACCAATAAAGCCGGCCCCGAAAGGCCGGCTTTTTGTGTACGCTCAGGCTTTACAGACCGAGTTTCTTGAAGAAATCGTTGCCCTTGTCATCGACGAGGATGAAGGCGGGGAAGTCCTCGACGCGGATCTTCCAGATGGCCTCCATGCCCAGCTCGGGGTATTCCACGCACTCGATGCTGCGGATGCTGCTCTGGGAGAGGACGGCGGCCACGCCACCGATGGTGCCGAGGTAGAAACCTCCGTGCTTGAGGCAGGCGTCGGTGACGACCTTCGTGCGGTTGCCCTTGGCGATCATGACGAGGGAGGCGCCGTGATCCTGGAACTCGTCCACGTAGGGGTCCATCCGGTTGGCCGTGGTGGGGCCCATGCTGCCGCAAGGATAGCCTTCCGGCGTCTTGGCCGGGCCGGCGTAGAGGATGGGGTGGTCCTTGAAGTAGGCGGGCATCTCCTGGCCGGCGTCCAGACGGGCCTTCAGCTTGGCGTGCGCGATGTCGCGGGCCACGATGATCGTGCCGTTCAGGTTGACCCGGGTGCCGACGGGATACTTGGTGAGTTCGGCGCGCACGGAATCGATGCCCTTGTCCAGGTCGATGACAATCCCCTTGGGACCCTCGCCGGGACGGCGGTATTCCTCCGGGATCAGCTCGGAAGGGTTGGTGTCCATCTGCTCGATCCAGACGCCGTCCGCATTGATCTTGCTCTTGATGTTGCGGTCGGCCGAGCAGCTGACGCCCATGCCGATCGGGCAGCTCGCTCCGTGCCGGGGCAGGCGGATGACGCGGATGTCGTGGGCCAGATACTTGCCGCCGAACTGGGCGCCGAGGCCGATTTTCTGCGCCTCGACGAGGAGCTTCTGTTCGAGGTCGATGTCGCGGAACGCGCGGCCGGTCTCGTCACCGGTCGTCGGGAGCGCGTCGTAATACTTGATGCTGGCCAGTTTGACGGTCAGCAGGTTCTTCTCCGCGGAAGTTCCGCCGATCACGAACGCGATGTGGTAGGGCGGGCAGGCCGCGGTACCGAGGGAACGCATTTTCTCGACGAGGAAGGGAAGGAGCGTCCCTTCGTTCTGGATCGTCGCCTTCGTCATCGGATAGAAATAGGTCTTGTTGGCCGATCCGCCGCCCTTGGCCACCATGATGAAACGGTACTCGGCGCCTCTGACGGCCTCGATGTCGATCTGGGCGGGGAGGTTGCACTTGGTGTTGACCTCGTCATACATATTGAGGGGGGCGTTCTGGCTGTAGCGGAGATTCTCCTGCGTGTAGGTGTTGAATACGCCGAGGCTCAGGGCTTCCTCGTCCTCGAAATCGGTCCAGACTCCCTGGCCTTTTTCGCCGTGGATGATGGCGGTGCCGGTGTCCTGGCAGAAGGGGAGGACTCCTTTCACGGACGTCTCCGCGTTGCGCAGGAACTGAAGCGCCACATATTTGTCATTCTCGGAGGCTTCCGGATCGTTCAGGATGGCCGCCACCTGCTCGTTGTGCGCCCGGCGGAGCATGAACTGGCAATCGTGGAAACTCTGCTGGGCCACCAGCGTGAGCGCTTCGGGGGAGACCTCGAGAAGGGTCTTTCCGTCCGGCAACCGGGTGGTCTTCACCAGTTTCTCGGATCCCGGAATCTTGTAGTACTGAGTGGTGTCTTCGCCCAACTGGAACATCGGGGCGTATTTGAAATCTGCCATAATGGGAGTGATTTGGTTTCTGTTATCATACAAATATAGTGATTTTCGCCCAATTTATTAATTTTTCGAAAATTTTAGTACTTTGTATTGCAAAGTATCAAAAAGAATTTATATCTTTGCAGCAACAAATATTTTGTGTACTATGAAACGAGTGACAAATGCCTGCGTCGGCGGGCGCAATTTCACGCTCAATGACGATGCTTACAACCGTCTGGACGCCTACCTTCGGAATTTCAAGGCCAAGCTGACCGTCCCCGAGTCCCAGAAGGCGGAAGTGATGGACGATATCGAGAGCCGGATTTCCGACCTCTTCTTCCAGGAAGTGGGGGAGACCTCTCGCGTGGTCACCCTCGAGATGGTGGAAAAGGTGGTGTCGACCCTCGGCATGCCCGACGGCTCGCCCGAGACGGGCTACGCCTATTCCCAGGCCTTCGCCGAGGACAAGGCTCCCCGGAAACTGTACCGGGACATGGACAACAAGGGCGTGGCCGGCGTCTGCTCCGGCCTGGCCTGGTACTTCAACATCGACGTGACCATCATCCGGATCATCATGCTGGTGGCCCTGATCGCCGGCACGTCGGGTTTCTGGATCTACCTGGTGCTGTGGATCGCCATCCCCAAGGCGATGACCCCGGCCCAGCAGTGCGAGATGCGGGGCATTCCGGCCACCGCGGAGAACATGGCGCGTTTCAAGAACCACGCGCAGGACACCTATAACCGATAGCCTTATGGAGAGCACGACCGACAATGTCCGTTCGCAGATGCGGAAGGGCGTGCTGGAATACTGCATCCTGTGTATTCTCAGCAAGCAGGAAGCCTACGCTTCCAGCATCATCGACTCCCTCAAGGCCGCGAACATGATCGTGGTGGAGGGAACCCTGTACCCCCTGCTCATCCGGCAGAAGAACCAGGGTCTGCTGACCTACCGCTGGGAGGAGTCCACGCAGGGCCCGCCCCGGAAGTACTATGGAATTACCGAGAAAGGCCGCGCCCAGCTCGCCGAGATGGACGCCGCCTGGCAGGAAATGGTGGAAAGCATTGAAACGCTCAAGAAATGACCGAGATCGAGAAAGTGAGCATCGGAGGCTATGCCTTCACGCTCGAAAAAGCCGCCTCCGAGGAGGTGGGACAGTATCTGAAGAGCCTGGAGGCCCATTACCTGGGCAAGCCGGGCGGCAAGGAAATCATGGAAGGAATCGAGGAGCGGATGGCCGAGCTCCTGCTGGAGCGGTGCGGCGGGGGCCGGGTCGCCACGGTGGCCGACATCCAGAGCCTGATCGGCATCCTCGGCCGTCCCGAGCGGATCGAGGCCGACGACCCCGAACCGTCGGAGGCGCAGCCGAAGCCCCAGAAGAAGCTCTACCGCGACCTGGAGAACAAGAAGATCGCCGGCGTCTGCGCCGGCCTGGGCAACTATTTCAACTTCGACGTCGTGGCCTTGCGGATCATCTTCTGCGTCATCGCCCTGGCCCTGTTCTTCGGCGGCGCCCACGACGGGCCCTGGGCCCTGCTCGGATTCTTCGCGTACGTCATCCTCTGGCTGGCGATGCCGGCCGCCCGCACGGCGCAGGAGCGCTGGGCGATGAAAGGCGACGCCGGTACGCTGGACGATATCCAGCGCAATATTCGCAGCGGCGTCCAGGAAATGGGCGACGCGGCCCGGCGGGGGATGAATGAAGTGCGCGACACGGTCCGCGGGCACGGCAACGAGCTGGGCAAGATCCTGCTCCTGGTCATCGGCATCATCCTGCTCCTGAGCGGCGTGTCCGGGCTAGCTTCGGTGTCCGTTCTTGGCCTGAAGGGGCCGACGCTGTTCAGTGCGCCCATCGACAGTTTCCTGGACGAGATGTCCCTGGAGGCGCCCGCCTTCTACGAGATGGTCAATACCCCCTGGATCCTCGTTCTCGTCATCCTGGCCGTCATCCTGCCCCTGATTTGGCTCATCTACGGAGGCATCCTGCTGATCTTTGGCTTCAAGCCGCCCAAGTGGCGTCCCGGCCTGGTGGTCTTCGTCCTCTGGCTTGTCGTCCTGGTGGTCGTGGGCGTCCTGTTCGCGATGGGGGTCGTATCGACGGAATACCTGACCGCTTAGTTGGAAGTGTCCGTGTTTTTCCGTATTTTTACGGAACTAACACGGACACTATGCTATCGACTTTTTTTGCCGCCCTCCTCACCGCGGCCACCATCCAGATCCATCACTGCCAGGTTCCCGTCATCCAGGACAAGGACGTCCCGGTGGCGACGGTGACGGTCCCGGAAGGGGCGGAACCTGTTTTCAAAGTCTCTCTGCGCGGATTGCACCGCAAGGCTCTCCGCTCCTGGGAAGTCCGGGACGGGGTCCTGTATGTCCATCTGGACGCCGCCCGCGTGAAAGATATCCGAAAGCCTTTCTCCTTGAAAATCAAGGCAAAAGGTTTTTCCATCCAGGAAGATGGCGCCTTGCAGCACCGGCTCGCCCGCAAGGTCCGCACCGCCGGTGACGACGGGGTGGCCGCCTACCGCATCCCGGGTCTGGTGACCACGAAAAAAGGCACGCTCGTGGGCGTGTACGACATCCGGCACGAGAATTCCCGCGACCTGCAGGGCCACATCGACGTGGGCGTGAGCCGCTCCACGGACGGCGGCCGCACCTGGGGGCCGATGACCGTCGCCATCGACATGGGCGAATGGGGCGGTCTGCCGCAGAATGTCAACGGGGTCGGCGACCCCTGCATCCTCGTGGACGAAGTGACGGGGGACCTGCTCGTCTTCGCGGCGTGGACGCACGGCGGCGAAGCGGGGAAGGCGGCCTGGTGGACGGCCGGCAGCGGCTTCGAACCCGATACGACTCCGCAGCTCGTGATGGTCCGCTCCACCGACGACGGCCTCACCTGGTCCGAGCCCGTGAACCTCACGCGGCAAGTCAAGCAAGAGGCCTGGAACTTCACCTTCCAGGGCCCCGGCCGCGGCATCACGATGGACGACGGCACCCTGGTCGTCCCGTTCCAGCACCAGGAACCGGAGCCGGAGCGCACCCCGGCCGCCGGCATCATGTACTCCACGGACCGCGGCCTCACCTGGCACGTCCACGAATACGCCAAGATCAATACCACGGAGTCCCAAGTGGCCGAAATCGCCCCCGGCGAGCTGATGCTCAACATGCGCGACAACCGCAAGACCGGCCGCGCCGTCTATGTGACGAAGGATATGGGCCGCACCTGGACTCCGCACGTGTCCGACGGCCAGCTCGTGGAGCCCGTCTGCATGGCCAGCCTCCTGAAAGTCCGGGCTTCCGAGAACGCCCTGAAGCAGGACATCCTCCTGTTCTCCAATCCCGCGGACGCGAACGACCGCAAGAACATCACCATCCAGCTGAGCCTGGACGGGGGAAAGACCTGGACCCGGAAATGCCTCCTGGACGAAGGCGAAGGCTGGGGCTATTCCTGCCTCACGATGATCGACCGCAAGACCGTGGGCATCCTCTACGAGAGTTCCCAGGCGCATATGACCTTCCAGGCGGTTCCCCTGGATGACATCCGGTAAAAGATTCCTTCACCCTCCGGGTTCGGAATGACAAAAAACTCGGTTCGGAATGACAAAAAAACCTCGGAATGAGACGTGTCATTCCGAGGAGGTTGAAAACCGACGAAGGAATCTGCC
>CAMVPS010000034.1:0-19755 GCA_947169405.1 uncultured Bacteroidales bacterium
CCTCCCAGGCCGATTGAACCAGGGCGGGGATGCCGTCAGGCTTGCTGAGGTCGTAAGGAAGGACGGCCACGTCGGGCGCGCCTTTCTCCCGGCACTTGGCGGCCACCGGCTCGAGTTCCTCGGCCGTAGGGGCCGTGATGACGAGGCGCGCCCCGCCTTCGGCCCACCGATAGGCACACGCCTCCCCTATTCCGGAGGAAGCGCCTGTGATCCAGACGGTCTCCATCTACTTGTACAGGGAGACGTCCGGAATGGGTTTGTCGTATTCGCCGCGGTCCAGCCTTTCCTTGATGTCCTTGAAGGCGGCCAGGGTGTATTCGACGTCCTCCATCGAATGGGCGGCCGTCGGGATGATGCGGAAGATGACCATTCCCAGCGGGATGACCGGGTAGATGACCACCGAGCAGAAGATGCGGTAGTTCTGCCGCAGGTCCACCACGATGTTCGTGGCCTGCTCCAGGCCGGCCTTCACGTGGACCGGGGTCACGCAGGCCTCGGCCGGGCCGATGTCGAATCCCATCTCGCGGAACCCTTCCTGCAGGCGGCGGGTGACCTTCCACAGGTGCGCGCGGCGCTCGTCGCCCTCGGGGCTGTCGATGATCTCGAGACGCTTGATGCAGCCTTCCACGATGGGCATCGGGAGGGACTTCGCGTAGATCTGGGAGCGCATGTTGTAGCGCAGGTAGTCGATGATGTCCTTGTCGGAGGCGACGAAGCCGCCGATGGTGGCCATCGACTTCGCATAGGCGCCGATGTACAGGTCCACCCCGTCCATCACGCCGAAATGCTCGGAGGTGCCGCGGCCGTGGGGGCCCATCACGCCGAAGCCGTGGGCGTCGTCGATCATGAAGCGGAAGTTGTACTTCTGCTTCAGGGCCACGATCTGGTCCAGGATGCCCAGGGCGCCGGTCATGCCGAACACGCCCTCGGTGATCACAAGGATGCCGCCGCCGCTCTCCTCGGCCACCTTGGTGGCGCGGGCGAGGACGCGGTCGCAGTCCTTCGCGTCGTTGTGGCGGAACTTGAACTTGTCGCCGATATGGAGGCGGATGCCGTCCAGCAGGCAGGCGTGGCACTCGGCGTCATACACGATGACGTCGTGCCGGCCCACCAGGGCGTCGATCGTGGAGAAGATGCCCTGGTAGCCGAAGTTGAACAGGAAGGCGGCCTCCTTCTTCTCAAAGTCGGCGAGCATCCGTTCGAACTTCTCGTGGAGGGCCGTCTGGCCGGTCATCATCCGGCTGCCCATCGGGTAGGCCATGCCCCAGCGGGCGGCGGCCTCGCCGTCGACCTTGCGGATCTCGGGGTGGTTCGCCAGGCCCAGGTAGTTGTTCAGGCTCCAGCACAGGACTTCCTTCCCGGCGAAACGCATATGGGGGCCGAGTTCGCCCTCGAGCTTGGGGAATGCGAAATAGCCGTCTGCCTTGTCGCGGTACTGGCCGATGGGACCGCCGGTGGAACGGCGTATCTTCTCAAAAATGTCTGTCTGCATGATGGTTGATTGGTTTAAATTTCAGTTTTCAGTCTATTTCACTTTCTCGCGGGAGACGAGCCCCATCGCCCGGAACAGGAACTTGGGGAGCGGCTTCCGCGGGTCGCGCTTTTTCATGTCGATGAACCAGCCCAGCTTCTTCACCACGGGGACCTTGTGCGTCTCCACGAACTCGATCAGGGTGCCGTCCGGGTCCTCGATGTAGGTGAAGTGGCCGGAGGCGTCGCCCATGTCGAAGGTGATGCCGCCCGGGCAGCTGTCCACGGTGAAGGGGTGGCCCTTCTCCGCGCAGAACTTCTCCAGCTCCCGCATCCCGGTGACGTCGTAGCAGATCTGGATGAAGCCCGGATCGCCCCAGTAGCGGCCTTCGTAGATCTTCCGCGGGGTGCGGTCCAGCGCCTGCACCAGTTCGATGCAGTCCGGGCCCATCAAGGCGGAGAAGGCCCCCTGACGGGGTTTCGAAGGGACCATCAGGACGCGGCGGTATTTCTCGCCGGCACCCGGAAGGAGCGACCAGTCGGCGAAAACGCCGGTTTCGTCATATTTCACGGTATCGTAGCCGAGGATTTCCCGGTAAAAGGCGATGGACTTGTCCATGTCTGTGACGCCCACGACGGTGCCGGCCATGCCCCCGGTCAGTTTGCCTTCGTCGATGTAGATGTAGTCCGACTGGACCAGCTGGAAGCAGTTGCCGAAGAGGTCCTTGACATAGAAGCAAGGAGTTCCGTCGGGCAGGGCGCTCACGGGGGAAACGGCGTCCCATTTGGCCTTGAGGGCCTTCTGGCAGGCGGGAACGTCGCGGCAGTTGAGCTTCGCGGCGAAGACGCCGAGGTCGCCGACGGCGATGTCGAACCCTACCGGCTGCGGCGTCCGTTCCGAATACTGCCAGATCTCGAATCCGCCGCCGCCCTGCAGGTTCACGGCGATGCAGGCGTGCCGTTTCTGCGGCTGGTTGCCCGTGTAGGGCAGCATCCTCTCCGCCACGGTGTCATCCTCCAGGATCTTGACGTCCGTACCGAACATCCGGATGAACCAGTTCCACGATTCTCTGAAGTTTTCCGTTCCGACCCCCACTTGCTGGATGCCGGAGATGTTGAATCCGTAATTGGGCTGCATACGTTAAAAAGCAATTTCGCAAAGATAACATTATTTTTTTTATATTTGTATGAGAATAAAAACCTGACCCGATATGCGTCGCATTCGACTGTGGGCCCTGATGGCCCTTACCGCCGCTTTCGCGGCGGCTTGCGCCCCCAAAGGGGCCGAAACCCTGGACCCTGCTTTCGCCAACTACGTCAAGGCCTACACGGGCGGCGTGGTGAGCGACGGCACGGCCATCCGCGTGGAACTGGCCTCGCCCGTTCCGATGGAGAAGCAGACCGACGGCCTGTTCTCTTTCAAGCCCTCCCTCAAAGGCACCGAGCGGTGGCTGAGCCCGACCGTGGTCGAGTTCGTGCCGGACGAATGGAAGAGCGGCACCGTGTATGAGGGCACCTTCCAGGTGGCCAAGGTTCTCCCCGTGAAGGAGAGCCAGTGCAAGGCGTTCCCCTTCCGCATCCAGGCGGCGCCCCGTGCGGCGGCCCTCGCCGTGGACGGAGTCACCATCCGGGACGGCGCGCGGCTGCAGGGCACCATCACCCTGAGCGTTCCCGCGCCGAAGGAGGACATCACCCTGACCGTGGATCCGTCCGTTCCCGTGGCCATCTCCGGGGACGGGACCCTGTATCATTTCGAGGCGGGTCCCATCGACCGTTCCACAGCCGACACCCCCGTCAAGGTCACCCTGAAGGTCAAGGACTTCGACCAGGAGGTCTCCCGCAAGACCTACATCCCGGCCGCGGGCGGTTTCAAGGTCATCGACTCCCGCGTCCTCCGCGGGGAGAATCCTTGCGTGGAGGTCCGCTTCAGCGAGCCCCTCTCGCCCACCGCGTCCCGGGAAGGCCTGATCGAACTCTCCGGGGTCGTGAGGCAGACCGTCGACATCCAGGACAACATCGCCCGGGTGTACTTCGACGCCGATCCCGGCGAGGATCTGGCGCTGACGGTCAACCAGGGCGTGCGCAGCGCCGACGGGCAGGCCCTCTCCCAGGGCTTCCGGATGGACCTTCCGTCCACGGACCCCGCCCCGGCCGTGACCATTCCCATCGACGGGACCATCCTGCCGGACGACAGCAAACTCGTCCTCCCCTTCCGCGCCGTCAACCTGAGCGCGGTGGACCTCCGCGTCATCAAGATCTATGAGGACAACGTGCTCCTGTTCCTGCAGGAGAACAGCCTCGGGGGCTCCTCGGAGCTCCGCCGGGTGGGACGCGTCGTGTACAGCCGCCAGATTCCCCTGACGGACGACGGCGTCCGCGACCCGCACACCTGGAACGACTACAACGTGGACCTCTCCGGCCTGTTCAAGCAGGAGCCGGGCGCCATCTACCGCATCACCCTTTCCTTCCGCCAGGAGTACTCCCTGTACGGCGGGAAGAAGGCCCCGTCGATGCTGCCGGTCCAGAGCGGCAAACCTACGCCGGAAGAGGAAGCGGAATGGGACGTCCAGAACACCTACTGGTGGGACAACTATATGGACTGGGAGCAGTACGACTGGGAGGAAAGGGACAACCCCGAGAGCCCGTCCTACTATATGGACGACGACCGGTTCCCGTCCATCAACCTCCTCGCCTCCAACCTGGGCCTCCTCGCGCAGTACGCCGACGGCAACGCCCTCTGGGTCGCCGCGACGGACCTGAGCGACGCCAAGCCCGCCTCCGGTGTGGACCTGGAAGCGTATGACTTCCAGCTCCAGCGCATCGGCAAGGGCCGCACGGACGGCAAGGGCCTCGCACAGATCGACCTTCCCCGCAAGCCCTTCATCCTCCTGGGCCGCAAGGGCAAGACCACGGGCTACCTGCGCCTCGCCGACGGCTACGAGAATTCGATGAGCCGCTTCGACGTGGGCGGCCAGACCCTGTCCAAGGGCCTCAAGGGCTTCATCTACGGGGAGCGGGGCGTCTGGCGCCCGGGCGACACCCTGCACGTGACGATGATCCTCGCCGACAAGGCGGGACGCCTCCCGGAAGGCCACCCGGCCACCCTGGAGCTCTACACCCCCGAAGGCCAGTTCTACACCCGGATGGTCTCCACCGGGCAGGACGGCTTCTACACCTTCCCCGTCGTCACCTCCTCGGACGATCCCACCGGCTGGTGGAACGCCTACGTGAAAGTGGGCGGCTCCGCCTTCCATAAGAGCCTCCACATCGAGACCGTCAAGCCCAACCGCCTGAAGGTCAATCTGGAACTGCCCGGAGAAATCCTCCAGGGCGGCGTCCGGAACACGGCCCGCGTGACGTCTTCCTGGCTCACGGGCGTCCCGGCCTCCGGCCTCCGCGCCTCCGCCACGATGACCTTGAGCAAGGGCCCCGCCTCCTTCAAGGGCTTCGAAGGCTACACCTTCCGCAACCCGGCCTCTTCCTTCGAAAGCAGCGAGTATTCCCTGTTCGAGACCACCCTGGACGGGGACGGTTTCGCCGAAACGGCCTTCGACCTGCCCGCCGCGAAGGACGCCCCCGGCCTGCTCCAGGCCTTCATCGTCACGTCCGTCCTGGAAAGCGGCGGCGACGAAAGCTTCACCACCCAGACCGTCTCCTACTCTCCGTTCCCGGCCTATGTGGGCGTGAAACTGCCCGAAGGCGAACTGGAGACCGACAAGGACAACACCGTCAGCGTCGCCGTGGTGGACGCCAAGGGCGCCCGGCTTTCCGGCCGCGAACTGGAGTACCGCGTGTTCAAGACCGAATGGAGCTGGTGGTGGGACAGCAACCCGTACGAGCTGGCCGGCTACGTGAACGGCCGGAACGCGAAGCCCGTCGCCTCCGGCAAGCTCACCTCCGGCGCGCAGGACGTCACCTTCAACCTCCGCGCCGCCGAAGCCGACTGGGGCCGCTACCTGGTCGTCGTGCGCGACGTCGCGGGCGGCCACATCGCCGGAAAGACCGTCGTCATCGACTGGCCGGCCTACAAGGGCCGTTCCGGCCGCGAGGACCCCAACTCCCTGTCGATGCTCACCTTCGCCGCCGACAAGGAAAGCTACCGCGCCGGCGAGAAGGCCAAAGTCTACATCCCCGCCGCAAAGGGCGGCCAGGCCCTCGTGAGCCTGGAGAACGCCGCCGGCGTGATCGCCCGCGAATGGGTGTCCACGGACGCGTCCAACGACACGCCCTACACCTTCACCGTCACCCCGGAAATGGCGCCGAACTTCTATGTCCACATCACCCTGGTCCGGCCGTACGAGGCTTCGGAAGGCGGCCAGTCGCTGCGCCTGTACGGCGTGAAGCGCCTCCTGGTCGAGAATCCCGACTCGCACCTGGAACCGGTGGTCAAGGTGGCCGACACCGTGGCCCCCGAGGAGTCGTTCTCTGTCCAGGTGTCCGAGAAGTCCGGGAAGCCGATGACCTACACCCTCGCCGTCGTAGACGAGGGCCTGCTGGACCTGACGGCCTTCAAGACCCCGTCCCCGTGGGATGCGATGTACCAGACCGAGGCCCTGGGCGTGAAGACCTGGGACCTCTACGACGAGGTGATCGGCGCGTACGCCGGCCGCTTCAGCCCGATGCTGTCCATCGGCGGCGACCAGGAGAACGTCCGCGCGGCCCGCAAGGACAACCGCTTCAACCCGGTGGTGAAGTTCCTGGGACCGTTCACCCTGAACAAGGGGACCGGGAAGCACGACATCACGCTTCCGATGTATGTGGGCAGCCTCCGCGTGATGGTGGTCGCCGGCCACGACGGGGCCTACGGCAACGCCGCGAAGACCGTGATGGTCAAGTCCCCGCTGATGGTCCTCGTCACCCTCCCGAGACAGCTTTGTGCGGGTGAGGAAGTCGTGCTGCCGGTGAACGTGTTCGCCCTGGACGACAAGGTCAAGGACGTCAAGGTGACCGTCAAGGCCGAGGGCGCCCTCCAGACCGACGGCGCCGCCACCGAGACGACCCACTTCGACAAGGCGGGCGACAACGTGGTCCGCTTCGCCCTCAAGACCGCCGGCGAAGGCGCCGCCAAGGTGACGGTCACGGCCGAGGGCGGTTCCCGCAAGACCACCGAGACCGTCGACATCCAGGTCGTGAACCCGAACCCGGAGACGGTAACCATCCGCCAGGAGCGCATCGAGCCCGGCAAGAGCGTCGCCTTCGACGCGGGCGACGGCGCCACCCTCGAACTGGCGGGCTTCCCCGCCGTCGACGCGGCCGGCATGTTCCGGACGATGAAGAACTATCCGTACAACTGCACCGAGCAGATCTCCGCCCGGGGCCTGACGATGCTCCACCTGCTCCCGCAGCTCTCCGAGGCCGATTCCGAGCAGGCCCGCGAGCTCATTCCGGGCCTCATCCACCAGCTGTACGCCCGCCAGCGGAGCGACGGCGGCTTCTCCTACTGGAGCGGCGGCAACAACTCCGACACGTGGGCCAGCTCGATGGCCGGCCAGTTCCTCGCCGAGGCGGCCGCAGCCGGATTCGAGGTCCAGAAGGACGTCATCGGCAACTGGAAGCGCTTCCAGAACAACCTGAGCCAGGCCTACCGCCTCGCGGGCAACGCCGCGTTCAGCCAGCTGGACGAGTGCTACCGGCTGTACACCCTCGCCGTCGCGGGCGCGCCCGCCAATGCGGCGATGAACCGCCTGAAGGAATCCGGCAAGCTGGAAGGCCGCGCCGAATGGATGCTCGCCGCCGCCTATGCCGTGAGCGGCAAGGTGAAGACGGCCCAGGAGGTCGTGGACAAAGACGTCGCCTCCTCCGGTGAATACGGCGCCGGCGACTTCACCTACGGCTCCTCGCTCCGCGACAAGTCCGTCCTCCTCCAGGTCCTCGCTCTCACCGACAACCTGCCGCAGGCGCTTCCCGCCGCCCTCGAGGTGGCCGAACAGATCAACAAGGGCTGGTATTCCACCCAGGAGGCCGCCTTCGCCGCCATGGCGATGGACCGCCTGTTCGCCAAGGTGGGCGCCCAGGCCGTCAAGGCCAGCGTGGCCGACAAGGACGTCGTTTCCGCGAAGTCCGTCTATTCCCAGCCGGTCTCCGGCAAGGTGGACGTGAAGAACACGGCCGACGGCCTCCTCTACGCCACGATGACCCATATCGGCAAGGCGCCGTCCGGTACGCCGGTCGCCGCCGCGTCCAACGCCCTGAAGATCGAAGTCTCCTACAAGGACGCCGAGGGCAAGGCGCTGAATCCCGCCGCCATCCCGCAGGGCAAGGAGTTCACCGCCGTGGTGAAGGTCACAAACCCCACGCAGAACGCCTATACCTCCCTCGCCCTCAGCGAGCGCGTCCCGTCGGGCTGGGAGATCCTCAACGACCGGCTCCGCACGGGCGTCGATAACAGCGGGGAGCATCGCGACATCCGCGACGACCGCTGCGACTGGTTCTTCGACCTGGGCCGCGGCGCCTCCAAGACCTTCAACCTGAAGCTCCGGGCCGCCTACGAAGGTGTGTACACCCTGCCGGCCATCACGTGCTCGGCGATGTACAATCCGCACGTGGCCGCCAACACGGCTTCCGGTAAGGCGGCCGTCACCCGATGAGTCGCCGCAGGGCCATTCTTCTGATTCTTTTCGAGGTCCTTCTGGCAGGCTGGCTATGCTGCCTGCCGAAGGACCTTTTCAAAGGTACGTCCTACGCGACGGTTGTCACCGACCGGAACGGCGAACTGCTGGGCGCCCGCATCGCGGGGGACCAGCAGTGGCGGTTCCCGCCGTGCGACACCGTTCCCGAGCGGTTCGCCGCCGCCCTCGTCCAATTTGAAGACCGGCATTTCCGGTGGCATCCGGGCGTGAACCCGGTGGCGCTGGTCCGCGCCGCCGCGGACAACGCGCGCGCCGGGCACGTGGTGAGCGGCGGCAGCACGCTGACGATGCAGGTGGTCCGCCTGTCCCGGAACCGGGAGCGGACGCTCCGGCAGAAGCTCGTGGAGGCCGTCCTGGCCACCCGGCTGGAATTCCGCTGCTCCAAGGACGAAATCCTGGCCCTGTACGCGTCCCACGCCCCGTTCGGAGGCAATGTCGTGGGGTTGGAAGCGGCGGCCTGGCGCTACTTCGGGCGTCCGGCCGGAGAGCTTTCCTGGGCCGAGTCCGCCACCCTCGCCGTGCTTCCCAACGCGCCGGCCTCCATCCATCCCGGCAAGGCCCGGGACCAGCTGCTGGCCAAGCGGAACCGCCTGCTTGAGCGGCTGCACCGGCGCGGATGCTTCGATGCGTCGACCTTGGAGACGGCGCTGGCGGAACCGCTGCCGGACGCACCCTATCCCCTGCCGAATTTCGCCCGTCACTATGTCGAGCGGCAGCCCCGTGGGGAAGAGACCCGCACAAGCCTCGACCTATCCTTGCAGCGACAGGTGGAGGATGCGACCACGCGCTGGTCCGACGAGCTGGCGCTCAGTGGGACGGCGGACCTCGCGGCCGTCATCCTGGACATCCGCAGCGGCGAGGCCATAGCTTATGTGGGAAATGCTTCTCCCCTACGGGCCCGTCACGGATCCGAGGTGGACATCGCCGCGTCCCCGCGCAGCACGGGAAGCATTCTGAAGCCGTTCCTGTACTGCGCCGCGCTCCAGGACGGAACCATCCTGCCCCGGACGCTGCTGCGGGACACGCCGGTGAACCTGAACGGCTTCACGCCCCAGAACTTCGACCTGCAATTCCACGGGGCCGTCCCGGCGGCCGAGGCGCTGGCCCGGTCGCTGAACGTGCCCTCCGTGCACCTGCTTCGCGCCTACGGGCCTCCGCGCTTCCTGAAAGTCCTGCGGGACGCCGGCCTCTCCACCCTGCCCCGGGACGCCTCCTACTATGGGCTTTCGCTCATCCTGGGCGGCGGCGAGGGCACCTTGGCCGACATCACTCGCGCCTATGCCGACATGGTCCGGAGCTATGACGGGCTGCCGACGGATTCCCCGTTCCGGGACCGTCTCGCCCTCTGGTATACCTTCGAGGCCTTGAAAGAGGTCAACCGGCCCGATGAAATCGATTGGAAACTGATCCGTTCCGTGCGGAAAGCCGCGTGGAAAACCGGGACGAGCTACGGATCCCGAGACGCCTGGGCCGTGGGCGTGACACCGGATTACGCCGTGGGCGTGTGGTGCGGCAACGCCGACGGGCACGGCGTGGCGGGGATGACGGGCGCCAAGACGGCGGGTCCCGTCCTGTTCGACCTGCTGAACCTCCTGCCGCCCACCGCCGATTGGTTCGAGGAGCCCCTGGACGGAGGCGTGTGGCTGGACGTGTGCAAGCAGTCGGGGATGCTGCGCAGCCAGGATTGCCCGGATTACGAGCGGGTCCTGCTTCCGGCGCAGGCGCAGGAAAGCGACGTGTGCCCGTACCACAAGGACGGCACCTTCCGGCTGCCACCCGCGATGGAGTGGTACTACAAGGCCTATCATCCCGAATACGAGGTCCGTCCCGTCACCCGGGATGCCGCCCGGATGGAGTTCCTCTATCCCGAGCCCGGCAGCGTCCTCACCCTGTCCCGCCAGCTGGACGGCAGCGAGGGCGGCGCCGTCTTCCAGGCCGTCCACCGCGACCCGGCCGCCACCCTCTACTGGCACCTGGACGACACCTACCTCGGCGAAACCCGCATCATCCACCAGATGCGCCTCTCCCCCGCCCCCGGAAAACACACCGTCACCGTGGTGGACGGTGACGGCAACAGTGTTTCGGTGGGATTTACGGTGAAATGAGATTCCGGGTCAAGCCCGGAATGAGGGAAAGTCAAGCCCGGAATGAGGGAAAGTCAAGCCGGGAATGACGCTACTCCACGGCCAGGACGCCGTGGAAGGCGTCGTTGGCGCGGTAGTGGGGGGCGTAGAGGGATTCGACGGTGAGGACCGGGGCGGTGAAGGTGCCGGCCTGGGTGACGAAGAATTCCTCGGTGAGGGTGGTGTTCTCCTCCGGGAAGGAGTCGAAGTAGTACTCGGTGCGGTCGGCCTTCACATTGCGGTAGCCCTGCGGGGAGAAGGTGAGGCGGCGGAGGTTGAACCAGCCCCAGCCCGTGTGGCCGGAAAGCTGCTGCACCGGCCTCAGGGCGGCCTCGCGGAACGCGTCGACCTTCACGAAACTGCGGTTCTCCTGGTTCCAGATTTGGTATTCGGCGATGATCTTGTCGCCCACCGCGACCGGCGTGCCGGGCGCGATTTCCTCGCGGACGGTCACCTGGTCGTTCTCGCCGGAGCGGTCGTCGTAGACCTTCTCCACGGTCTTCTCGCGGAAGAACTTGCGGGCGATGGTGAAGCCGTTGCCGGCGGCCTTGATGTCGGCGAAAGGCTTGTCGTACGTGGCGGAGTAGGACAGGATGGAGGTGGCGAGGACCGCGTCGGAGCCATCGAGGATGGCGGTGATCGCGTCCACGAACGCCGGGCTTTCGTCCCACTTCTGCGTCTCCTTCTGGAGCATCAGCCACAGGCGGATGCCGTCGGAGATCTCCGGCGCGTACGGATTCATCAGGCCGCACAGGAGGGCGTGCGCATCAGCCTCGGTCTCGAGGAGGCCACGCCAAGGCATCACGGCGTTGGGATAGTACCAGCCCCCGTCGCGATGCTCCACGGCGTATTCCTTCAGGGAGGCGATATCGGCCTTCAGGGAGGATTCCATCCGGGACTTCGCGGCGACCTTCACGCCCCAGGCCTTCGCCAGGGCGATGCCCTCGGAGGAGGCGGAGAGGTTGAGCAGGGTCTGCACGCGGCGGGCCTTGGCCATGATCTGGCCCTGCAGGCCGCGGCCATCCTTCGCGGAAGGAACGAGGTAGCCCTTCACATACTTTTGGAACTCCTCGAACCGCTTCTTGCCTTCCTTTGTCGCCGGCTTCACCTCGAACGGGACCGTCGGATAGAGGGAACGGACGAACAGGTACTGGGCGTCGGACAGGTAGCCGCGCCAATACGGAAGCTCGGTCGCAAAGTGCCTGGTGTCCAGGAACTTGACGGAAGAGGTCAGGTCCGGTACCTCGAAGCCGTGGTCGCGCAGCTTCGCAAAGCGCTGCAGCAGCACGGCCGTGATGATCGGCGAGGATTCCATTCCTTCAAACCAGCCGAAGCCGCCGTCGTTGTTGCGGCAGGCGAGGACTTTTTCGAGGAGTTCCTGAGATTCCTTCGCTTCGCTCGGAATGACAGAAGAACTGGCGCTCGAAATGACAGTCTCTTTGTCATTTCGACCGAGCGAAGCGAGCGGAGAAATCTTCCCGGCAATCAGGCGGACATACCAGGCCTCGGAGAGGGAGAGGACGTCCTTGCCTTCGGGATCCACCTTGGCGGGGATGGCGGCGCGGACGAGATCCAGGAGGGTGGTTTCGGTCAATACAGCCTCGGAGGCGGGCACATTGACGAAGCGGGCGCGGAGCTCGGCAAGGAGCGTCTCGCGGCTCATGCCGGCCCGGAGGACGGCGGAATGGGCCTCGGTGAGGGTCTGGACCGGTTTCTTCACCTCGACCGGCAGGAAGACGGCGTCGGAGAACTCGTCGGCGGCGAAGACCACCTTGAAGCCGAGGGTTTCGACGGCCGGCACGCGGACCGGGAAGCGGTGGCTTTCCGTGCCGCCGGCCGGAACCGTCACGGCGACGCGCTGGACGCCCATCGGCTCCACGCCCTCATATTCCTTGGACGGATAGGTATACAGGTACAGCCAGCCGGAAACCGGCTTGTCAGTGTTGCTGGACACGCTGGCGGCCACCTCGTAGGTGTCGCCCACATAGAGGAACTGCGGTTCCACGACCGCCACCTTCACGGGCACGCTCACGACCATCTCCTCGCGGAGGAAAGTGTTCCGCATCCCCTTGTCGTGGGCATACAGCGCCACGTAGTAGGTCGAGAGCTTGTCGGACGTGCTGAACGTGAACGAGAGGTTGCCGGCCGCGTCGGACACGAGATGCGGCTGGAAGGTCAATGCGTTCTCGAACTTGGAGCGCACGGTCACCTCGGCCGCCGCCCCTTCGTCAGCGGCTTCGACGGACTCCTTCGCTGCCATCGGCGCTTCCGCCAGGACCATCCGGTCCTCCATCATCGCGCTGTTGGCGGAACGGGTCGCCTTCATCATCGGCGCGGCGCCATAGCCGACCACCGCCGTCTCTTCCAGCGCCAGTTCATCGTCGTACGGATTGTCCCCGCTCACTCCGCCACAGACGGACTCGATGTTCACGTACGGGACGCTGAACTCCCGCAAGGTGACCACCGGCCAGTGATTGCCGGCGATGGCGTCGATGCTCTTGTCATACACCGCCGCCAGGGCCTCCACGCCCGGATCGGTCTTCAGGGTAAAGGTGTAGGACGTGCCCGGGAAGGCCTTGTCCGTGAAGGACTCGAACTTCAGCGGCAGCGCCAGGCGGGTGCGCGTGCGGGAATACTCCTTGTCGAAATGGATCGCCTCGCCGCGCTTGAAGTAGAACACCTGCAGGCGGACGGCATCAGGATATTCGGGCTTGTAATCGAACTCGAGGGTGGTCAGGGAACCTTCCTTCGCCCGGACACCCTTGAGGACGACCTTCTTGGTTTCCAGCACCTTCCGGGCCTTGCCAAAGAGGGTGACGATCGCGTATTCGGCCCCGTCGGCGGTACCCATCGTCAGGCGGATCTTTTCGCCCATCGGCACATCCTCGGGGCCGGTCAGGAAGAGGCGGCGGACCGGGGCGTCCAGGACCTTCCCCTTCGGGTCGACCTTCAGGATCCAGCACTTCGACTCGTCCTTGGCATCCCGCTCGGAAGCCTTGCCGACGAGGAAATAGAGGCCGTCGGGCAGGCTCTTGAGGTCGAGTTCGACGACCTCGCCGGACGCGGCCTTGCCGGAACGGACGACCGTGCTGTCCTCGGCAAAGAGCTCATACTGGACCGGAACGTCGATCTTGTTCCCGTCGCTGTTGTCCACCTCCATCAGCACGCGGGCCACCTCGCCGGTGGCGATGTACTTGGACGCGGACGGACGCCAGCGACGGCCGATATACCGGCCGCCCGGCTCGTCCTTCTCCTCGATCGTCACGAACTCGCCCTCGGCGCCGTTTTGCATGGTCAGGGACACGGAAATGTCGTCGCTGACATACACGCCCGTGCCGAATTCCTGCATCTCGCCGGTGGCGTCGGTGACGGTGACCTCGGCGTTGTACCAGCCGGTTTCCTTCGCGGGGAAAGCGAAGGAGAACGTACCGTCGGAAGCGGGCTGGACGTTCGTCTCCAGGACGACGTTGCCCCAGCGCTCCACCTTCACGGCCAGGTCGGCGCCGGTCAGGCTGTGGCCGGAGAAGCTCTTGACCTTGCCGCCGATCACGACCTCGTCGCCCTTCAGGTACAGCTTGTCGTTCTTGTCGAAGGAGAGGGTGAAGGTCGGGAGGACGAACTCGTCCACCCGGAAGGAGTCGCCTTCGAGGTACTGCTTGCCGGATTTCACCTGCAGCTGGAAATAGCCGTTGCGCTCGCCCTTGGGCAGGGTGAAGGAACCGGAGACGGAACCGAACTCGTTGGTTTTCAGCTTCAGGCGGTCGATTTCCTTGTCTTCGCTGTTCAGGAGGAACACTTCGACAGCCTTGCCGGGGACGACGGCGACGCGGTCCACGAGGTTGCCCTGGTACACCACGGCCTTGAACTGCAGGACATCGCCGGGATTGTAGGCGCCGCGGTCCTTGTAGATATGGCAGTAGGTGTAGTCCTTGCGGTCTTCGCTGTCGTCATAGTAATAGTAGGCGTGCGCACCCACCTTCCGGCTGGCCCGGAGATTCGTCCCGGAACCGGTCTCGGCCGTCAAGTAATAATACGTCTCCTTGTGGCCGTCGATGGTCTCCTGGAACTTCTTGGGGAGCACCGTAAAGCCGTCCAGCCGGACTTGCTCGGAAGCGACTTCCTTGTCCCCCTTCCAAAGGGTGAGCTTCGCCTTGTCGAGCGGCTTGCCGGAAATGTAGTCGGTCACGTACGCGGCGAAGCCCTCCGCTTCCCGGCGGACCGCCAGCGACAGGGTGTGCTGATTATAGTAGGCGATGCCGCTGAGTTTCCCGTTCACGGCTTCCAGCGAATAGGCGCCGTCGCCGAGGGCCGGGAGCGCCACCCGCACGGTGTCATAGACATAGAAGCTGCGGGCGGAATTCGCGAGATTCCAAGTCTTGACCGTCTTGTCGCCCTCCCGGAGGGTGAGCGTGGCCTTGTCCAGGTTGCGGAACGTGACGCACACGTTCTTGTCCTCCAGACGGACGCCGACGCCCTTGCCGGTGAGCGTTTCGGTCAGGTTCTTGACGGCGGTGCAGCCGGCGACGATCTTGGCGTCGTCCCCCTTCAGGGCCTTGCGCGCCTTCTCGTAGGCCAGGCAGTCGGCATACAGGGCCTGGTAGGCGGCCGATCCGGCCTTCTGCTCGTTCAACTCGCTGAACTTGATCCGGAGCAGCTCCTGACGGGGCCAGAAAGCGACGGACTGGCCGGCATACTTCTTCGCGACGGCCTCCAGCGCCTCCTTCTTGGCGGGGCCATACTTGCGGTTCGCGATATAGTAGGCCAAGTAGCCTTCGCCGGGATGCTTCCCTTCCACCTCGCCCTTCAGGGCCTGGTAAATCTCGTCCTTCTCCGGATTGTCATAGCGGCGGGCGCCGATCAGGTGCCACAACACATACTCGTAGTCGGACGCGACGAAATCCTTCATCGCCCCGCCCATCAGGCCGCCGATGCCGCGCCAAAGCGCGGTGTTGTGCCCTTTTCGGAACGCCTCCGCCCGGTCGCGGACGAAGGCCCAGCGGGCGTCGGAGGAGGATCCGGCCTGGTCGCTCATCCAAAGATAGGTGACCATCGGCTCGTCGAAGTCCTTCACTTCCTTCTCCAAGTTCTTCCGGAGCTCGTCCCGCTTCTTCCAGTCGCGGCGCTGCACCGACTCCACGTACTTGACGGCGGCGTCATAGAAGTCCGCGGCGAGGCGCTGTTTGACGGCCTCGGCCTTGATCTTCGTGAGGATTTCCGCCTCCTTCTGGGGGCGGTCGGCCTTGGAGGCCTCTTCATACTGTTTCCACAGGGCGGTCAGCACGTGGCCGTCCTTGTCGGGCGCGGGGTTGGCGTTCATAAGCGGGGCAATCAGGAAAAGGGCGGCGGCCGCGAGGGCCGCCCGGACATATCGGAACATAATCAACTGTTTTCTACCGGCAGGATATCTTCAACATCTATACCAATCAGCGGAACAGGGGCAGGGCCTCGGCGACGACGAAAGCGGAGCCGCCGATGAACACCAGCGGCGGAACGGGCTTCGAGGCCGATGCGGAGCGGTTCGTCTGCTGGGACAGCGTCTGGGCCAGCTGCAGGGCCATCTGGACGGCCTGGCGGACGGAGTCGGCCGTGTAGGCGCGGCGCGGCGCGACCGCCGGCGCGGCCGTGAAGCGCTTCAGGATCTCCGCGGCGGGCAGGGCCCGGACGGTCTGGGGAGCGGTGAAGATATAGGTCGCGTCCACAGGCATCAACGGGAGGATGGAATCCAGGTCCTTGTCGGCCATGATGCCGTATACGATGATCAGCGAGCTGCAGCGGCCTTCCTCCACGTAGCGGCGGAGCTGGGCGAAGTTGTACTGCAGCGCCTGGGGGTTGTGGCCGATGTCGCAGATGACGAATGGAAGCTCGGAAAGCCGCTCCCAGCGGCCGCGGAAGCCAGTCCGGCGGGCGGCGCCGGCGATGCCGGCCAGCGCGCCCTCCGTGTCCGCCAGGGCCTTGAAGCCGGGCACCTGCTTGAGGATGTCGACGGCGGCGAGCACGGTGCGGAGGTTCTTTTCCTGGACATCGGCCTGCAGGTCCATCTTCTTGAGGATGTCCTGCCGGCGGTGCCACAGGGACGGGCGGATCTTGTCCGCATAAGTGAGCGGACACAGCATCCAGGCCTTGTCGTCGAAGACGGGGTCGGTCTCGGGATTGCTCTCGCCCACGAGGGCGGGGACGCCGGGCTTGAAAATGCCCGCCTTCTCCCCCGCGATGGCCTCCAGCGTATTCCCGAGCAGCGCGCAATGGTCCAAGCCGATGGTGGTGACGAGGGCCAGCTCCGGGGTGATGACGTTCGTGGAATCCAGCCGGCCGCCGAGGCCCGCCTCGATGACCGCGGCGTCCACGCCGGCATCGGCGAACCACTTGAACGCGAGGCCGGTGGTGATCTCGAAGAAGGACAGACCCTGCTCGATGAAATAGGGTTCCCAGGTGGTCAGGAAGTCAAAAACGTATTCCTTGGGGATGAGCTCGAAGGTGTCGCCTGTGACGATCCGGGCGCGTTCCCGGAAGTCCACCAGGTGCGGGGACGTGTACAGGCCCGTGCGAAGGCCGACGCCGGCGAGGGCCGACGCGAGGAGGCTCGCGACGGAGCCCTTGCCGTTGGTCCCGGCCACGTGGATGCTCTTGAACGCCCGCTCGGGATGCCCGAGCGCCTCGCAAAAGGCCTCCATCCCCGCCAGGCCCGGCTTGTAGGCCGTGGCGAAATCCGTCTTCTGCACCGAAGGGAACCGCTGGAAGATCTCCTCGAGCAGCGCCCCGTACCGAGACTGCGAAAACTCCATAAAAACGCGCTTGTTTTGATTTCAACACAAAAATACCTATTTTTGAGCACAAATAAAAACGCCCAGGATGGCCGACAAAGCACCGAACCTTTTCGACGCCTACATCATAGACGGGATTCCGCAGGCCCTGACGCCTGCCGGACTGCTGCAGGAATGCACGCTTCCGGGCGCGCTCCCCGCCCCGTCGCCGGCCGGCAGCGTCGCGGACGAGACCGTGGACATCTCCCCCACGCCCTTCGACTTCCGCGACGAGGACATCGACGCCTACGCCGATGCCGTCGCCGCCCTGCCCCGCCCCCCGTTCCCCCTGCCCTTCGCGGGCCAGGTCACGCGGGCGCGCATCGCCAAGGCCATGCTGGACGCCATCTGGATGGGCGGTCATTTCCGGCTCGGGGACCTTACCTTGAAGGGCGAATGGCGCTGGAACGACGGCACCATCGGCAACCAGGCCGCCTTCTACGCCTCCGTCGAGGCGGCGGCCGAATACATCGACCACCTGGGCATCAAGCTCAGCGAGGTGAAGGTCGCGGGCGGCGCCTGCAACGTCTGCTTCAAGGCGACGACCACCTCTGAGGAAGAGGCCCCGGACGAAGAGGAAAGCATCATCCGCGAGCTGCCGTTCCGCACGGCGAACCCGCGCATCTCCCGGCGCCGCCGCTGTCCGGCGACCATTCAGCCGGAAGCCTCCGACTGGCTGATCTACGTTCCCCTGGACACCTGCGACTACCGCCTGGGCGGGTCCCTGCTCGCCGCCGCGACGGGCGAGAAGCGGAGCACCGCGCCCGAGGTGGGCGACGCCGATTATTTCATTGACGGATACGAAGTCATCCGGGAGCTGGTGGAGGACGGCATCGTCCGCGCCGGCGCCACCGTCCTCGAAGGCGGACTGATGAACGCCCTCCGGGGCATGGCCGCCGTAAACGGGGCCGACGTCTCCGTCGGCGACGTCTGCCGCGCCTACGGCGACGAACTCCGCGTCCGCGTCCTGTTCGGCGAGATTCCCGGTGTCATCCTGCAGATCGCCGACATCGACTACGACTACGTGGACGCCGAATTCCTGCTCCAGGACATCGCCTACTTCCCGCTCGGACACCCGGCCGTCGGCACGCCCGGCGTCTCCGTCCTGTCGGGCGGCAGCGGCATCACCGGCATCCTGGAGTCCCTGATGAACTCCCTGGAGGGAGAAGACTGACAACACCGAAACCATGGCCAAGATATTTGTCCTCGACACCAACATCATCCTGCACGACCACCAGGCGATCAAGCGGTTCCAGGAGAACGACCTCGTGATCCCCATCGCCGTGATCGAGGAACTGGACAAGTTCAAGAAGGGCAACGACGCCCTCTCGTTCAACGCCCGCGCCTTCATGCGGGACATCAACAAGCTCACTGACAAGCGGGAGTTCGGGCCCGAGGGCATCTCGCTCGGGAAGCGGCTCGGCAACATCAAGATCGAGCCCAACCACCCCTTCACCCCCGAATTCGCCGACCTGTTCAAGGACGACACCCAGGACCACCGGATCCTGTCCACGGCCCTGTGGGTGCGGGCGCAGAACCCCGGCCGGTTCGTCGCCCTGGTGACCAAGGACATCAACCTGCGCCTGAAGGCGAAGGCCGTCGGGATGCCCGCGCAGGACTACCAGGCCGGCCGCGTGGACGACGAGCACCTGTACGACCTCGAGCGGGAAGTGATGTACGTGGACGCCGACCCGCAGGTCATCCAGCAGCTCGCCTACGGGCAGGACAACAGCATCGACTGGAAGGAGGTCTCCCAGAAAGAGCCCAAACCCAACCAGCTGTACAAGTTCGACCTGGGCGGGACCACGGTCTGCGCCCGCTACGACGACAAGCGGAACAAGATCGTCCTCGTGCGGACGAAGGAGGCCTACGGCATCCGTCCCCGCAACGACGAGCAGCGCTTCGCCCTGGACGCCTGCCTGAATCCCGCCATTCCGCTCGTGTCCCTGACCGGCGGCGCCGGCACGGGCAAGACGCTCATCGCCCTGGCCGCCGCGCTGGAGCAGGAGAAGGACTTCGACCAGATCATCCTCAGCCGTCCGACCGTGGTGCTCGGCGGCCAGGACATCGGCTTCCTGCCGGGCGACCAGCGGAGCAAGATGAGTCCGTACGTGCAGCCGCTGATGGACAACCTCGACGTCATCAAGCGCTGCTTCAAGCCGGGCTCCAAGCAGGCCCTCAAGATCGAGGGGATGCTCAAGGACGAGAAACTCCTCATCTCCCCCCTCGCCTACATCCGCGGCCGCTCCCTCGGCAAGGTGTATTTCATTGTGGACGAGGCGCAGAACCTCACCCCGCACGAGGTCAAGACCATCATCACCCGCGCCGGCGAAGGCACGAAGATGGTCTTCACGGGCGACATTTTCCAGATTGACCAGCCCTACCTGGACCAGTGGTCCAACGGTCTGACGCACCTCGGGGAGAAGATGAACGGACAGCCGCTGTTC
This sequence comes from uncultured Bacteroidales bacterium, assembly GCA_947169405.1. Classification (GTDB taxonomy): domain Bacteria; phylum Bacteroidota; class Bacteroidia; order Bacteroidales; family UBA932; genus Cryptobacteroides. Next base: position 19,470 of record CAMVPS010000034.1, read on the forward strand.
CAGCACATCTTCCTCCGGAAGGGCGAAAGGTCGGAACTCTCGGACATCGCCGCCAAGCTTTTGTAGGTCCCGCACCCCCAGTTTTTTTAGCATTTCCGCAGATTTTTTTCTAAATTTGCGGTTTAGATTACTTTTTTGCATTTTCGAATATTATATTTAACCAAATCATAAGCGAAATGAAAGCGATCAAAAAGAGAGTCTACCGCTTCGGCGCCAAGAAGGCCGAAGGTAACGGCAAGATGCGTGAGCTGCTCGGCGGCAAGGGTGCGAACCTCGCCGAAATGAA